>JBBRFO010000134.1:0-6016 GCA_038224135.1 Solirubrobacterales bacterium
CGGCAAGACGAGCGCGTCCAGACGCTGCCCGGACTCACCGCCGTCACGGCGTATCGGCTCAAAGCACCGAACAAGTTCGCGTACGTCAACGCGGTACGTCGCGGCCGTGCGACGCACATCCAGGGCGAGAGCATCGTGATCGGCAAGACCCAGTGGTTCCGCGCGCCCGGAACCGAATGGCGGAGAGAGTCGTTCGGTGGCGGTCTCGCCTTCCGGACGCGCTCGTGGTTCACGTGGACGTCGTACGCCCAGGCAGTGCGCCTGCTCGACGTCCGTCGTGAGCGTGGGCGCCGAATCGCCGTCCTCGCACTCGCCGACCCGGGAACACCAGCGTGGTGGCGGCTCTACGTCGACCTGGACAGCCGGCGGGTCGTCCGTGATCGCCTCATCACCAAGGCCCATTTCATGACGCAGCGGTACTCCGCGTTCAACGCGCCGCTGCGCATCGTCGCGCCGTCACGGACAGGCCCATGACCGACGAGACGCCACCCGACACGCGATCCAACGACGGCGAGCAGAGCCCAGCCGGTGCCCGCATGCGAGGGCTGCGGAGCGTGCTCCGCACATTCGCGATCGCCGCTCCGCTCCTGCTCGTCGCGCTGCTCGTCTACGGGGTCGTCGCCAAGAGCCCGAACACCGGCATCGACGACAGCCTCTCGCGGGAGCGCGCGATCGCTGCCCCGGGCTTCAAGCTCTCGATGCTTCAGCGCGGCCTACCTGGCCACGAGCTCGGCGGGAAGCTCAGCGGCGCGCTTGCCGACGGCCGCGTATCTCTGGCGGAGCTTCGCGGCACGCCCGTCGTGCTGAACTTCTGGGCCTCCTGGTGTGTCCCGTGCCGTGACGAAGCCCCGTTGCTCGAGCGCACATGGCGGCAGCTGGGGCGCCCGCACGGCGTCCTCTTCCTTGGACTCGACATGCAGGACGTGACGGATGACGCGCGCGACTTTATGCGTGAGTTCGGCATCGACTACCTGAACATCCGCGATCCCGGCAACGGCGTCGCGCGAAGCTACGGCGTCAGCGGCCTGCCGGAGACGTACTTCATCACGCCTCGCGCCCAGGTCGTCGGTCACGTCATCGGTGTCGTGACCGCGGCGCAGCTCAGGCACGGGATCGCCGCGGCACAGGCAGGTCGCCTCTACGGTGCGCTGCAAGGCGGCGCGCAGAGGCCAACGCGATGACCAGTCGGCGACGACGGGTCTCCATCGCAGCGGCACTGTTGGTGGTGGTCGCGTCGGGGTGCGGGACGGCGCGGAACGCCGGCCCGGAGCGCGTATCGCGTGGCCCGCGAGCGCCTGGTGCCGTTCTGCGCTGCTTGCGCAGCGGCCCCGGGGTCGAGGCCGTGAGCGATCACGCACAGAGCAAGCAGCAGTTTGGGTTCGAGCGCCAGATTGCGCACCGGCGCGCTGCGATCGGCGTGACGCTCGCCTCCAACCAGCCGACCGCCACGATGGGCGGCGATCAGCGCCTGGAGCTGCTCTTTACGCGCGACGCCAGCTCCGCAAGACGCCTACGCGAGTACCTCCTGAACCTCGTCGCCGGATATGGCGGGGGCATCCCGCCTGGATACGGCGGCGTCGACTACCCGATGGCACCGACGTTGATCACGACCGAAGGCCCTGTCGTGGAGGCGTTTCTGGGCCTTAGTCCCGACGCGGCACAGCGCCGTCTCGCGAGCCGCTGCCTGCGGCCCCTTGCCGATCCGACAGCCGATCCCGAGCAGACCGCGCCGTCGTGATCTTCTGCTACGTCGTGTAGTACTGTCGCGCGTCGTACAAGACGCGCCCTTCTCGCTACCCCAAGGCGGACCATCTCGATGAACTCGACCACCTCCAAGCACGCGGACGGCCGCCCCAAGCGCCGCCTCGTTGTTGTCGCGCTCGTCGCGCTCGCCGCGGTCGTGGGCGTCGCCGGCTGCGGCGGGAAGGACAAGGCGTCCGCGCGCTCATCCGGCGCCGCCGTCACCGGCGTCAGCGAGGTTCGCAGCCTGCTGGCCGGGATACCGCAGAAGGGCAACGTGCTCGGCAAGCCCGACGCGCCGGTGACGATGTACGAGTACGTCGACTATCAGTGCCCGTTCTGCCGCCAGTTCTCGACTGGCCCGCTGCGGACGCTGATCAGGGACTACGTGCGAACCGGCAAGGTGAAGCTCATCGTCAAGACGCTGTCGTTCGTCGGCCCAGACTCGGTGAAGGCGGCGCGCGCGGCTGCCGCGGCCGGGCAGCAGAACAAGCAGTGGCCGTTCACCGAGCTGTGGTACTTCAACCAGGGTCAGGAGAACTCTGGTTACGCGACGGACGGGTTCGTCGACAAGATCTACAACGCGGCTGGCGTCTCCAAGGTCGAGGCCAATAGCTACCGCAAGAGCGAAGCCTCGAAGCGCCCGCTCGCCGACGCCGACTCCGGTGCGCAGCATTACGCCGTCGATAGCACGCCCTCGTTCGTCCTGGGCCCGACCGGTGGCCCCTACGAGAAGGTGACTGCCGACGCCGGCAATGCGGCCAGCCTGAAGGCGGCAATCGACACGCTGCTCCAGCAGTGACTCCGGGCCTAGCTAGATACTCCGAAAGATGTTCAGGCCCAAGCTGTCGAGCAGGTGCTGTGCCTGGATGTTCAGGCGGAACAGCTCGCCGGTCAGGACGAGCACGCCCATCACGATCAGCACGATGCCTGAGCCGGCCTGAATCGCGACGTAGTGGCGCTTGAAGAAGCCGAAGGCGCGCGTTGCCGCGTTGAACGCGACTGCCGCGAACAGAAACGGCAGCGCCAGACCGGCTGAGTAGCCAGCGAGCAGCAGCGCGCCATGAGCGGTGCCCTGAGTTGTCGTTGCCAGCCCGAGGATCGCGCCGAGCGTCGGTCCGACGCACGGCGTCCAGGCGATCGCGAACGCCGCGCCGGCGACGACGGGGCCGCCCTTGCCGGCGCGCTCGATGAGACCGTCTGGGCGCCATTCATAGTTCAGCCGGGTCACGAAAACCGAACCCAGGAACAGCAGGCCCATCGCGATGATCGCGATGCCCGCGATCTTGTTCAGCACGAGTTGGTTGCTGAACAGGAACGACCCCGCCGCGGTCGCGCCCAAGCCGAGCAGGATGAAGATGAGGGAGAACGTGCCCACGAACATCAGGCTGCGGCCGACGACGCGCGGGTCGACGCGGCGCCCGAGGTCGGACGGCGTCACGCCGGAGACGGTCGCGAGGTATCCGGGGACGAGCGGCAGGCAGCACGGCGAGACGAACGAGATGAACCCGGCTGCGAAGGCAAGTGCGAGGTTCGGTGCGTCAACCATGGAGCGCGTACTTGCGGATATCGGCGTCGAGCTTGGCCTGCGTGGCGTAGGCGCCGACGTGCGTGAACGCGAGTTTGCCGGACGCGGAGAGGAACGCGGTCGTCGGCCACGCGCGGCCGCCGCCGAAGCTCCGCGCGATGGACGTGTCCTCGTCATAGAAGTGCGGGTAGGGCACAGGGAACCTCTTCAGGAAGGCGCGTGCGTCGCTGCGGGCGTCCTGGGAGTCCACGCCCAGGAACGCGACGCGGCCGTCGTAGCGCTTGGCGAGACGCTGGAAGAATGGGAATTCGTAGCGGCAGGGTCCACACCACGAGGCCCACTGGTTGACGACGACCGGGGTGCCGCGCAGGGTCGAAAGACGGGTGCGAAACGCCGATGTGCCACCGTCGAGGAGCTGGTTCGCCTGTGTGTGCAGTCGTTGCAGCGCGACACGGTTCTGCTGGTCGCTCGGTGCGGGCCCGCTGGAATCGCCGACCGTTGAGGCCTGGCCGCATGACGACACGGCGAGCGCCAGAACCGACAGCACCGCGACGACTAGGAAACGAGGAGTGGGACGGAGCAACATTGTCCGCTGCTCACCGCAGGGCCGCTTCGACCGCCGCGCGGAACGCGTTGATGCCAAACGCGCCTTCCAGCCGCGCGGCGACACGGCCGCGGCGGTCGAAGGTGAAGAGCCACGGCTCGGTCTCGAGGTGGAACGCGGCGAGTTGTGGGCGCAGCCCCTTGCTGACATCGTTGCCGGCGTAGACCTCTTGGTGGATGAACGTCACGCGGTCGCCGTATGTGTGTTCGAGCTGAAGTTCCAGATCGGTCACGGGGCCGCAGACACGCGATTGACAAAGCAGCGGCGTCGAGAAGAGCAGCACGACGGGCTGCTTGCCTATCGCGTCGTGGAAGTCGATCTTGTGCATGTCGTCGTGTGGGACGCGGGTGTCGATCTTGTCCAGGTCGCCGCCGGACGACGCGACCGTCGGCGTGTGGATCGATGGCGGCCGCTGTCCGATGTTCGGGATTGGGCTCGACGGTTTGACCTTGACTTGCGACGTCGCCCCGACGAGCTTCCCGCCGACCTTGCTCATCGCGAGGACCGAGTAGCTGCCGGGGTGCTTGAACCTCACCTGGGTTGCGTAGATCGCCTTGATGTCAGCGGTGTCCTGCGCCGCGGTCTTGCTCAGGAACGGCTTGGCCGGGACGAACGAGTCAGCCGGAGCCAGGAACGGTCCCTGCGCCGCGGCGTCCGGGGATCGCGCGACGTAGAGCGCGGTTCGCCCGTAGAGGAACTTCTTGTCGGCGCCGATGAGGCCGAAGGCGACGCGGTTGGCTCCTGGAAGCAGGACCGATCCGGCCAGACCGATCTCAGGCCCGGCGGAGACCGTGCCTGCGAGATCTTGAAGGCTGCGCCCATCCGTCGCCGGGAAGTCGCTCGCGCGCGGGTGTTCGGCGTCGCTCAGCTTCGCGGCGAGCGCTGGTGGCAGGATGGGAGTCTGCGCGGCCGCGTCGGTCTTGGTCGTCGCGGTGCTCTTGCCTCCTCCGCAGCCCGCAATGGCGGTTGCGAGTAGGGCGGTGACGACGAACGGGCGGGCGCTCATCAGGACAGCTTACGGCTCGTGCTACAGCGCGTAGTCGGTAGGCTGTCGCCATGGCAGCGTCACACGTGCTGGTGTGGTTTGACGGCTCAGCCGCCGCCGAACGCGCGCTCGCCGAGGCGGCCGACGCGGCGCGCGGGGCCGGTGCTCAACTCACCGTTCTGACGCTCGCCGCCGTCGAGTAGCCATCGCGTTGCTGCAACCTGCAGACGACGTCCTGGAACCGCGACATGCGTCAGCTGGCGAGCGAGGAGCTCGAGCGCGCGCGCCAGCTCGTCCCCGGAGACCTCGAAGCGACGTTCGTTGTGCGCGAGGGGCGCGGACGCGCGGACGCCGCGGCCGCGGCTGCGGATCTGCGCTGCGACCTTCTCGTCGAGCCCGGCAGGCGACGCGGCGAACCTCGCCGCACGGTCGTGGCCTGACGAGCGCGCGGCCTCGGCCGACTCAGAGCACGCGCGTGAAGCGCTCTGGAGCGCCCGCGAATCTGCGGACGCATTCAAGCGAGCAGAAGCGGTACTCGACGCCTTCGTGGACCAGGACGCCCGCGTCGCGACCGGGCTCGACGGCCATCCGGCACACTGGGTCGACCCACCGGTGCGCGGCGGCGTCGCTCCCCGCCAGGAGCGCCTCGTAGAGGAGCACGGGCTCGGTCAGGTTCTTGAGCTCGTGGTGTCCGCGCGCTTGCAGCTCGATGCTGTCGAGTACGCCCGCGGCGGCGCTCGTGGCCTGGGTGATGAGGACTTCACCTCCGCCCGCGATCCCGGCGACGCGGGCCGCGAGGTTCACGGTAGTCCCGAACCAGTCCCCGTCGTGCTCGACGGCCGTTCCGGTGTGCATGCCAACTCGCACGATCGGGAACCCGTGACGTCCACCGACCTCGTGCACGATCAGCAGCCCGAGGCGCACCGCCTCGCCCGCGTCGGCGACCCGCAGCATGAGCGCGTCGCCGATCCGCTTGACCTCCTCGCCGCCGTGCTCGGCGAGCGGGCCACTGACGGAACGCGAGAAGTCCCCCGCGATGTCGGCGGCCTCCTGGTCTCCCATCGCCTCGGTGAGCGCCGTGAACCCGGCCAGGTCCGCGAAGACGAACGTCTGCGGGATGGGCTCGTCGGTGGTCATTGCGTTTCGTCGTCGAGCCTAC
>JBBRFO010000135.1:0-5978 GCA_038224135.1 Solirubrobacterales bacterium
GGTACACGGGAGGCGAGGTCAACGTCTTGATGCGCATGCGCGACGAGGACTCGTCGATGAGGTAGATCGCCTTGTACGGCAGCTGCCGGTCCGCGATGTAGCGGTCTGCCAGCTCGGCCGCGGCCTGGAGGGCCTCGTCCGTGATGTCGACCTTGTGGTGCTGCTCGTACCGCTCGCGCAGGCCGCGCAGGATCTCCACGGTCTCGTCGGTCGAGGGCTGCTCCACGCGGATCTGCTGGAAGCGCCGCTCCAGCGCGCTGTCGCGCTCGAGGTACTTGCGGTACTCGTCCAGCGTGGTGGCGCCGATCGTCTGCAGCTCGCCGCGGGCCAGCGCCGGCTTGAGGATCGAGGCCGCGTCGATCGCGCCCTCGGCCGCACCGGCTCCGACCAGGTTGTGGAGCTCGTCGATGAACAGGATGATGTCGCCGCGCTGGGTGATCTCCTTCATCACCTTCTTGAGGCGCTCCTCGAACTCACCGCGGTACTTGGATCCGGCGACGAGCGCGGCCAGGTCGAGCGTGTAGATCTGCTTGCCCTTCAGCAGCTCCGGCACGTCGGCGTTGGTGATCCGCTGGGCGAGGCCCTCGACGACGGCGGTCTTGCCGACGCCCGGCTCGCCGATCAGGACGGGGTTGTTCTTCGTGCGGCGCGAGAGGATCTGCATGATCCGCTCGATCTCCGTCTCGCGGCCGACGACGGGATCCAGCTTGCCGTCGGCGGCGAGCTTGGTCAGGTTGCGGCCGAACTGGTCGAGCAGCTTCGAGGACTTCTTGCCCTCGCCCGAGGCGGCCGGCGAGCCCTGGCCGGAGCTGCCGGACGAGCCCGAGCCCTGACGGCGACCGCCGGGACCGGACAGCATCCGGATGACCTCGTTGCGGATCTTCTCCGAATCGGCGTCGAAGTCGAGCAGGATGCGAGCGGCGACGCCTTCGTTCTCGCGCACGAGGCCGAGCAGGATGTGCTCGGTGCCGATGTAGTTGTGGCCGAGGCTCAGCGCCTCGCGCAGGGCGAGCTCCAGCACCTTCTTGGCGCGCGGAGTGAACGGGATCTGGCCGGACGTGACCTCCTCACCGGAGCCGACGATGCGCACGACCTGCGCACGCACGCGCTCGACGGTGATGTCGAGGCTCTCGAGGACGCGGGCCGCCAGGCCCTCCTCCTCGCGCAGCAGCCCGAGCAGGATGTGCTCGGTGCCGATGTAGTTGTGCTTCAGCGTCCGCGCCTCTTCCTGGGCGAGGACGACCACCTGGCGGGCACGCTCTGTGAATCGCTCGAACATTGGTGCTTGGTCCTTCCTGCCTGGTGTTTCGTTGCAGTTGGGTCGGTCGAGTCAGGTGGTCCAGATGGGGTGCTGCGGTGCGACTCCGGGGTCAGCTGCATCCCGTTGCTCACCCCTTACTTCGGCGCAGCGCGCCGATCGGATGAGCGAACGGGTGATTCGGTCGGGCGGCATGGGCCAGTTTACCAGTGGTGTTGACGGACCCGGGACGGTCCGAGAGGTCGGGATTCCCGCTCCCTGCCCGGTTTCCTCTCGACCGATGCACGGACGCGGTCGCGCCGCGCCCGCGGTCAGTCGCGCATCGCCGGGAACAGCACGACCTCACGGATCGAGTGGCGCCCCGTCAGCAGCATCACCAGGCGGTCGATTCCAAGGCCGACGCCGCCGGTCGGCGGCATTCCCTGCTCGAGCGCCTCGATGAACGCCTCGTCGTACGGATGCGGCTCGTCGCCGCCGTCGACCGCCAGGCGCGCCTGCTCCTCGAAGCGCCGGCGCTGCTCGTCAGGATCGTTCAGCTCGGTGAAGGCGTTGGCGATCTCCATCCCCGCGCAGAACGCCTCGAAGCGCTCGACCAGGCCCGGCTCGCTGCGGTGGTCCTTGGCGAACGGCGACAGCTCGGTCGGGTAGTCGGTGATGAAGACCGGGTCGGTGATCTGCGGCTCGACGTACTTGCTCAGCAGGTCGTCGACGAGGCCCGGCCAGCTGATGTCCTGCGTCGGCAGGTCGACGCGGTCCGAGGCGGTGATCGCGGCCGCCAGGGCGGCGCGGTCGCGGTGCTCGAGGATGTCGATGCCCGAGCCTTCGAGGATCGCGGCGCGCAGCGTGACGCGGCGCCACGGGGGTGCGAAGTTGATCTCGCCGTCGTAGCCGGCGGCCTGTGCGGCCTGTGCGACGACGGTTTCCACGCGCGTCATCTCGTCGCCGTAGTCAGCGTAGGCCTCGTACCACTCGATCATCGTGAACTCGGGGTTGTGCTTGAACGAGATGCCCTCGTTGCGGAAGTCCTTGCCGAGTTCGTAGACGCGCTCGAGCCCGCCGACGATGCAGCGCTTGAGGTACAGCTCCGTCGCGATCCGCAGGTAGAGGTCGCGGTCGAGCGTGTTGTGGTGGGTGACGAACGGCCGCGCCTGGGCCCCGCCGTACAGCGGCTGCAGCACGGGCGTCTCGACCTCGATGAAGCCCTCGTCGTCGAAGTAGCGGCGGATCGCCGTGATCACCTTGGCGCGGGTGACGAACAGCTCGCGCGACTCCGGGTTGCCGAGCAGATCGAGCTCGCGCTTGCGAAACCGGGTCTCCACGTCCTGCAGGCCGTGACGCTTGTCCGGCGGCGGGCGCAGGCTCTTGGCCAGGACCGTGATGTCGTCGACGCGCAGCGTCAGCTCGCCGCGGCGTGAGCGGAAGATCGTGCCGTCGACGCCCAGCAGGTCGCCGAGGTCGAGCTCCAGCAGGCGCGCCATGCGCTCATCGCCGAGCACGTCGATGCGGGCCTGCAGCTGGATCCGGCCCGAGCGGTCGACGAGGTCGAGGAACGCCATCTTGCCCTGGCCCCGGCGGGCCGCCAGGCGCCCGGCGACGCGGTAGGTCGAGTCGGTCTCCTCGCCGTCGGCGAGGCCCTCGTGGCCGCCGAGCACGTCGGCGATCGCGCTGACGCCGGCGTAGGCGTGCGGGAACGGGTCGATGCCGTCGGCGCGCAGCCGGTCGAGCTTTGCCCGCCGCGTCGCGAGCAGCTCGGAGATCGGCGGCTCGGCTTCAGGAGCCTGCTGGTCGGCGTCGTCGGTCACGGGCGGCGGATCATCGCGCACCGCGCGCGCCGGCGCCCGGCCCGCGCGACGGCCGGGTCCTACAGACCGACGTCGATCTTGGTGATCTTCAGCTTGCGCGCGGGCCCGCGCGGCACCTGTACCGACACGGTGTCGTTGCGCTTGTGCCCGAGCAGTGCCCGGCCGACCGGCGACTCGTTGGAGAGCTTGGCCTCGGCCGGGTTGGCCTCGGCCGACCCGACGATCGTGTACTTGGCCGACTTGCCGGTCTTCTCGTCCTTGACGTGGACGATCGAGCCGATCTGCACCGCGTCGGTCGAGATGTCGGCGGCGTTGATGACCGCTGCCGAGCGCACCTTCTCCTCGAGCGCCATGATCCGCGACTCGAGCATCGCCTGCTCGTTCTTGGCGTCGTCAAATTCAGCGTTCTCGGCGATGTCGCCGAACTCGCGCGCTTCCTTGATCCGCTCGGCGACTTCGCGGCGCCGGACGGTGCTGAGGGTCTCGAGCTCCTCCGTGAGCTTCTGGAGGCCTTCGGGGGTGAGGATGACGTCCTTGGGCAAAATGCTTCCAAGCTGTCGCGAGGGACGGAAAATCCCCGCTCACAGGCGGAGATCGTGCAGTTTGGGGACTGCTGGGAGCGGCGCAGTATAGCGACCGCCCGGTCCCGTTTCGGATGCCGTTCGGCGCCGTATCGGTGCGCGTTCTACGCCGCCGCGGCGACCGGCTCGAGCGCCGCCAGCAGCGTCCGGGCCTCGTCAAGGGTCGCGGTCTGCTGAAAGGCCGCCTGCTCGGCCTTCGAGGCGTGCAGGCGCTCCAGGTACCACGGGTAGAACTTGCGCAAGTAGCGCGCCGCGCGCTCGGGCCCCAGGTGTTCGGCCGCCCGGTCCATCACCCAGTCCAGCTCCGTGATGACTTCGTCGGCGCTCGCGTCCGTCTCGCGCAGCCCCAGCAGCTGCCCGAACAGCCACGGATTCCCCAGCGAACCGCGCGCCAGCATGATCGCGGCCGCCCCTGTCCGCTCGTATGCCGCGAGCGCCGCGGCCCGATCGCTCAGCCCACCCGAAAGGATCACGGGCGCCGGGAGCGACGCCACCAGCTCGGCGGCGAGGTCGTAGTCCGGCACGCCCTTGTGATGCACCGCCGCGGACCGCGGGTGGAACGCGATCGCGCTGACGCCCGCTTCCTCAACCAGCCGGTGCGCGAGCTCCAGCCCGTCCCGCGTGCCCGGCCGCCGGCCCGACCGCAGCTTGACCATCACGGGCAGACCTCCGCCACCGGCGACCGCAGCGGCAGCCACCGCCACCGCCGTGTCCGGATCGTCGATCAACGCCGCCCCCGCCCCGGTCTTGCAGACCTTCGGCACCGGGCAGCCCATGTTCAGGTCGATGATGTCCGCGCCACGCGCCGCGACCGTCGCCGCCGCCGACCGCATGACCTCCGGCTCCTGGCCGAACAGCTGCATCGCGACCGGCCCGTGCTCGCGCTCGTCCGGATGGATCCGCAGCAGTTCGTCGAGCGTCTTCTGGTTGCGGTGATGGACGGCGAAGCTGGAGACCATCTCGCTGACCGCCAGCCCCGCCCCGTAGCGCTTGGCCTGCAGCCGCACGAACCAGTTGCCGATCCCCGCCAGCGGCGCCAGCACGACGCGGTTGGGCACCTCGACGGCGCCGATCCGGAACGGCTCGGTGAGGGCGGGCTGCGACACGCCTCAGAGCGTAGCTCCGCGGAGCCGGGCCGGACCGAGGTTTCGACCCAGCTGCAGGAACGGTGAGTGCTCGCGCGCCGGGTGTGCGTGTGACGGCCCATGGGCCACTTTCCTCAGTTTTGGAGCAGCCTGCCGGAGGTTTGTCACGGACTCGATGCGGTTCCGGCGCACAGACGCACATGCCCATGCACACGCCCACTGGCACGGTTGGGGGCATGCCTGCCACTGGCCTTCGCCGCACGCACGTGTTGCTCACCGACGAGCAGTACCGCCGCCTCCACGAGCGGTCCGACGCGACGGCGCGGTCGGTATCGCAGCTGGTCCGCGAGGCAGTGGACGAGCACATCGGGCGACCCCCGACGGGACGCGGCGGCGCCCTGGGTTTCGCTACCGGCGGCCCGGCCGGACGACGCTTTCTGGCGGCTCAGCTCCTTGGCCCGGATGCGGAGGGTGAGTGATGGGCCCCGTGTCGCTGGTCGGCGTCGACGTGGCGATCTTCGTCGACGCGCTGGTGAAGGACGCGCCAGGTCACGCTGACGCGCGGGAGGCCATCACCATGATTGGCTCGGGACTGAGCGACTTCGGCGTGGTCGCGCCGGCGGCGGTGTCGCTGTGGGAGACGCTGATCCGGCTCGGCGGGTCGGACGAGTGGGTCACGCACCGGGTCGACGATCTCGTGGGGATGTGCCGCCTGCTCGAGGTCAGCGGCGAGGACGTGGCAGCCGGCATGGAGCTCACAGAGGCGAGTGGGCTTGCTCTGCGGGTAGCGGTGACGGGGTTCGCGCTGGCGCGCCACGGCGCCACGGCCGTGCTCGCGTTCGACCCCGGCTTTGCTGAGATCCCCGGGCTGCGCATGGTGCGTCCGGACGCGCTGAACGAGATCTATGCGTGAGGCGGCGTGCCGGTGTTGCGCTCGTAGATGAGCTTGAGGCCGGCGAGGGTGAGCAGGTCGTCGACCTCGGTGATGGTGGTCGTGAACGGGACGATGCGGCGGGCCAGGCCGCCGGTGGCGATCGCGGGGGCAGGCTCGCCGATCTCGTCGCGGATCCGCTCCAGCATGCCGTCGACCTGGGCGGCGAAGCCATAGATGATGCCGCTGCGGATGGCGTCGACCGTGCCCTTGCCGATCGCCGAGCGCGGCGGGACCAGGTCGATCCGCGGGAGGGCGGCGCCGCGCGAGGTGAGGGCATCGAGCGAGATCTCGACTCCCGGGGCGATGATGCCGCCGAGG
>JBBRFO010000136.1:0-5968 GCA_038224135.1 Solirubrobacterales bacterium
TGCCGGGGTTTCATCGGGCCAGTCCCTCCACCCCTCTTGATGTGTCCTGCGACGCACACCCTAGCACGGGGCCGGACGTCGTCGCCGGCGCCGGTAGACTGCCTGCAGGTGCCCATGATGACCGACGAGCCGCGAAGTCCCGATGCCCAACCTTCCCAAGCCCCGGCTCCCTCGGACCGCGCGCTCACGCGCTGCGGCGGCCGTCGCAGCGCCTGAGGAGCACAGCGCTCCCCGCGTCGACGTCGTCGAAGGCCCCGACGGCCTGCGCTGGATCAAGATCGACGCCTGGCGCGGCGCCGAGCGCTCGTGGCTGGAGGAGCACTTCGACTTCCATCCGCTCGACTACGAGGACGTCGGATCGCGCAACCAGCGCCCGAAGGTCGACGAGTACGACGACTACCTGTTCGTCGTCCTGCAGTTCCCGCGCTACGACAAGGCGATCGGGCGGCTCAACGCGGCCGAGGTCGACGTCTTCGTCGGCCCCGACTTCGTCCTGACGATCCCCAACCAGCCGCTGCCGCCGCTGGACTACCTGTTCGACCGCTGCCGGACGAACGACGAGGCCCGGCAGGAGCTCTTCAGCAAGGGCGCCGGGTACCTGCTGTACCGCGTGGTCGACCAGTGTGTCGACGCCTCGTTCCCGATGCTGCGCAAGGTCGGCAACAAGCTGGAACGGCTCGAGGAGGACGTCTTCGAGGGCCGCTCGAACGAGGTCGTGCGCGACATCTTCGAGGTCAAGCAGGAGATCATCAACTTCCGCAAGGTGATCCGGCCGATGCGGACGGCGGTCGCCGACCTGGAGCGCACCAAGCGCTACATGCCGGACGACCTCGACATCTACTTCAGCGACATCAACGACGCATCCGAGCGCGTCTGGGACATGCTCGAGAACTTCAAGGAGGTCGTCGAGGCGCTGGAGAGCACCAACGAGGCGGTCATCGGCCACCGGCTCAACGACATCCTGCGTGTGCTGACCGCGATCAGCGTCGTGGTGCTGCCGCTGACGCTGGTCGCGAGCGTCTGGGGCATGAACGTCCGCGTCCCCGGCCAAGGGCACATCGAAGGCTTCTGGATCGTCGTCGGCGTGATGGTCGCGCTGCTCGTCGGGACGCTGACCGCGTTCCGGCGGCGCGGGGTGTTGTGAGTGCGAGCGATGTCGGACCACGCGGCATCGATCGTCGAACGACGGCGCGCAGTCGTTGTGAGTGTCTGACGCCACGCTGGACCCCGCGCTGCTCGAGGCGCCGGGAGTGCGGCGTCGCATGCTCGTCGTCGTCAACCCGAAGGCGACCTCCGTCGACGGCAAGCTGCGCCGGCTCGTCGTCGCGGCGCTGGCCAGCCGCTACGACGTCGTCGCCACCGACACGGCCGAGCGCGGTCACGCCACGGAGCTGGCGCGCGGCGCGGTTCGCGACGGCGTGGACGTCGTCGTCGCCGTTGGCGGCGACGGAACGCTGAACGAGGCCGCCAACGGGCTCGTCGGCTCCGGCGTGCCGCTGTTCCCGCTGCCCGCGGGCTCGCAGAACGTCTACGCCAAGATGCTCGGGATCCCGGCAGACGTCGTCGACGCCACCGAGCACCTGCTGCGCCTGGCTGACGACTGGCGCCCGCGCCGGGTCGATCTGGGACGGGTCGATGGACGCCACTTCGCCTTCTCCGCCGGGGCCGGCCTGGATGCCAGCGTCGTCGAGCGCGTTGACGCCCACCCTGAGCGCAAGGCGCGCTGGCGCCAGTGGTACTACGCCGAGACTGCGGCGGCCGTGTTCATCCGCCGCTACCTCGTCAACCCGCCGCGACTGGTCGTCACCGGTCCGGACGGGGTCGAAGTGCATGGGATCACGGCGCTGGTGCAGAACGGCGACCCGTACACCTACGCCGGATCCCGCCCCGTCCACGTCTGCACCGACGTGTCGCTGGACAGCGGGACGCTGTCGGCCGCCGTGCTGGAACGCGCGACGCCGCTCGATCTGCCGACGATGGGCGCCCGGCTGCTGAGTCAGCGCCTCGAGGTCACGGGCCACGCCCGCGCGGCGTCGCTGCCGGGCCTGCAGTCGCTGCACGTCCGCGCAGCTGAGGGTGGCGAGCCGTTTGCGGTCCAGGTCGACGGCGACTTCCTCGGCCGCTTCGAGCAGGTCACGTTCGACGTCGTGCCGGGCGCGCTGAGCGTCGTGGCGTAGCGCGGCGGCACATCGCGCAAATCGACCCGGCGCCGATGCACGGCATGCATGCATAAGCGCCGGGTCGATCGCCACCCAAATCGCGAGCGACCGCACGCAGCGCCTGAGATCCGGGCGAGAGATCGTCGATGCATGGTGTCGCCCGCGATGCGGCGGATCGGCCTCCTGGCCATCCGCCGATCGCGGGCGGTGCCAGGCGCGACGAGATCCGCCCAGGCTCAGGCGCTCGGGGTGACGCGGTATGCGTCGAACACCGACTCGATGTTCCGCAGCCGGGTGATCGTGGCCTTCAGCGCCTTGGTGTCACCGACCTCGATCACGAAGCGGTTGTGGACCATCGGCTTGCTGACGGTGCAGCGGGCCTCGACGATGTTGATGCCGTGCTCGGCGAACGTCCGCGAGATGTCCTCGAGCAGCCGGTGGCGGTCCCAGCCGTCGACCTGGATCTCGACCTTGAAGGCGTGCTCGTTGCCGCCCTCCCAGTGCACCGGGACGAACCGCTCGGGGTCCTTGCGCAACGAGGCGACGTTGGTGCAGTCGTCGCGGTGGATCGTGATGCCGCGACCGAGCGAGACGTAGCCGACGATCGGGTCGCCGGGCACCGGGTGGCAGCACTTGGCGAGGCGCAGCATCACCGAGTCGACGCCCTCGACCTGGATGCCGTAGTCGATGGACGACCCGGTCGGGCGGCGCCGCCGGCGGCGGTCGTCGATCAGCGTCTCGGCGACGCGATCGTCGACCTCGGCCGGCTCGCCCTGCTTCAGCTTCTGCAGGATCTTGTTGACGACGACCTTCGGCGAGATCTTCGCTCCGCCGAGCGCGATGTAGAAGTCGTCGGCCTTCGGGTAGCCCATGTCGCGGATCACGTCCGCGAGCAGCGGCGATGCCGCCATCTTCTGCGCCGGCAGGCCGGCCTTGCGCAGGTGCTCCTGGAGCAGCTCGCGCCCGGTGTGTTCGGCGTCCTCGCGGCCCTCGGCCTTGAACCACTGCTTGATCTTGTTGCGTGCGCGCGTCGTCTTGACGACCGACAACCAGTCGCGCGACGGGCCGCGCTCGCGCTTGCTGGTCAGGATCTCGACGCGATCGCCCGAGCGCAGCTGATAGGTCAGCGGGACGATCTTGCCGTTGGCCTTGGCCCCGACGCAGCGGTGCCCGAGCTCAGTGTGGATCTCGTAGGCGAAGTCCAGCGGCGTCGCGCCGGCTGACAGGCGCTTGACCTCACCTTGCGGCGTGAAGACGAAGACCTCCTCGTCGAGCAGGTCGACCTTGAGGTTCTCGACGAACTCGGCAGGGTCGGACAGCTCCTGCTGCCAGTCCATCATCGAGCGCAGCCAGGCGAGCTTGGCGTCGGCGGAGGTCGTCTCCGAGTCGGACTTGTAGAGCCAGTGCGCGGCGACGCCGTACTCGGCCATGTCGTGCATGTCGCGCGTGCGGATCTGGATCTCGAGCGGCTGCCCCTCGGGCCCGATCACCGTCGTGTGCAGCGACTGATACATGTTGAACTTCGGCATCGCGACGAAGTCCTTGAAGCGCCCGGGCATCGGCTTCCAGAGCGAGTGGATGACGCCGACGGCGCCGTAGCAGTCCTTGACCGACCCGGTGATGACGCGCATCGCCGTCAGGTCGTAGATCTCGTTGAACTCGCGGCCCTTGCGGGTCATCTTCGAGTAGATCGAATAGAAGTGCTTCGCCCGGCCGGAGATCTCGGCGCTGATCCCGAGCGCGTCGAGCTCGGTGGTCAACGTCGAGCCGGCGCGGCCGACGTAGGCGTCGCGTGCGTCGCGCTGCTGATTGACCAGGCCCTTGACCTCCTGGTACTTGCGCGGATGCAGCGAGGCGAAGGCGAGATCCTCGAGCTCCCACTTCATCGCGTGGATGCCGAGGCGGTGGGCGATCGGCGCGTAGATCTCCAGCGTCTCCTTGGCCTTCTCGATCTGCTTCTGCTTGGACAGCGCGCCGATCGTGCGCATGTTGTGCAGGCGGTCGGCGAGCTTGATCAGGATGACCCGGATGTCCGTGGCCATCGCGACCATCATCTTGCGGTAGTTCTCCGCCTGCGCCTCGTCGCGCGAGGTGAAGGTGATCCCCTCGAGCTTGGTCACGCCGTCGACCAGCGACGCCACCTCGTCGCCGAACTGCTCGCGGACCTCGTCGAGCGAGGCGCTGGTGTCCTCGACGGTGTCGTGCAGCAGCGCCGCGCACAGCGTCTCGGTGTCCAGGCGCAGACCGGCGCAGATCTTCGTCACGCCGACGGGATGGATGATGAAGTCCTCGCCCGACTTGCGGCGCTGCCCGCCGTGATGACGACAGGAGAAGACGAACGCGTCGAAGACACGGTCGCGGTCGATCGCCAGCTGGCCCTCGTCGGCGTGCTCCTCGATGACGGCGAACAGGTCGCTCAGCAGGCGGCGCTCGATGTCGCTGAGCCCGGCCTGCGCGGCGCGCGGGTCCTCACCGGCGGCGGTCGCCGTGCCGACCGGGCTGCGCTCGACGACGCCGGCCGTGATGCCGGCCTCGGCAGCGGCCAGAGCCGCACGGGTTGGTCCGAACGGATCCGCGATCGGCGGCGGGGTCAGGCTGCGACTGCGGTCGTCGCGCTCAGCCATCGCCGACCTTCCGCCAGGCGTGCCTGGAGCTCACGGTACGTGGCCGACTGCTCGAGTCCCGTCGTTCCCGCAGGCAGCAGCCGGGCCGTGCCGGCAGCGCGGTCGAATTCCAGCAACCCGAGCTCGACGAGGACCCGCAGCTGACGCCCCGCCTGCGTCGCGGTCCGCGCAGCGCCGCCGTCGCCGCCGCCGAGCAGGAGGTCGCCGAGCGGCGCGCCCGGCGCAGCTCGCACAGCGGCGTACAGCGCGCGAGCGCCGCCGTCGACCGTGTGATCGTGCTCCAGCACATCAAGGGAAAAGCGTAGCTCAGCCCCTCCCCACGCCCAATGGGCCGTCCACTGCTCGCCGCAGGTCGCCAGCAACGCGCGCTGCGCAGCCGATGCGGGCGGGTCGAGCGCCACGACGTGGCGGTGGGCGGCTCGCAGCCCGGGGTCGCGCTCCAGCTGGTGCCAGGCGCAGATCGCGAAGCCGCCGATCAGGCCCTGAAGCTGCGCGGCACGGCGCTCCTCGCACGAGGCGACGACGAGCACGGACTCGCCGCCGGCGACGAGCGCGGCGATCGTCGCCAGCGAGCTGTGGCCGCGGCGATCGCGGGGCTGCGGGCCGAGTGCGGGCTCGACGGGGGCGATCGGGAGGTCCCAGGCGGCCGCCTCGGCGAGTGCGGCCGCCACGACGGCCTGCGGGCGACCGGCGAAGGTGATCGCGGCGGCGGCCGTGGGCGCGGCGGAGCGCAGCACGAGCCGCGCCTCCTCGGCGCCGTTCCAGCGATTGACCTCGAGCGTGAAGCTGGCGTCGACGGCCTCGCCGTCGTCACCCGGCAGCTGCGAGCGCCCGAACGCGACCGCGGCGGCGCGTACGCCGCCGGAGACGACGGTGAAGCGCACGTGGCGTCCTTCGCCCATCGGCCGCGGGTCGGTCAGCCGTGCAGCCGCAACCAGCAGCGCCGGAACCGGGTTGCGCTGCCCGAAAGGCCCCAAGGCCCGCAGCTGCTCGGCAAGATCGAGACCGAGCTCATCGCCGCCGACGACCGCGTCGACGCGTTCGCGGCGGACGAGGTCCTGCGGCCGCAGCACCGCCGCGGCGTGCGCCTCGAATGCGGCCCGGAAGGCGTCGACCTCGCTCGCGGCGAGCGTGCAGCCGGCGGCGGCGCGGTGGCCGCCGTGGCGCAGCAGGTGCTCGGCGCAG
>JBBRFO010000137.1:0-5956 GCA_038224135.1 Solirubrobacterales bacterium
ACCGCGACCAGCGCCTCGTCGCCGGCGGCGAGGTTGCGCGCCGCGGCAAGCGCCTCACGGCGGAGATCAGCGTTGTGCGCCTGGCCGTCGACGGACATACCACGTTGCCTATCGACCGGATCGCCCTGCCGCTGAACCCCGACGCCGGTTTCGGGCGCGGTGTTCTACGCCATCGGCAGGCTGAGCCCGACCGGCTGCGGCGCGCCGGCACCGAGCGCGTCGGCGGGCACCGCCGACTGCAGCACCGGCAGCGGCGGCGCGGGCAGCAGCGCCAGCAGCCCGCGGGCGGCCTGGCGAATCGCCTGGGCCGCCGGATCGTCCGGATCGCTGACCACCAGCGGCAGGCCGGCGTCGGCCTGCTCGCGCAGCGGCAGCGTCAGCGGCACCTGCGCCAGCAGCGGCACGTCGAGCTCGTCGGCCAGATCGGCGCCGCCGCCCTCGCCGAAGATCGCAAAGCGCTCGCCCGAGGGCGTGACGAAGCCGGCCATGTTCTCGATCACCGCGGCGACCTCGAGATTGACCTTGTGTGCCATCTCGGCCGAGCGGCGGGCGACCTTCTGCGCGGTCGGCTGCGGCGTGGTGACGATCACGAACTTGGCGTCCGGCAGCAGCTGGGCGAGCGTCATCGAGACGTCGCCGGTGCCCGGCGGCAGGTCGACCAGCAGCACGTCGAGCTCGCCCCAGGCGACGTCCTCGAGGAACTGCGTCAGCGCCTTGTGCAGCATCGGCCCGCGCCAGACGACGGCCGCGTCCTCCTCGACGAAGAACCCGATCGACATGATCTTCACGCCGCCGGCCTCGAACGGCTGGATCTTGCGGTCCGGCGTGACGGGCGGGCGGCCCTGGACGCCGAACATGCGCGGGATCGAATAGCCCCAGACGTCGGCGTCGAGGACACCGACCTTCTTGCCCTCGGCTGCCAGCGCCGCCGCCAGGTTCGACGTGATCGTGGATTTGCCGACGCCGCCCTTGCCCGAGCCGATGCAGACGACGTTGGCGACCTGCGCGAGCGCCCCTGCCGGCAGCGATCCGCGACCGAGCTTCTGCTGCAGGCCCGACTTCTCCTGATCGCTCAGCACGTCGAAGGCGACGCCGACGGACGTCACGCCGTCGAGCGCTCCGACCGCGGCGCGAACGGCCGACTCGAACGTGCTGCGGATCGGGCAGCCCGGCGTCGTCAGCGAGACCGTCACGTCAACCGCTCCGTCCGGCTTCTGATCGATCTCGCGGACCATGCCCAGCTCGACGATCGACCGCCGCAGTTCGGGGTCGATGACCGCTTCCAGGCTCTTCATGATCTCGTCGCGCGTGGGCATCGTCCCTCGCATTCAAGCAGCAGAACGACGACGGGCCGCCTGGGGGGCGGCCCGTCGCGAGAGGGTCGGCTTTCCGCCGGCCAAGAGCAGACCGGGGAACCTTCGCGCCAGGCCCCTCTGGGCCCGGCGCGGGAAGTCGGGCGGTGGGTGTTACGCCGCCAGCGTGATGACGCGGTCCTGCACGTCGCGCGCAACCTGGGTCGCCAGGCCGATGACCGGGACGATCAGGTCCTGGACGTTGGCCGGGATCTGCTCGACATCGGAGCGCAGCGTCTTGACCTGGGCGCCGGCATCCTTGCGGATCGTGCGCAGCTCACGCTCGACGCGCGTGCGGCGCTGCTTGAGCTCGCGCTCGACGCGGTTGCGGTTCTTCTTGACCTCGCGCTGCGCGCGGGTGCGGGCGGTCGCGCCGCGCTTCTCGAGCTTCTTGATCTCCTTCTCGGCGGCGACGCGCGAGCCGTACTTGGCGCGCAGCTCGTCGAGCGTCTCGACGACGGTGTCACGGGCGGTCAGGACGGCACCGACCTGGACGTAGGCGGCGCGCTCGGCGTAGTTGCCGGCGAGCAGGGCGGCCGAGCGGCCGGTCGAGACGGCGTCGTCGGCGACGGTGCCCGCATCGGTGCGGATCGCGTTGACATCGGCCTTGGTCTTGTTGACGCCACGCGTCGTCGCACCCTTGCGGGCGGCGGTCGTGCGGGCGGCCGGGGTCTTCGTGGCGGCCGCGCGCTTGGCGGCGGCGCTGCGCGTTGCGGTGCTGCGCTTGGCGGCAGCGGTGCGCTTGGCGGCCGGCGACTTGGCGGCGGTCGTGCGCTTGGCGGTGGTCTTGGCGGGGGTGGTGGCCATGGTGGGTCCTTTGCGTTCGGGAATCGGGCCTGAGAAGCTTGGTTTCAGCCGAACATGCGTTCGGCGTACACCTGTTCGTACCCTCCTCTCGCGGACTGGTTACAGGCCGTTGCGAGAAAGCCACAGCCGCGGGTCGGCGATCTCGCCGAGCGTCGGCAGTTGCTCCGGGCCGGCGAACGCGCGGTTGAGCCCGTCCATCCCGACGGCGGCGACGACGGCGTCGCAGAAGACGCGTCCGTCGCGGTATTGGCGCAACTTCAGGTCCATCCCCAGCAGCCGTTCGAGCATCGACGCGAGCGGCGTGCGCTCGGTCCGGCCGCGATCGAGCGCCTGGCGCAGGCGCGGCAGATCGCGGACCAGCGTCACCCCGGCCGCGTCCATCACGTGCTCGGCGTGACCCTCGACCAGGGCCATCGCCGCCTGCATCCGGTCGAGCAGGGCCGTGCGCTCGGGCCCGGCGGCGAGCGCGAGGATCCCGTCGGTGCGGGCGCGATCGACGAGCTCGCGGAGATCGTCGATCGAGGGAATCGACGCGCGCATGCCCTTCGACAGATCGACCTGCGCGTCGGCCAGCAGCTCACCGACGAGGCCGGCGAGGTGGCCGCGCAGCCACGGCGCCGCACTGAACTGGACCGCGTGCGTGACTTCGTGGACGGCGACCCAGGCGAGCAGATCATCGAGCGGGACGAGCAGGCGCGCGGCGGCCTCGTGGATGTTGGGCGCCACCAGCAGCAGGCGCGGCGGTGGCTGCGGCACGTCGTCCGCGCTGAGGATCACCTCGTACTGGCCCAGAACGCGGCGCCCCATGTAGCCGACGACGGCGCCCGCCTCGGCGGCGACGACCGACCCGGCGGCCGTCCGCAACGGACCCGGGAGGTTGGCGACCTGCCGCTCGAGCTGCTCCTCCAGCGGCGCGATCGTCGCCCGCATGATCGCCAGATTGGCCGTGGTCCACGCTGGGCGGTCGACAGCCGTCGGCGGTGGCAACGGACTCAGCGGCTGCAGCTGCGTCGTCTCCAGGACGGCGCCGACCGCGCGCTCGCCGAGCGCATCAAGGTCGCCCGGCAGGCCCGTGAAGCCGGCCCCGTCGCCGGCGATTGCGGCGCCGATCCGCTCGGCGACGGACCAGGTGATCACGTGCGCACCGGGATCGTCGCCGCGCGCTCCAGGCTCGCGCGGCTGCGCGCGGCTGCGATCGGCGGTCCGGGTCCGAGGTCGGCCAGCTCCGGTCCTGCCGGGTCGTCGAGGCCGCAGAACGTCACGAGCCCGCCGGCCTCGTGGACGATCAGCTGCGCGGCCGCCGCGTCGACCGAGCGGCAGGGGCCGAGCGACACCATCGCGTCGGCGCGGCCGGCGGCGACCTGGCACAGGGCGATGGCGATCGAGCCGAGCGCGCGGACGCGGTGCGCGGTCGCCAGCAGACCGGCCGACGAGGCGGCCAGGCGCATCGGTGCGGCGGCCTCGACGGCGACGATCTCCAGCAGGCCGGCGGACGTCAGGCGCTCGCCGGCCGCAGGATCCAGCGGCGCGTCGTCGAGCCACGCACCCCGCCCGCGGACCGCGCGCCACTCCTCGCGCTGGCCGGCGTCGTAGACGAAGCCGAAGACGACGTCGGCCATCCGCGGGCCGGTTGCGACGGCGATCGAGACCGCGTAGTGGAGCAGGCCCCGCTTGGCGTTGAGCGAGCCGTCGATCGGGTCGACCACGACCAGCACGCTCGGGTCGCCGAAGTCGACGATCCCGCGCTCCTCGGTGACCACCGTGAACCGCGCTCCGGCGTCGTGTAGCGCGGCGAGCTCGGTCAGCACCACGTCCTCGGCCAGCGCGTCGATCGTCAGCGTGCGGTCGCCGCCCGCCCCGAGGGTGCCGGTCTCGGCGACCCGATCGGCCTGCGCGGGATGCTCGGCGAGGATCCGTTCCAGGCCGTGCGCGGACCGCCGACAGGCGGCGAGCCAATCGTGCTCGAGCAGCGCGGTCGCCTGATCCATGTCGACGTATCCTACGAGCGTGCCGAGTCCGCTCGACGGGCTGACCGCCCGCCAGCACGAGGTCGTCACCCATCGCGGCGGCGCGCTCGTCGTACGCGGACCGGCGGGGACCGGCAAGACGCGGGCGATCGCCGCCCGCCACGCCTGGCTGGCCACCGACGGCGGTCTGGAGCCCGACCTCCTGCTCGCGATCACGCACGGCGCCGCCGCCGTCGACGCGCTCCGGGCGCAGATCGAGGCCGGCATCGACCGGGGCTTTGCGGAGCTCCACGTCCATACCGCGCCCGGCTTCGCGGCACGGCTGCTGCGCGAGGAGGCGGCCGAGGCGGGACTCGACGCCTTCGTCGCGACGGTGTCGACCGCCGACCGTCTGGCGATGCTGCTCGAGCGCGTCGACGAGCTGTCGCTCAGCCGTCACGACTTCCGCGGCAATCCGGCGGCGATGCTGGCCGGCGTCGTCGCGCGGATCGACCGGCTGAAGGAGTCGGCCGTCACTCCGGCGGAGATGTCGGCCTGGGCGCAGTCGCTGCCCGCCGGCGGCGAGCGCGGCGAGCGTGAGCGCGAGTTCGCCGACATCTACGCCGCTCACGACGGCATGCTGCGCCAGGAGAACGCGCTGGATCAGGGCGACCTCGTCCTGCTGGCCAGCGCGCTGCTCGAGCGGCCCGACGTTCGCGCACGCACGGCCGAGCGCTACCGCCACGTGCTGATCGACGACGGTCAGGACCTCCCACACGCGCACCTCAAGCTGCTCTTGGCGGTCGCCCGCGAGCACGGCGGCATGACGATCGCCGGCGACCCCGACCAGGCGATCAGCCGCGCCCGCGGCGCGGCTGACAAGAACCTCGACGATGTCGCCAGGGAGCTGCCGGGCACGACCACGATCCGGCTCGACAGCTCGCAGCGCTCGCGCGCGGCGATCCACCTGGCCGCCGCGGCCGTCGTGGCGGACCTCCCCGCGCGCGCCGAGGCGGCCGTCAGTGCCCCGCCCGGCGGCGACGTGCGCTTCTGGCGCTGCGCCAGCGACCGGGCGCAGGCGCAGGCCGCCGCCGCGCATGTCGAGCACCTCGTCCGCGGCGGCGTCGCGCCGGGCGAGATCGCCGTGCTCGTGCGCTCGGTCCGCCAGGAGGGCGGCGCCGTCACGGCGGCGCTGGAGGAGCGCGCGGTCCCGTACCGGCTCACGGGTTCGACGGCGCTGTTCGATCGGTCGGAGGTCAAGGACGTCCTCGCCTGGCTGCGGCTGCTGATCGACCCCGCCGACGCCGGCGCGGTCGTCCGCGCGTTGGCGCGCCCGCCGATCGAGCTGCGCGCCGTCGACATCGCCCGCTGCGTGCAGATCGCGCGGCGGCGCAAGCTCGACATGGTCTCGGCGCTGGCCGCCGCGCTCGAGTCGCCGCAGCTGCCGCCGGAGGCGCGCGATCGCGTGCTCGCGTTCCTCAAGCTCCACCGCCAGGTCGCCTCGCAGCTCGACGCGACGCGTCCTGACCTGTTCGTGCACCGGCTCGTCGATCGCCTCGGCCTGCGCCGCCAGCAGCTGTTCGCCGCGCAGGCCGACGTCGTCGAGCGACTCCAGGCACTGGCGCGCCTGACGGACATGGCCGCGCAGTACGCCCGCCGTGCGCCGCAGGCGTCGGGGCGCGAGTTCGCCCGCTACGTCGCCGCCGTCGCCGACGCCGGTGTTCGCGAGGAGGAGACGATCGCCGGGGGCGGGGGCGGGCGGCCAGAGGCTGTCGAGGTGTTGGCGATGCACACCGCCAAAGGGCGCGAGTTCGCGCACGTCGTCGTGCTCGGCCTGCAGTCCTCGCGGAT
>JBBRFO010000138.1:0-5929 GCA_038224135.1 Solirubrobacterales bacterium
ACGACGCGCGCGAAGCGCTTGTGCTCGCCGGTCAGCCCGGCGTGCCTGAGCGCCTGGGCGTAGAACGTCGACTCCAGGTACTCGAGCGTGAGCGCGAAGTTCAGGATCGCGACGTCGCCCTTGGGCGTGGCTGCCATCGCCATGCCGGGGACGAGGCCCCCGGCGATGACGGCACCGCCGGCAGCGGCGCCGGAGACCTTCAGAAAGCCACGCCGTGAGTGGCGCTGCGCCGTCTCAGCCGTCTCCTGCAGTGCCCCGTCGGTGTCGAAGTCGAGCACCGCGGAGAGGTCGATTCTGGGCTTGTGGGTGATGAACATGTTGTGACGCTCCCCGTTCAGGACTTGATGAAGCCGGTCTTCTTGACCGCGCTGAGGATCTGGGACATGGACTTCGGCGTGCTGAACGCCTCGGGCGCCGGCGTGACCGACTTGCCCGCGTACAGCAGGTCTCGGACCCACGCGGCGTGACGGGCCTCGACGGCGAGGATCGCCCCTGCCGGGCCGAGCACCGCGTTCTGGTGGATCAGCGGCGCCTGGCCCTGGTAGGCCGCGACGCCCGTGTCCTCGAGCACCTTGGAGGTGCGCAGGAACGAGTGCCAGTGGCGCGTCGTGCCCTTGAAGTCGAACTTCGGGCTGGCGACGGCCTTGGAGCCGAGCACACTCTTCAGCGTCGCGACGTGAGTCGCTTCATGCGAGTACACGACCTGGTTGAAGTTCGCCACCGATCCCGAGAAGCCGCTACGCAGCGCCTCGGCGTAGAACGCCGCCTCGAGGTACTCCAGCGTCAGCGCGAAGTTGAGGATCTTGACGTCGTTGGCCTTGGACCCGCCGCGGCGCGCGCTGGCAACGCCCGGGAGCAGCGCCGACATGGCGCCCATTCCGGCAACCAGCCCGGCACCGCCACGGAACAGGCCGCTGCGCGTCACGCGTGCCTCCTCCATGCCCGCCATGGCCTCGGCCACCGCTTCATCGCCGTCGAAGTCGACAACGCTCACCTGGTCTTGCATGGGAATCCCTTCGATGTCTGAACCGTTCGCGCGTACTACGCCCCAGCGGCCGCCGCAGATCACCGGGGTTTCGCATTGGCGGGTTCGCGGTATCTCTCGCTTCGGAGGGCACCATTCGCGGGTCGGGTCCACGTGGACTGCGGCACCGGGCGCTGACTTCTTGTTCTCAGTGACAGATGCGGAACGAGGGGAAGTCGTTGCCAGGACCAACATCAGCCCGACGCGCCGGGCACGAGCAGCGCAAGCACGAAGCGCGAGGCGATGCCGTACTCATGGCGCGCGTGCGGGCCGGAGACGAGCCCGCTTTCGCCACGCTCTTCGATCGCTACGAGCGCCGCGCCTACCGCATGGCGTACTCGATCGCCTCGGACGTCGGCCGCGCGGAGGAGATCGTCCAAGAGGCGTTCGTCGCCGTCTGGTGCAGCCGCTCGACCTACCGGCCCGACCAGGGCACCGTCGGGGCCTGGCTGATCACGATCGTCCACCATCGCGCGATCGATGCGGTCCGGCGGTCGGCCCGCGAGGAGCGCCGGCGCGCCGACGAGGGGCTGATGGATCAGCTGCCGGCGGGCGGAAAGAGATTTGAGCAACACGTCGTCGACCGTGAGACCGCCGCGCAGCTGCGATCGAAGCTGGCCTACCTGCCCGCCGCGCAGCGCGAAGTGATCACGCTGGCCTACTTCGGCGAGCTCAGCACGCCCGAGATCGCCTGCGCTCTGCAGCTGCCGCTCGGCACGATCAAGAGCCGCATGCGACTGGGTCTGGAGAAGCTGCGCGTGGCCCTTGCGCCGGCGGAGGACATCGGCCACGGTACCGGCTTGCAATCGGCCGCGTGAGGCGTAGTCTGCGTCGCGAGGGGCATTGAGGAGGAGGCCGTCGATGAGGCGGCAGCCCGATCTGACTTTCGAGGTCCAACCAACTCGATGTCAGTGAGGCGCAGATGCTCCCCGAACGACTCTTCCACCGCCCGCGCGCGCAGCCTGCGCTGGATGGTCTCCCGTCCGGCTTTTCCTGCAACTGGACCGACGGCGGCGGCGGCACGGCGTGGGTCCAGCCCGAGGGTGAACTCGACATCGTCACGGCGCCGCATCTCGACGAGGCGCTGCGTGCCGCGCAGGCTGCCGCCGAACGGGTCGTGCTCGATCTCCGTGGCGTCCGCTTCCTCGACAGCTCGGCCGTCCACCCGATCATCCAGGCGAGTGCCCGGGCGGTCCTCGCCGAGGGCCGGCTGACCGTGATCCAGGGACCTCCGTCGGTGAAGCGCGTCTTCGAACTGACGAAGGTCGACGAGGTCGTCGACATCGTCGACCTCCCGGGCGCGATGCCGGCCGTCCACGCCCTCAGTCGCCCGGCCTGACCGGCGCGAATTGCACGGCGCGCAAGCCCCACGTCTGCGCCAGCCAGCGTGGGACGACCTCGCCCAGCGCCCGTTCCAGGTCCGTTCCGACGGCGCTGTCGACGACCCACCAGGAGGAGATCGCGTCGCACCCGGACGGTGAATCGGGCTCCGGCGGGTCGATGTACACGCAGCCGAGCAGTTCGCTCTCTCCGGCGTCCAGCAGCGCGTAGTTGAACGTCTCGCGCGCGGCGATGTCGGCCTCATGCCGCGCAAGGTCTTCGCGGTCCTGCTCGTAGGTCATCGTCGCCGGCGGCCAGCCCCAGGCGGCGCCGTACTGCCGCCACAGTCGCTCACGCGATCCCATCACCGCGGGGTAGTCCACGTCAACGTCCGACGCTCGGATCGGGCGCAGGTGGTGCCCGGTCGGCAGTTCGAGGCGGTCGGGAACGACGAGGTCCTCCGGGAGCCAGCCCATCGTCCTAGCCCGCGCGGACCTCGAAGGTGGTCAGGGTCACCGGGCCGAACGAGGTGAGCAACGCGACGTCGACCGCGTCGCGCCCGCGCCCGACGACGACGCGACCGACGCGACGGCGATTGTTGCGGGCGTCGAACGTGTGCCATGCGCCGTCGAGGTTCACCTCGAACCAGGCCGCGAAGTCCATCGGCTCGGTCGGCGGCGGGACGTCGATCTCAGGGATGTAGCCGAAGACGTAGCGCGCCGGGATGTTCAGCGCGCGGCAGAACGTGATCGCCAGATGGGCGAAGTCGCGGCAGACGCCCTGGCCGGCGAGGTACGCGTCGACCGCCGTCGTCCACGGATTCGACGCGCCCGCGACCCACTCCAGGTGCCCATGCACGAAGTCGACGATCGCCTGGACGCGCTCCCACCCGGGCTCGAGCGATCCGAAGCGCTGCCACGCCTCGTGGCCGAGCTCGTCCGGCAGGCAGAAGCGACTCGGCATGACGAACGCGAGCAGTTCGTCCGGCACCGCCATGATCGGCGTCTCCGGCGTCTGCGGCGCAATCTCGTCGCGCGGCCGGTCGACGACGACGTCCGCCTCGTAGACGATCTGCGAGTCCCCGGGCGGGATCATCAGGCGCTCGCAGCGGTTCCCATACAGATCGACGTACCCGTGGTGGTCGGCGTCGGTCAGCCAGCGCTCGGCGACCAGCTCGTGGCCGCCACCGGAGGGGGCGACCTGCAGCACCGATGACACCGCCTGCGGTGTCTGAAGGCCGAACGTGCAGCCGACGGTCAGCGAGAGAGGTGTGGCGGCTGCGTCGGGAACGATTCCACGATACCGGCGGCGTGATCGGCGAAACCGGCGGTTGCCGTTTGCCAGCCGGCGTGCTGACCCGCTACGGTCGCGCGCCGATGCCCACGATCCACGCT
Source organism: Solirubrobacterales bacterium (assembly GCA_038224135.1). GTDB lineage: Bacteria > Actinomycetota > Thermoleophilia > Solirubrobacterales > Solirubrobacteraceae > F1-60-MAGs163. Next base: position 3,739 of record JBBRFO010000138.1, read on the forward strand.
CACGCCATGTCTCATCGTCTTCTGGCCCTGGTCGCGACGGCGCTCTTGGCGCTCGCGCTCGCCGTTCCGACCGCAGCGCCGGCACAGGTCCGTCGCGCCCATGCTGCCGCCTCCTGCACATGGTCGACGTGGACGATCTACGCCCGCCACGGCATCAGCTGCGCCGGGGCGCGGAAGTACCTGCGACTGAGCTACACCTCGAAGACGATGCAGCCGATCGTCTGCCGCAAGTCGCCGGCCGGCGGCAAGTGCGGCAACATCATCAATGCGCGCCAGAACTTCAGCTACCGGCGCTGACGGGGCGCCGCCGCGAGCGTCCGCAACAGCGCCGCGCCGAGCAGCACGACGGCCAGTACGGCGACCCAGTGCGCCGCGATCCGGTCGACCGCGTAGTTCGTCTGGAAGCCGGTCGCCGGCAGCGGCGCCGCGAGCATCGTCAGCAGCGGGACGGCCACGGCGACCAGCACGCCGCCGCCGAGCGCCAATGCGCGGGCGCTGATGCCGCGCCACAGGATCAGCACCACGACCGGGGCGAGCAGCACGCCGGCGCGCAGCGCGAACAGGAAGCCGAGGACGAGCGCCGCGGCGACGCCGGCCGCCAGCGCGTGACGCAGCGGCCAGGGTGCGGCGTGCGGGGCGGTGGTCAGTTGCACGGGGTCCGGCTGCGGACCACGCCGCCGGCGGACGACCAGGAACACCAGCGCGAGCAGACAGGCGATCAGCGACACGATCGCGGCGATCAGCACGGTGCGGGTCGGTGCGAAGCGGAATGACGCGGTCCTGCACGAGCCGCTGAGTGCCCAGCCATTGGCGAAGCCCTGGACCGGGACGGCCTCGCCGAGGTCGTGACCGTCGCAGGTCGCGCGCCAGCCGGCGCTGAACCCGGTGCCGAGGACGAGCCACGTCGCGCCCCGAGTGCGCAGGCGCACGTCGGTCCAGGTCGAGCGACCGGGGTTGCCGGGATCGAGAACGGCGCCGGACCCGCGCGCCGCGGGCAGGCCCCGCGGCGCCGGTGAGGACAGGCGCACCTGGTCCAGCAGCCACGGCCCGCGCGGCGCCGCGACCGTCGTCGTGCGAGCGGGCAGTGGCGTGCGCGGCGCGCACCCGTGGACGCGGACCGGCAGGCCCGCCTCGAACTGCGCGAGCGGTGCCCGGGCGGCGAGCCGCAGCGTGCGGCCGCCGGCGCTGAGCGTCGGCCCGGTCGCGCAGGTCCCCGTCAACCTGGTGCTGCGGTCGAGCAGCACGACGGGTACGCCCGGCGCGTGCAGTTCGCCGATCCCGACCGCGCGGCGCCGCCGCTCGAGTCCGGGTGTGCCGGGAGGAAACCGCGCGTCGAGGATCCGCAGCGTGAACCGCCGACCGCTGACGGCGCGGGGCAGGACGACGGCCCCGCCCGGAGCGACGCCGACCGGCTGCCCGCGCCGGCCGTCGACGTCGAGCCGCACGCGGGTCGGCCGGCGGACGCGGACCTGCGCGGGCAGCAGCCGCAGCAGGCGGACCGTCGTCGCCCGCGGCAGCGTCCAGCGCAGCCAGGCACCGCCGGCGCGCGTCCATCCGGCGAGCCACGCGTGGCGGGGGTCGCCGTCGAACGCCGACGATGCGCGGTTGCGCGGGCGACCCTCGAACCGCGAGGAGCCATCGATCGGGACGGCGGCACTGCCGACGAGCCGGTCGATCACGTGGTCCGCAGTCGCCGGTGCGATCCGCGCGAAGCCGTCGACCCGCCAGGCCCGCGCCGCCGGCGGGCTGATCTGCCGCCGCCAGCCGAGCTCGCCGTCCTGCTGGTCACGGACCAGGCCGCGCTGGCGATCGCCGGTCACGACGCGCGGGCGCGACGGGTCGTCACCGGTCGTGCGATCGAACAGATAGGTGATGTTCGTGCGCGCCAGGTCGGCACCCGCCAGTGCGCGCTCGGCCCGGACCGGCGGGCGCAGCGCCTCGGTCGGATGCACGCCGGGGATCCGCAGTTCGCGGATGCCACCGGCGCCGCCCTTGCCCCGCGGCGGCAGGCGCACGTGGTCGATCGTGACGACGACGCGATCGGTTGCCGCAAGCCGCACCGGGAGCCGGTTCCAGCCCTGGTGAACCGCGAACCCGCGGCCGTTGACGGAGACGCGGTCGGGCGTCCCGCGGCCGTCGGCGAACGGCAACAGGTCGACGAACGGCACCGCGCGGCGGCGGTCGAGCACGA
>JBBRFO010000139.1:0-5878 GCA_038224135.1 Solirubrobacterales bacterium
GCACAGCCGCCTGCTCGAGCGTGCGGTCAAGCTCAACGACTCGCTCGGCGGCGGGTCGCTGACGGCGCTGCCGGTCATCGAGACGCAGGCCGGCGACGTGTCGGCCTACATCCCGACGAACGTCATCTCGATCACCGACGGGCAGATCTTCCTCGAGCCCAAGCTCTTCTACTCCGGCGTGCGCCCGGCGATCAACGTCGGCATCTCGGTGTCGCGCGTCGGCGGCAACGCGCAGATCGGCCCGATGAAGAAGATCGCCGGCCGCCTGAAGATCGAGCTGTCGCAGTTCCGCGACCTCGAGGCGTTCGCGCAGTTCGGCTCGGACCTGGACGCCGACACGCAGAAGACCCTGGCCCGCGGCGAGCGCCTCGTCGCGACGCTGAACCAGGCCGAGCGCAAGCCGCTGAACGTCGACATCGAGGTCGCCCAGATCTTCGCCGCGACGGCCGGCTTCCTCGACCGCGTCAGCGTCGACAAGATCCCGGACTTCCTCGAGGGGCTGACCCAGCGCGTGCGCAGCGAGGCCGTTCAGACGCTCGAAAAGATCAAGGGCGGCGACTGGTCGGACGAGACCCAGGGCGAGCTGCGCGACGTCGTCGGGCAGTTCGCGGACGACTTCGGCTACGACCTCGATGAGGACGGCCAGCCGATCATCGACGCCGGCGTCGGTGAGACGTCACGGGCCGACGAAGGCCTGCGCGCCGCTGCCGTCGCCGAGCCCGAGCCGGAGGTCGCAACGGCGTAATGGCGCAGCGCGACGTCAAGCAGCGGATCGATTCGGTCAAGAACATCCGCAAGATCACGAGCGCCATGCAGATGGTCGCTGCCGCACGCCTGCGCCGCGCCGAGCAGCGCATCGCCGCCCTGCGCCCGTACGCCGGGGCGATCCGCCGGATGACGCGTCAGGCGGCACATGCCGCCGGGCAGATCTCCGGGATGCCGGTCCTGAACGAGCACGAGGCCGAGAACACCGTCGCGATCATGCTCGTCACCGCCGACCGCGGCCTCGCCGGCGCGTTCAACTCGCAGATCATCCGCGCCGGCCTGCGCGCCGCCGCCGACCATCAGGCCGAGGGCAAGCAGGTCGTGTTCTTCGCGTCCGGCCGTCGCGGCGTCTCGTCGCTGCTGTTCCGCAAGCTCGAGCCGGCCGGATCGTACGTCGGGTTCACCGACCGCCCGGGCTACGAGAACGCCCGAGAGATCGCCTCGGACCTGATCACCGCCTACGTCGACGGCACCGTCGACCGCGTCGAGGTCTTCTACAACGGCTACGTCTCGGCGCTGACGCAGGAGGTGCGCCGCGAGGTGCTGCTCCCGCTGCAGCGGGCGACGATCGACGAGGCGATCGAGCAGGCCGACGCTGAGCCCGATCACCCCGGCCATGAGCATCACGCGCTCGTCGACTACGAGCCGGACCCCGAGATCATCCTGCAGCGCCTGATCCCGGACTACGTGGAGATCTCGATCTATCGCGCGCTGCTGGAGTCGACCGCATCCGAGCACGGCGCGCGCATGACCGCCATGCGCAGCGCATCGGACAACGCCGGCGAGGTGATCGAGGACCTGACGCTGGAGATGAACCGCGCCCGCCAGGCCGAGATCACGCAGGAGATCATGGAAGTCGTTGCGGGCGCTGAGTCGCTCGTCTAACCGAGGAATTACTAGCCATGGAAGCAAGCACAAGCACCACGACGAACATCGGTCGCATCGAGGAGATCAAGGGCGTCGTCATCGAGGCCTCGTTCCCCGACAAGCTGCCGGCGATCAACAACGCGATCACCGTGCAGCTCGCCGGTCAGACGCTCGTCTGCGAGGTCCAGCAGCTGCTCGGCGACAACCGCATTCGCGCGGTCGCGATGGACACGACCGACGGCCTGGCCCGCGGTCAGGAGGTCACCGACACCGGCGGCCCGATCACGGTGCCGGTCGGTGAGATGACGCTCGGGCGCATCTTCAACCTGCTCGGCGAGCCGATCGACGAGGCCGGCGACATCGAGGTCAAGGAGCGCTGGCCGATCCACCGGCCCGCCCCGTCGGTCGAGGACCTGACGCCGACGACCGAGATGTTCGAGACCGGCATCAAGGTCGTCGACCTGCTCGCCCCGTACGCCAAGGGCGGCAAGGTCGGCCTGTTCGGCGGCGCCGGAGTCGGCAAGACCGTGCTGATCCAGGAACTGATTCACAACCTCGCCAAGGAGCACGGCGGCCTGTCGGCATTCGTCGGCGTCGGCGAGCGCTCACGCGAGGGGAACGACCTCTGGCTCGAGATGAAGGAGTCCGGCGTCATCGACAAGACGATGCTCGTCTTCGGCCAGATGAACGAGCCGCCCGGCGCCCGCATGCGCGTCGCGCTTTCCGGCCTGACGATGGCCGAGTACTTCCGTGAGCAGGGCCAGGACGTGCTGCTGTTCATCGACAACATCTTCCGCTTCGTCCAGGCCGGCTCCGAGGTCTCGGCGCTGCTCGGCCGGATGCCCTCGCAGGTCGGCTACCAGCCGACGCTGGAGTCCGAGATGGGCCAGCTGCAGGAGCGCATCACCTCGACGCGCCAGGGGTCGGTCACGTCGATCCAGGCGATCTACGTGCCGGCGGACGACCTGACCGACCCGGCGCCGGCATCGGTGTTCGCGCACCTCAACGCGACGACCTCGCTGTCGCGCGCGATCTCCGAGAAGGGCATCTACCCGGCGGTCGACCCGCTCGACTCGACCTCGACGATCCTCAAGGCCGACATCGTCGGCCAGGAGCACTACGACGTCGCGACGCGCGTCAAGGAGATCCTCCAGCGCTACAAGGAGCTGCAGGACATCATCGCGATCCTCGGCATCGACGAGCTCTCCGAGGACGACAAGATCACCGTCCAGCGTGCGCGCAAGGTCGAGCGCTTCCTGTCGCAGCCGTTCCACGTCGCGGAGCAGTTCACCGGCACGTCGGGCCAGTACGTGCCGATCGCCGAGACCGTCCGCTCGTTCCGCGAACTGATCGACGGCGCGCACGACGATCTGCCTGAGTCGGCGTTCCTGCTCAAGGGTTCGATCGACCAGGTCGTCGAGGCGTCGAAGAAGGGTTAGGCGGCACTCGTGGCCAAGACGCCGTTCCACGTCGAGGTCCTCACCCCCGAGGGCGAGGTCTTCAACGGCGACGTCGTGCAGCTGTCGACGCGCACCGAGGTGGGGTCGATCGGCGTGCTCGCCAACCACACGCCGCTGCTGGCGATGCTCGACCCGACCGAGCTGCGGCTGTACCGCAGCGAGACCGACATCGTGCGCTTCGCCCAGGGTGAGGGGTACCTGCAGGTCGGCGAGAACCGCGCCCTCGTCCTCGTCGAGGACGCGATCGCGCCGCAGGATCTCAACCCGGCCGATCTGCGCGAGAAGCTCGCGCGCGCCCAGGCCGAGCTCGAGCAGGCACAGGACGGCTCCGAGGCCCAGCGCCGCGCTCTGCGCGACCAGCGCCGCTGCGAAGCGTTCCTGCGCGTCGCTGAGCCCGGCGCGTAGGCCCGCGGCGGGTAGCGCAGAGGCGGGCCGCGGCGGGCTGCGGCGGGCTGCGGCGGGCCGGGGCGGCTGGCGCCGGGGTAGGCGTTGCCCCGGCGGCGACCAGAAGTACGGTCTCAGGCCGCGGCTCTGCGACGGACCCGAGTTCTGCTCGCTGGAACGACCACAAGTCCGCAGTCTCAGTCGCCGAGCGGGACAGGCGCGAGGTCGCGACCTGCTTGGCCTCGCGCCAGCAGGCCGGCGATCAGGGCGATGACGCTCTCCGGTTCGTCGTTCAGCCGACGCCAGGTCAGGCGCACGACCCGGATCCCGCGCAGTTGCAGGGCCGCGTCGCGCCGCCGGTCGCGCTCGAACGCGGTGTGCGAACGATGGAACGCGAAGCCGTCGACCTCGACGACGAGCTGCTCGTCGTGCCAGTAGGCGTCGACCTCGAAGCCCGCCACCCGGACGTTGACGCTCGGCGCCGGAAGACGTGCGGCACGGATCAGGTCGAGCAGGCGGCGCTCGGCCTCTGATCGAGTCATCGCGGGGCCCGGATCTGAACACTGAACGGCTCGTCGCAGCGCCGCGACCCCACGCAGGCGTGGCAGTGACTCGAGCGAGCGCGTGATGTCGCTGAGCGTGACAAGCCGCCGCACCTGGGCCTCTTCCAGCGCCCAGCGCAGATCGCGCTCGCCGAGCGTCGCGGCGAGATCAATCAGCGTTCGTGCGGGGGATGTCAGAAGCAGGCCGTCGAAGACGCGTAGGTCGGCCGCCGCCGCGGTCTGTGCGCTGTGCACGCGGATCCCTGGGCGGTGGACTCCGTCGCGGTCCACGACGACGACGTCGATGACTGACCGCGTTGTGTCGCGAAAGCCCCACACGGCGGCGGCGCTGTGACCGCGCAGTCCAGTCCCCGGTCCGCAGGCCAGGAGGGCCGCTGTCTCGCGCGCCAGCGGCAACGGGTCCGCATGGCCGGCGAGGTAGACGGCGCGGTGCATGCGATGCAGGCGACCGCGAGCGCTCCGGTTTCGGATCGCCGCTCGCGTCAGGCCGGCGGCTGTGAGCTGCTGAACATTGATTGCCCGCCGCTGACGCACCGCGATTGCCTCGGCAAGCACGTCTGGCGAAGCGACCAGAAGTCCGGCTTCGAGCGCTTCGCCGGTGACGATCCGGATTTCGGCTCGCTGCGGCGACCAGAAGTCGGGTTTGGACGTGGAGCGGCGTGGTGGCACGCCGGAGGTAGGCGCCGGCGGGCCAGGCGTTCCCCCAGCCACGGAATCCCCGCGGCGGACCGGAGCGCCGTCGAGCCCGGCGCTACGCGACGACCAAGCCGTACTCCGCCGCGGCGGCCTGCAGCTCGTCGAGGCCGAACGCCTCCACCGGGCCGAGCGCGCCGGTGCCGCGGAGTTCGCCGCCGGCGGCCTGCTCGGCGCTCCAGGCGAGGAAGCCGGCGGTCAGGTCGTACATGTTGGGACCGGTGAGGCGGACCGCGGCGATCTTCGTGCCGCTGACGTCAAAGCCCTCGGCGACGACCGTCACCCGCGTGCCGGCGCGGGCCGCCGCGTCAGGCCCGCCGGTCGATCCCTTGATCAACCGGGCGCCGAGCCCGCCGGCGACCGCTGCAATTCCTGGGACCTTCACCGCACCGGCCATCGCCGCTGACACGGCCTGCATGCCACGTGAGGCGGGACCGAAGATCCCCAGGTGGACGTCGACGTGCCAGACGTCGCGCTGCAGGCGCGGCAGGCTGTAGCACTCGGTTGCGCCCAGCGTGACGGCCTGGCCATGCCTCCCGTCGCCGAGGTCGAAACTGCGCACGCGCCGCGCCGCGCGCTCACCGACGAGCCGCCCGTCGCGCCACGTGAACGCCGGCTCGAGCGCCGCCGCGGCGGCGCTGGCGCGCGTACCGCCGCTGAGCTCGTCGGCCGAGACGCCGGTCGTGAAGTACCCGATGTCCAGGCGCCGCACGTCGGTACCCCCGTCGCGCAGCGCCAGCCCGCCGGCGAGGTTGCCGGGCACGAAGTCGAAGCCCATCGCGGTCAGCAGCGCGACGCCGGCGCGCTCGGCGCGGGGGCCGGCGTCGTCGAACACCTTGCGGACGAAGGGTCCCTCGCCGGTCGAATCGATGTAGTGCGCGCCCTTGGCGATCGCAGCCTCCAACGCGGCGTCGCCCCAGCGCATGAACGGCCCGACGGTCGAGACCAGCACGTCGCCGGCCTGCACCAGCGCGGCGACGGCTGCGGGGTCCGACACGTCGGCGACCAGCGTCTCCGGGTCACCGAGTTCCGCGGCGAGCGCCTCGAGGCGCGTTGCGCTGCGGCCGGCCAGCACGGGCGCGAGCCCGCGCCGCACGAGCGCACGCGCTGTCAGCTCCCCGGTGTACCCGGTTGCACCGAACAGGA
>JBBRFO010000140.1:0-5827 GCA_038224135.1 Solirubrobacterales bacterium
CGCCCGCCCCGCCGGCTGCGGAGCCGGCTGCGGAGCCGCCGGCGGCGCCGGTCGCTGAACCGGCGCCCGTCGCGGCCCCGGCCGAGCCGCCGAGGACGACGCCCGCCGTCCCCGCGCCGGCCGAGCAACCGCCCGCGCCACCTGGGCCTCCGCCGGTTCAGGCCCCGCCCGCCGTCCCGATCGCGGTCGAGGTCCTCGTCGAGGAAGCGCGCGTGCGCGCCGATGCGCTGCGCGAATCGCTGATCACGCTCGTCGGCGTCAACGACCACCTGCGCGAGACCGCGAACACCGTGATCGAGGATCACGGCCGCGCGCTCGTGCAGCTCGATGAGGCGCTCAGCGCCGCAGAGCACGATGCGCGCGCCGCGCGTGAGCCCCAGGGACGCGAGGCGTTTGCCGCGATCGCCCCTGCCGCCAACGGTCCCGCCAAACCGCCGTGGGAGGACAGGCGCCCGCCCGAGCGGCGCCGCCGCCGCTGGCTGACGGTGCTGCTGCTGCTCCTGCTGCTGGCCGCCGCCGCCGCGGCCGCCTATGTCGTCCGCGAGCGGCGCCGCGATCAGCAGGCGACCACGACGCCGGTCGCGGTGGGGGTCGTCGCCGCGGCGACGCCGGCATCGATGCAGCTCGGCATCGTCGGCGCGCGCCGGTTCGCCCCGGCCCAGGCGGTCCAGGCGGTCTGCTCGGGGATCGCGGCGGCGGCGGTCGTCGAGACGCCACGCGTCTCGACGTGCCCCGCGATCGTGACGGTCGCGACGGTGACCGACTCCGCCTTCGGGCTCGTCGGGCCGCGTCTGCGCGGCGGCCGCGGACGGCGCTGCTTCAGCCTCAAGGGCTCCGAGCTGGCACCGCACAACGACATTCCCGCCCGCAATGCACGGCGCGCGGCCGCCGTCGACACGGCACGGACCACGGCCCTCAGCGCCGCCCGCGGCGACCAGCGCCCGCCGGCGCAGGTGATCCGTGCCGGCAACGACGCCGCCGCCCAGGCCGCCGCCGCGTGGGACGTCGCGCACAACCTGCGCCCCCGCGCGATCGCCGCGCGGGCGGGCGGAACCTGCGTCGCCCCGACGGCGGCGACGCTGCGCGATGGCAGCTATCCGTTGGCCCACCGGCTCAGCCTGATCACGACGGCCGGCGGCCGCCAGACCGCGCCCGTCAGCGCCGCGGCCGCCGTCCTGCGCACGGCGTACGGCGGGGCGACGCCGCTCGACGCCCACGTCCTGCGCTGAAGACCGCCGCGGGCGGGCGGTCCGCCGCGCCCGCGCGGGTTTCGTAGATTGGAGGGCATGCCCGACACGATCTCGTTCGCCCGTGGTGCCCCGTCGCTCGACATCGTCGACGTCGACGGCCTGAAGGCAGCGGCGGTCGCAGCCTTCGACCGCGACCCGGCCGGCACGACCGCCTACGGCACCTCGGTCGGCTACGTGCCGCTGCGCCGCTGGATCGCCGAGAAGCACGGCGTCGACGAGTCGCGCGTGCTCGTGACCAACGGCTCGATGCAGGCCGACGCGTTCCTGTTCGACGCGCTCGTCGGCAAGGGCGACGCCGTCGTCGTCGAGAAGCCGACCTACGACCGCACGCTGCTCGGCCTGCGCTCGCGCGGCGCCGCGATCACCGCCGTCGAGCTCGAATCGGACGGCATCTCGACGACCGAGCTGCGCGGCCTGCTCGAGGGCGGCCTGCGGCCGAAGCTCGCGCACATCATCCCCAACTTCCAGAACCCGGCCGGATACACGGTGTCGCTGCGCAAGCGTCAGGACCTGCTCGACATGGCCGCCGAGCACGAGTTCACGATCTTCGAGGACGACCCGTACATCGACATCCGCTTCACCGGCACGCCGCTGCCGACGATGCTGTCGATGGCCGGGGACGAGCACGTCGTCTACGCCTCGTCGTTCTCCAAGACCGTCTGCCCCGGCATCCGCGTCGGCTACCTGGTCGGGCCTGACGACCTGATAGCCGAGATCGCCAAGCTCGCGACGAACACCTACATCTCCCCGGACATGGTCGCCCAGTCGCTCGTCTACGACTTCTGCGTCAGCGGCCGGATCGACCAGTCGATCGCCACGGTCAAGGCGGCGCTCAAGGACCGCTGCGACGCGCTGACGCAGGCGCTCGCGGCCGAGCTGCCCGAGGCGTCGTTCGTCGCGCCCGAGGGTGGCTACTTCATGTGGGTGACGCTGCCCGAGGGCACCGACGTCGCCAAGCTGTTCACGGCCGCCGCCGCCCTCGGCGTGAGCTTCGTCAAGGGCACCGACTTCCTACTGGAAGGCGGGGAGAACACCCTGCGCCTCGCGTACTCCGGCGTGACGGCGGACGAGGTCCGCGAGGGCGTCACGCGCCTGGCGGCCGCCTATCGGCAGGTCGCATAGGCCGCTCGCGGTACCGTCCTGCCCGATGCGCACCATCGCCTGCCTGCTCGCGATCGCCGCGACGTCGCTGACGCTCGCAGCCTGTGGCGGCGGTTCGTCCGACCCGGGCAAGGGCGAGCAGGTGATCACCGGCCCGCAGATCAGCTCCGCGATGCCGCCTCCCGCACCCGCGACGTGGAAGCCCAACTACGACCAGCTCGCGCGACGGGCGCGGCTGCTCGGCATCCCCGACCCCGGCAGCGAGAAGTTCCACATCCACGAGCTGCTGCACATCTACGACCAGGGGATTCTGGTGCCCGTCGGGCAGCTGATCGGCCTCGACGTCAAGAACAAGGTGCTTGTCGGCCTTCACACGCACGTCGCCGGCGGCGCCGACGGCTCGCCGGGCGTCATCCACATGGAGGCCGACCGCCCGTTCACGGCCACGCTCGGTGACGTCTTCGCGATCTGGGGCGTCAAGTTCGGCGGCGGCTGGCTCGGCGGCCTGCACGCCTCGGGCAAGAACACGCTGCGCACGCTCGTCAACGGCAAGCAGATCACCAACCCGGCGGCTCACGTGCTGAAGAAGAACGACAACATCGTCGTGGCCTATGGCAGCGCAAACGACTTCCCGAGACTGCCCGACACGACGCCGCTGAAGAACGCCAACAGCGGCAAGGGCGGCTGCGCGCTGGGCACGAGCAAGCACCCGGCGAAGTCCTGCGTGCTCGAGCTGACCCGCAAGAAGCCGTAGCGCGGCTACCCGCAGATCTTGAACGTGCTGCGGATCGAGCGGCTGCGCGCGGGTCCGTGCTTGACCTTGAGAAAGACCTTCGCCCGCACCTGGTGGGTGCTGCCGGCCTTCAGCGCGCCGATGATCAGCGTTGCCGCGAACGGCGCCCGCTTGTCGGCGACGCGGAGCTTGCCGTCGACGAGGAAGTTGACGCTGGCGACCTTGACCTTCAGCCGACCCTTGCCGGAGGCGCGGTTCTTGACCTTGGCCTTGGCGACGGCCAGGCGGGCGACGATCCGCGACGACGGGGAGACGCAGGCCTTCGGCGTCGCGAGCGTCAGGACGGTGTCGCCGACGGTGTCCTGTGTCTGCTGCACAGGCCCGCGATACAGCGCGCCCTGGCCGGCGAGATCGAGTGGGTAGACGCGGATGTCGTCGTTCGCCTTCCACGTCGCGAACCCCTTGCCGTCCGCGGCCGCCTGCGCCTCGAGGCCGATGAAGCCGCCGACCTCGCTCGAGAGGAACGTCTGCGCGGCGGCGAAGGGGCCCCCGCCGGTCGAGACCGAGCCCTTGAGCGCCGCTGAATCGTTCCACAGCGCCAGCACGCGACCGGACGGATCCTGTGTGAGTTCACCCGTCGAGTCCGACGTCGTGCTGCCGGGGATCGTGGCCGGAGCGCTGAACGCCGTCCCGTCGAAGCGGCGCGTCTCCCAGGCGCCGTCGGTCAGCTTGTTCTGCCTGCTCAGGAGGACCAAGCCGCTCGGCCCCCCGGCCAGACGCGGCTGACTTCCGGGACCGATCGGCGCCTGCGCGCTCCAGGCGCCCGGGTCGGCGACGTCGCCGGTGCCGTTGAATGCCGTGAAGTCCAGGTGGTAGGGAGCGCCGGAGTCGAAGTCGTAGTAGGCGACGACCGGTCGGCCGGAGAAGTAGCCGATCGTCCCGCCGTACTCGTCGATGCCGATCTTCGTCGCCACGGTCGGCGCCGGGCTGCCGTCGAGCGGGACGCGCTGATAGTTCGTCGCGCCGGTGACCGTGGCGGTGACGACCGAGATCGCGTTGCCCGGCCCGAGGATCGCATCGCCGGAAGGATCAAGCGACCCGGCGAGCACCGGCCCCGTCCACGTCGCGCCCGCGTCGGTCGAGGTGTACAGCTGCGTGCGGTTGGCGGCGGCGTAACAGCAGCGCGTTGTGATCAGCGACAACTGGCTCGGGCCGGTCACGAAGATCCTCGGCGGCGCGAACGCCTCCTCACCCGGCATGATCGATGCGGTCGCCGCACATGCGGTCGCCCCACGCGGAACGCGGCAGACGACGACCTTGTTCGACAGGCCGTCGATCTTCTGGTTGAACGCGACCCACGCCGTGCCCGCAGCGTCGACGGTCAGCGTCGGGCGCTCCCCCTGACCGGCGGTGAACGGCTGCGGCGCGGCGACCGCGGCCGGCGCGATCACCACAGTGGCAAGGAGGACGGCGAGGACGAGTGCGCGGCGCATGCGCGGGAGCCTACCCGTTGCCCATGTGACCTCCGGCGGGTGACCGAGCGCGCGCTTTCCCGGAGTTTGCGGACTCGTGTCAACGGTGGCCTTGACGACGGCCGAGGGGCTGCCCTACGTTGTTCGAAGACGCGGTGGCCGAGCCGCAAAGAGCGAAACCCAGGGGCGTAAGGGTTCGCCTCCCTCACCGGGACATTGCCACCGCAAGGTGACAGCGATCCGGAGCGAGGGGCCCCAAGTGGCTCGGTACCGCGTCGCTTTCGTTCTGCGTGAGGTGCTCCGCGGAATGAGGGGTCAGCGGCCGTACTTCTCGGCGCCGATGACGAGATGCTCGGGCAGCGCTGTGCGCGGCGGCGGGCTGGGATCGGCCGAGACGCTGACGGTCTCGGCGACGCTGACCGTCAGCCGCACGGTCGACCCGTCGTCGCCGGCGACGACGACCTCCTCGTCGGTGCGCTCGGCGAGCGTGCCCTGCAGGCCGGGCTCAGCGCCCGCTGCCTTCAGGTAGTGCAGCAGGTCCTCGGCCTCGTTCTCGAAGCGCAGCAGGGTCAGGGTCGCGCCGACGGCGACGTCCGCGAGCGGCACGCCGGCGTGGCGCTGGCCGACGTTGATCGGATGACCGTGCGGACAGGTCTTGGCGTCGCCGATCGCCGCCAGCATCCGCGCCTCCAGGACCGGGCTCATCGCGTGCTCCAGACGCTCGGCCTCCTCGTGCACCTCGTCCCACGGGATGCCGAGCACGTCGGTCAGGAAGCGCTCGATCAGCCGGTGGCGGCGGACGATGCCCTCGGCGTGCTCGCGGCCGGTGGCGGTGAACGAGATCGTCTTGTCCTCGCCGCGCGCGATGTATCCGTCGCGCTCCAGCCGGCGAACCATCTCGTGCACGGTCGGCGGCGAGAGCTGCATCGCCCGCGCGACGTTGGCGGCCGTCATCGGCAGCCCGGCCTCGTCGAGCCAGAAGATGATCTGGAGGTACTCCTCCTCGGCCTCGGTGGCGTGATCGCTCGACATGGCGCGGATCGTACCGGGCGGCCGCGGCCGGGCCGGTAGGCTGCCGCGCCGTGCAGATCACGCCGCAGACCCGGGCCTTCATCACCGGCGCATCGCGCGGGATCGGCGCCGCGCTGGCGACGGAACTCGCCGCCCGCGGCGCCACCGTCGGCCTCGCCGCGAGGTCGACCGGCGAGCTGGAGGCGCTGGCCGCGGAGCTCCCCGGTGACCACCACGTCCTGGCGTGTGACGTCGCGGAC
>JBBRFO010000141.1:0-5688 GCA_038224135.1 Solirubrobacterales bacterium
GGACGAGCACGCCGTCCCCGCCGTCGCGCACGACGTCGTGGTAGCCGGCGAAATCCGAGGCGACGACCGGCGTGCCCGCCGCAAAGGCCACGGACAGCACCCTGCCAAAGCTCTCCCCGCCAAGGGAAGGAGCGCACAGGACGTCGGCGCGCTCGAGCGCCGCGCGCTTGTGCTCGTCGTCGCACTTGCCGAGGATCTCGACACCGCGCGGATCGAGCAGGAGCGGTGCGACCTCCTCCGCGTCGGCTCCTATGAGCGTCAGCGAGGCCGGCACGTGGTCGCGCAGTGCCTCGAAGGCGCGCAGCAGGACGCTCAGGCCCTTGCGCTCGACGGCTTGGCCGACGAACGCGATCTTCAGCGTGCCGGCCGGGCTGACCGCGTGCTCGGGGATCGCGTCCGGGACGTGGACCCCGTTGGGCACGATCGAGTAGCGCCCGCCGTAGAAGCGCGACGCCGTCCAGGCGGCGGCCTCGGACACCGCGATCCGGGCGTGCAGGCGCTGGAAGCGGCGTCCGGCGCCCAGCACGTTGGCGGCGCCGTTGGAGAACGCGCTGGCCGAGTAGCAGTGGAACGTGCCGACGAGCGCGGCGTCGCCGAGGTCCATCGCGTCCCACGAGAGCATCGGTGCCGGCGGCTCGTGGACGTGGACGACGTCGTATTCGCCGGCCGCGACCTCGCGCCGCAGTGCCGCGACGGCGCTGGGGAAGATCGACAGGTTCGACACCGCGCCGTTGGCCGGGAAGCCGACCGTCCGGCCGAGCGGGATCACGTAGTCCGGCAGCTCACGGTCCTGCGGGCGGGCGCCGCGATGCAACCGCGCGCTCGTGCGGTCGGGCGGGTCGTACGGGGCGAGTACGCGGACGTGATGCCCGTCGGCCAGGAACTGCTCCGCCAGAGCCTCGATGTGTCGCGTGACACCGCCGGGATACGTCCAGGAATAGGGCGACACCAGCGCAATGCGCATCGGTCCATGCTATCGCGCGGCTGGACGCCTTCAGAAACGTCTCAGACAGCGGTTCAGCGGTTGTCCGCGTCGGCCGTCAGCGGGGCCCCGCGCAGGTACGCGACCGCGCATGCGCCGAGGAACACGGCGAACAGCAGCAGGATCGGTCCGGAGTCGTTGAACAGCGTCCCGGCGATGCCCAGGCCCGCGACCCCCGCGAGCCCCGCGAGCCACGCCGGGTCGCCGTTCACGCCCGCCAGCATGCGCCCGCGGTGCTTGATCGCGACGGCGATCGCGAGCAGCGCGATGACGACCGCCGCCGGCGTGAAGCCGCGGTGTGTCTGGCGCCAGGCCAGCTCGTAGCGGCGCTTGACGATGTCCCACAGCGCGCCAGAGCCGTCGGCACGCAGGACGGTCCGGGTGAAGTGCGAGTTGCCGCCGGACAGCAGATCGACCGCCGCCAGCAGCGCCAGGCCGAGAATCGGCGTCAGCACTGCGAGGACGAGTGCACGCCGCGTCACGCCGCCGGGGAGCAGCAGCAACGCCATGACGGCGACGCCGCCGGCAATCGTGATCACGCCGCCGACGTCGGCCCCGAGCCGGCCGGCACCGGCGATCAGCCCCAGGACCAACCCCGACACGCAGACGATCCAGACCGCGCGACGCGAGCGACCCGACCCGCAGAGGAACGCGGCCAGCCCGATCAGCAGCAGCGCGGGCAGCGTCGCCTCGAGCTCGTTTCCGAGCCCGTAGAAGCGCGACCCGAACAGCGGGTTCGGGCCCAGCAGCGAACGGATGATCAGCGGTGACCCGAACGCGAGGTCGATGCTGAACCCGGCGACGGCGACGGCCGCGGGGACGATCGGCCCGCGTGGCCAGCGCACGAAACGGTCCGTCAGCATCGCCAGCATGTAGGCGAAGGCCGCGACGAGCACCAGCTCCAGGCCACGGGCGGGCCGCAGCATCGCCGTCAGCAACAGCACGGCGGGAATCCAGAGGATCGCCAGCGCGCCGACGCGCAGTGCCCAGCGGACGCCGCGTCGGTCGGCGGCGAGCGAGGCGCCCAGCAGCAGGGCGAGCCAGGCCGCGAGCGCTCCCCACAGCGCCGGAAGGCGCCGCGGCAGCACGACCCGCAGGCGGTCGGCCAGCGAGCGCAGTCCCGCGGCGTCGCTCGATCCCCGTTCGACGCTGATCGCCTGTCCCTTGACGTTCTTGGGGATCGCGACGCGAAGGTGATCGAGCACCGTCGGCAGGACGTCGATGCCTGCGACGATCCCCGACAGGTGCGTCGTACTCGACGCCAGGCGGCCCGGAGCGCCGAGGCCGGCGATCCCGGTCGGCAACAGCTGCGGGCTGCGGCGATCCGGCGGGCTCTGCATGACGATCAGCAGCTCGTCGGGCGCACGCGCGGCGATCAGGCGATCGAGTGCGGTGTCCCCCGCGAACCCCGCCGGCAGGCCGACGACGACCAGCCGCCGGCGGCGGGACAGCGCCTGGGCGCGCGCGGCGACGTCGTCCGGTGAGCCGATCGTCACGACGCCGATCCGCCCGGCCCGGTCGGCGGCGGCGATCGCCTCGAGCTGGTCACGATCGCGGACCCCGACGTAGCCGGTGCCGCCCGGCACGAGCGCCGACAACTGCCCCGGGCGCAGCTCCGCCGGCGCGCCGTCGGCGCGCGCGGCGATGTCGAGCCAGCCCTGGAACAGCGAGCCGCGGCCGGTCCGCACGAACACGAGCGGCCCAGGGCGCTTGGGGTGGTATCCGGACAGCGACACGCGCGTGCCCTGCGTGATGTCGACCAGCGCCTGCGTGCGGTCGTACTGACCCTGGACCGCGCTCGAGAGCCCGAGCGCCAGCTCTGGGCGGGCCTCCAGCCGGTCGAGCACCGGGACGAAGGCGAGCGGCGGCTCGGACGCCAGCTCGAGGTCGGTCTGGGCGGCGACCGGAGGCGGATCGACGAGCGGCAGGAAGGCGAGAACGACCCGCGGCCCACTGAGTACCGGGCCTGCCGCCGGGTAGTCGACGGCCGCCTGCGCGGCGGGCACGGCGAGCGTCGTCGCCACGCACGCGAGCAGCGCGGCACACGCCGCGCGCCTGGAGGATCGCCGCTGCATCGCGGGTATTGTGCCCGGTCGATGCCACGACCGGGAGCCGGGACCCAGCCGGCGCGATCGGACCCCGCGATCGCGATCGCGCATCTGCGCGCCGCGGACCCCGTCCTGGCCGAGCTGATCGATGCGACGGGCGAGCCCGACTTCGAGCCCGATCCTGAGCGCGCCTCGCGCGATCACTACGCCGCGCTGCTGCGCGCGATCGTCGGCCAGCAGCTGTCGACAAAGGTCGCGTCGATCATCTGGGGCCGCGTGCTGGAGCGCTTCGGCGGTCGCCCGCCGACGCCGCAGGAGGTGCTCGACGACGATCCCGACGACCTGCGCACGAGCGTCGGCCTGTCGCGCGCGAAGACGGCCTACCTGCGCTCGCTGGCCGAGCACATCCTCAGCGGCGAACTCGACCTCGACCACGTCTCGACGCTGTCCGACGAGGAGCTGATCGCCGAGCTGACGGCGGTCAAGGGCGTCGGCGAGTGGACGGCGCACATGTTCCTGATGTTCCAGCTCGAGCGGCCGGACATCCTCGCCGTCGGCGACCTCGGCGTGCGTCGCGGCGCGCAACTGGCCTACGGGCTGCAGGAGCTGCCCGCGCGCGCTGAGCTCGAGGCGCTGGCCGAACCGTGGCGCCCGCATCGCTCGGTCGCCTGCCGCGTGCTGTGGCACTCGCTCGACAACGCGCCGGACTGACCATCGGCGCGCGCCGATCGGCCCGCCGGGGTGCGGCGCGTGGCAGACTCGCCGCTCTGGCCATGGACCTCCCCACGCTTGCCGACGACGCCGGCCGGACGCGCTCCGCGGGTGTCGTCGTCGCACGCGGCGTGGTCAAGAGCGTCGGACGCGGCCGGGCGGCGCGGCGTGTGCTCGACGGCGTCGACCTCGATGTCGCCGGTGGCCAGCTCGTGGCGCTGACCGGGCGCTCGGGATCGGGCAAGTCGACGCTGCTCAACCTGATCGGCGGGCTCGACAGCGCCGATGCGGGATCGATCGCGATCGCCGGTCAGGCGGTCACGGGAGCCGGCGAGCGGGAGCTGACGGCGCTGCGGCGACGGTCGATCGGCTTCGTGTTCCAGTTCTTCCATCTCGTCCCGGAGCTGTCTGGCGAGGCCAATGTGCTGCTTGCCGCGCGGCTGCCGGGGGGCGCGCCGGGGGCCGTGCAGCGCGCCCGTGAACTGATCGACCGGCTCGGGCTGCGCGAGGTCGCGGACGCGTTGCCGCACGAGCTCAGCGGCGGCGAGCAGCAGCGCTTTGCGATCGCTCGCGCACTGGTCGCCGACCCGCCGCTGGTCCTGGCCGACGAGCCGACGGGCAACCTCGACGAGGAGTCCGCCGCGGTGGTGCTCGAGCTGCTGCGCGCCGCCGCCGGCGAAGGCCGGGCAGTGATCGCCGTCACGCATGAGTCGGACCTGATCGCCGCGGCGGATCGCGTCCTGCGCCTGCGTGACGGCCGGCTGACGTGATGGGTGGCGCCGCGGCGCTGGCGCTGACCGGGCTGCGCGCGCGTCGCGGGCGAGCCCTGCTGATGGCCGGCGGCGTCGCGGCGGCGGGACTGATGCTCGGCGTCGCGCTGACGCTGGTCCTCGCGCTGACGAACGGCTTCTCGCGCGCCGCCGACCGTGCCGACCTGCCGACGGTGACGGCGCGCTTCGCGCTGCACGACCGCGCCGACGTCGACCGCCGGGTCGCCGCGCTGCCGGGCGTCGAGGCGCGGACGTACCGCACCGAGTTCACCGGCGTCCGGCTGTTCGGCCCTGGCGGGCGGCGGCTGGACCGCGGCGTCCTGGAGATCACGGACGCCGGCCCGCGGCGGGGCTACGCGATCGTCGCCGGCCACGAGCCGGACGCCGGCGGCTCGCAGGTGGCGATCGAGCAGGGCCTGGCGCGATCGTGGGGTCTGCGCGTCGGCGACACGCTCGGCGTCTCGCGGCTCGGCCGGCTGCGCGTGGCGGGCATCGTGCTGGCCCCCGACAACGTCGCCTTCCCGCTCGTGTCGACGGCGCGCGTGTATGTCTCGGCAGCTGGGATCCACCGGCGCTTCCGCGGCGACCTGCCCGTCAACGTCGCCCTGCTCTGGGCGGCTCCGGGCGCCCGCGAGGACGTCCTGCTCGGCCAGTCGCGCGTCGCGGCGTTCGGCCTGCGCGACCTGAGCTTCGTCACGCGCGATGGTGTCCAGGTCATCCTCGGCCAGGCTGCCGGGATCCTGACGGCGCTGATCGCCGCCTTCGCCGGGGTCGCGCTCGCGCTGGCCGGTGTGCTGCTCGCCGCCGGTGCCAACGCCGACGTGCTGCGGCGGATGCCGTCGATCGGCGTCCGCCGCGCCGTCGGGATGCCGACGCGGATGGTCGTCGCGACGCACGCGCTGGAGGCGGCGCTCGTCGCCGCACCGGCCGCCGCCGCCGGAATCGCCCTCGGGGCGCTGCTCGCCCACGGCCCTGCGGCGCGGCTGCTGGCGACGCTGAATCAGCTCCCGCCGACCGCGGCGACGATGACGCTGCTGCTGGCGGCGGCGTGGCTGGTGGCGACCGGGCTCGTCTGCGGCGGCGCCGCGTTGCCCGCGTTGCGCGCGGCGCGGCGCCGACCCGCGACGACGCTGCGCGGCGGCGCGGAGCTGCACCCGCGCCGCGCTCCGGCCCGGCT
>JBBRFO010000142.1:0-5459 GCA_038224135.1 Solirubrobacterales bacterium
CGAGCTCGCCGACGCGGCGCCCGTCCGGGAGTACGACGGCGTAGAGCCCGCGGTCGGGGATCGTTCCCGCGTTCGTGATCGCCAGGCGCCCGGCGCCCTTGCGCGCGCGGATCGTGCCGGCGACGCGGTCCCAGACGATCCGTGCGCGCAGCTCGGCGAACTCGGCCGACGGGTAGCGCCCGTCGAGCATGTCGAGCACGTTCTCGAGCAGCTCGCGGGACAGCTCGGCATAGGAGTACGTGCGCGTGATCAGCGCGTGCAGATCATCGACAGCGACCCCCGGCGTATCCGCGCCATCGCCCGCCTCCGCAGCGATCGCGACGATCTGCTGTGCGAGGACGTCGAGCGCGTTGCGCGGCACGACCGTCGGCTCGATCCGGCCCTCGCGCATGAGCTTCGCGACGACCGCGCACTCCAGCAGGTCGCCGCGGAACTTGGGGAAGATCCGACCCTTGCTCGTGTCACCGACGCCGTGCCCGGCGCGACCGATCCGCTGCAGCCCGCGCGAGACCGACTTCGGCGACTCGACCTGCAGCACGAGGTCGACCGCGCCCATGTCGATGCCGAGTTCGAGCGACGACGTCGCGACCAGGCACGGCAGCTGTCCCGACTTCAGCAGCTCCTCGATGACCGTCCGCTCCTCGCGCGCAAGCGACCCGTGGTGGGCGCGGGCGATGTCGACGAAGGGCGCTTCGGGTGCGTCGTCCTCACGCGCGTTGGCGAGCTCATTCAGCCGCAGCGCCAGGCGCTCGGCGCCGCGCCGGTTGTTGACGAAGACGATCGTGGACGTGTGCTCGCGGACGAGCCGCAGGATCTCCGGGTAGATCGCCGGCCAGATCGACCGGCGCGTCGCCTCACCGCCCTGGACCGGCTCGATATCCGCGTACTCACCGCCCTGATCAGGCTCGACCATCGACTCGACGGGCACGTGGATCTTCAGGTCCAGCGGCTTGCGCACGCCGGCGTCGACGATCCGGCAGCTGCGGCGCGGGCCGACCAGGAAGCGCCCGACCTCCTCGAGCGGGTTCTGCGTTGCCGAGAGGCCGATCCGCTGTGGGTCGCGGTCATCGATCTGCAGCGCCGCGAGCCGCTCCAGCGTCAGCGCCAGGTGCGAGCCGCGCTTGGTCGCGGCGACGGCATGGATCTCGTCGATGATCACCGCCTCGACGCCGGTCAGGATCTCACGAGCGCCGCTCGTCAGCATCAGGTACAGCGATTCGGGCGTGGTGATCAGGATGTCCGGCGGCCGGCGTCGCATCGCCGTACGCTCGCGCTGCGGCGTGTCGCCCGTCCGCACGCCGACGGTCAGCTCCGATCCGATCCCGCGCAGCGGTGCCCTCAGGTTGCGCTCGATGTCGTACGCGAGCGCCTTCAGCGGTGAGACGTAGACGAGCCGGACACCGGGCTCGGACGCCGGCTGGGCCGCCAGCCGGTCGATCGCCCAGAGGAACGCCGCGAGCGTCTTGCCCGAGCCCGTCGGCGCGCTGATCAGGACGTGCTCGCCGCCCGCGATCGCCGGCCAGGCCTGCTCCTGCGCGGGCGTCGGCGCCGCGAACGCGCGCGTGAACCAGTCGCGGACGGCCGGGGTGAAGGCGGCGAGCGGCATCGCCTTCGAGCGTACCCGTGCCCGCCGGGGCTCACGCCACCGTCAGGACGAAGGTCGCGATGACGCTGGCGCTGATCAGGACGATCGTCACGCCCGTCGTGATCGACCCCGATCGGCCGAGGACGAACTCGCCCATCACCGACCGGTCGCGGGCGAGCGCCCGCATGAACATGATCAGCGGGATCAGGAGCACGGCGTTCAGCGCCTGGCTGCCGAACAGGATCGGGATCAGCGGCGCGCCCGGGATGCAGACGACGGCGACCGCGACGGCGACGATCCCGATGAAGCTCGCGTAGAACAGGCGCGCCTCGGCGGGGCGGTCGTCGAGCTGCGCCTCGGCGCCCGCGGCGTCGGTGACCGAATACGCGGTCGACAGCGGGAGCACCGACGCCGCGAGGATGCCGGCGCCCAGCAGGCCGACGCCGAACAGCGCTGAGGCGAACGACCCGGCGAGCGGCTTCAGCGCCTGCGCCGCGTCGCGCGCGTCGTTGATCTGCACGCCGCGGACGTTGAGCGTCGCCGCGCATGCGATCACGACGAACGCGCCGATGACCCCGGTCAGCAGGGCGCCGAGGATCACGTCGACGCGCTCGAGCCGCAGATCCTTCACGCGCAGGCGCTTGTCGACGACGTAGGACTGGATGAACGCCAGGCCCCACGGCGCGAGCGTCGTCCCGATCGTCGCGACGCACGCGAGCGCGGCGGCGCGACTGCCGGGCGGGGTCGGGACGACGAGGCCTCGGGCGGCCGCACCCCAGTCGGGATGCGCGAGCACGGCGGCGATGACGTACGCGACGAACACCGAGCTCAGCGCGAGCAGCAGGTGCTCGACCCGCTGGAACGAGCCGCGCAGCACGAGCGTCGAGACGCCGATCGCCGCGGCCGGGACGCCGATGCCGCGCGGAATCCCCGCCAGGCCCAGCGCCGCTGCGATGCCGGCGAACTGCCCGCACAGGGTCCCGACGTTGGCGCCCAGCAGCGCGATCAGCGCGACCGCCGTCCAGCGCACGCCGTAGCGCTCGCGGACCAGCCCGATGAGCCCCTGCCCGGTGACGATGCCCATCCGCGCGCCGAGCTCGTGGAAGACGATCAGCGCGAGCGTCGATGCCGACAGCACCCAGAGGAGTTCGTAGCCGTGACTGGCACCGAGGATCGAGTAGGTCGTGATGCCCGGCGGGTCGTCGTCCGAGAGGCCGGCCAGCAGCCCGGGGCCGATCACCGCGAGCATCGCGGCCAGGCGGGTGCGGCGGCTCACCGGCCACGCCCCCGCAGCTGGGCGTGGCCGCGCAGGACGTTCCAGTAGCGGCGCGGGCGGCGTGGCTCGTCCCGGCCGTGCGGTCGGAGCACACCGATGGCGCGATGCAGGCGCGGTCCGCGGATCGGGCCGAGCGCCCGCAGCACGGCGCCACGGCGCTCGTCGCCCGTCGCCCGCAGCGCATCAGCCGCCTCGTCCTCGGGCATCGCCTCGAGCAGTTCGGTCGCGCGAGCGAGCGGGAGCGCCTCGACGAGGTCGGCGCCGAGATCCGGGTCGACGGTCGCGAGCGCCACGGACGCGCGGTCGGCCGGCAGGTCGCGCAGCAGTTCGGCGCCGCTGGCCCGCGGGATCCGCGCGACGAGCTCGGCAAGGCCCGCGCCGTCGAGGCGCCGGACCGCCGCCGATGGCTGGGCGAGCTGCAGCGCGTGTGCGCGCCCGCTCGCGACGTGCAGCGCTGCCCAGTCGATCGCATCGCGGTCCGCCCGATCGGCGAGTCGCCGCAGCCCGAGCCGGCGCAGGATGGCGCGCCAGCCGGCGTCGACCGCCACGACGTGCAGCTCGTCGCCGGCCCAGGCGAGGACGACCTCGCCGACGCGGGCGACGCGCCGCCGGTCGACGTCGACGATCTGCACGTCGAGGACGTCACGCACGAGCGCGACCTCGTCAGGACGCATGTCGGCGCCGTCCGGCGGCAGGTCGCCGAGCACGACGCCGCCGGGATCCAGCTCGCCGACCATGCTGAGCGGAACCCGCAGCCGTGCACGGCGCGCCCCGCCGCTCGGGCGAATCAGCAGCGCCGAGACCGAGGGGTGCTCGCCGCTGAGCACGACGAGCACGTCGGCGACCCGCCCCAGGCGCTCGCCACCGGGACCGGCGACCGTCGCGCCCGCCAGGTCGGTCAGCCGCAGGCGGGTCGCCGCCAGGTCTCCCTCGGGGTGCACGGCGCGATCGTATGGCCCGCTACGCTCCGGCCGTCATGTACCGCGCCGCACAGCTTGCGATCGCCACCCCGCTCGTCGCCGTGCTCGCGGCGGGCGGCTGCGCCGGCGGGCAGTCCAACTCGGACTCTTCGACGAAGTTCAAGGGTGTCCAGAAGGACGTCGCGAAGGTCGTCGAGGACTTCCAGAAGGCGGCCGAGAAGCAGGACGGGACGAAGGTCTGCCGCGACCTGATCACGGTCGAGCTCCAGGCGCGGATCATCAAGGCCAACACGAGCAGGACGAACGGCTGCGCCCAGGCGGTCAAGGACGGATTCAAGGAGACCGACCAGTCCGACCTGACGGTGACCGCCGTCCGGCTGTCCGGAACGACGGCTGCCAGTGCCGACGTCAAGCAGAAGCTCGCGAGCAAGAAGAGCCGCACGACGACGCTGACGCTGCAGAAGGTCGGCGCGCGCTGGCGGATCTCGCAGCTCGCCGCCTAGCGGCGTCGCCCGACCGCCGCGAGGAGTACCGTCGGGGACCCCCCCGGCAGATCCTCTTGAGAGAGCTGCGGAGCCGATGCGGCTGCGAGCACCACGACCCGAGCGACGGGCACCTGCGGACCTGGCAGACCTTGCGGCCGGCCCGGTCGGTGATCGCCTCCACGCCACCCGCCGTTCCATCGCCACCGCACCGGTCTTCGCCGCGGCCGTGCTGACGCTCGCGGTGCTGCCCGGCCTCGGTGCCCACGACGCGGTTCGCGCGTCGTCGGCGCCGGTCGTCATCGACACGGCGAACGCAGGTCCGTGGCGCGCCGACCTGCAGCGAGTCGCATCCGCGTGGAACGCGATCGGGCTGGGACGGCGCGTGCGCATCGTCGCGCTGCGCGCGCCTGACTCCGCCGTCGTCGTGCAGCTCGGTCGCGTTGCAGCGGCATGCGGCCGCGGCACCGCTGCGTGCGTCGTCACGCGTGGCCCCCGGATCGTCCTTGTGCTGCCCCGGGTGCGTGACCCCTGGTCGGCAGCGGGCGCGGGCCCCGCGACGCTCGTCGCGCATGAGGTCGGCCACCTGCTGGGGCTCGGGCATCGGTCGACCGGCTGCACCGTGATGCGCGCGGAGCCGTCGGCCCGCGGTTGCGATCAGCGGCACTTCACGCGGACGATCCCGGCGCCGAACTGCTCGTCGCAGACGCTGAGAACGTGGCGCTGCCGGACGGTCGAGCAGCGGCTGGAACTGTGCGGACCGACCGCGGAGGATGCGGCACGCGTCCTTCGCCGCTCCGGCCTTCCGCCGCAGACTGCCGCCCCGCGACTCTGCGTCGCGCGGGAGCTCAGCGGGCCATCGCCGCGCGCCGCCCGTCACGCGCGCAACGCGGGTCTGCGCGTGATCGTCGCCAACGAGGGCGCCGCCCTGTTGCGCGCGGCCCGGCGTCATGACTCGCAGACGCGGCGCTGGTGCGCGCGGTCGGTCGAGTTGCCGGCCGCGGCGCGGCGCCTGTGCGCGATCGCGCGCGCCTGAGGGTCAGCCCAGCGTCTGGCCGTACTGACGCTCGTAGTACTCGCGGTAGGCGCCCGAGCGGATCGGTTCCCACCAGTCGCGCCGCGCCTGATACCAGGCGACGGTGCGTTCCAGGCCTTCGGCGAAGCGCGTCTGCGCCTCCCAGCCGAGTGCGCGGACC
>JBBRFO010000143.1:0-5301 GCA_038224135.1 Solirubrobacterales bacterium
GCCGAGGCGCGGACCGGAGCCGGCGGCTGCGATCAGCTCGGCCAGCTCGCTGAACGAGCGGCCCAGCGTCCCGCCGGTCCCCGCCGTGTTCTCCATGTGGAGCGGGCAGCTGTCCGACTCGGCCAGCGCCTCGGCGATCACGGCGCCGGCGCGCTCGATCGCCGGCGCGACCTCGCCGGTCTTCGCCGAGCCCGGATGCAGCACCACCGCGGTCGCGCCGAGCGCGTCGCCCGCGCGCAACGACGCGGTCAGCGATGTCAGCGTCTTGGCGCGGATGTCGTCGTCCTCGCTGGCGGCGTTCAGCAGGTACACGGCGTGGATCAGCAGGGCGCCGATCGGGCTCCCCTCGAGCGCCTCGTGGTACGCGGCGACCTGCTCGTCGCCGTAGGTCGTCGGCTTCCACGCGCGCGGGTTCTGATTGAAGATCTGGATCGACTCGGCGCCCAGTGCGACGCCGCGCTCGACGGCCTTCGCCGGGCCGCCGGCGGGCGAGACGTGGGCGCCGATCAGCATCGGGCGTCGGCGGGTGCGAGGACGTGCATCCCTAGATTCCTACCGACATGCGCGTTCGCTTCGCTCCCAGCCCCACCGGCCAGCTCCACATCGGGGGTGCCCGCACCGCGTTGTTCAACTGGCTGCTGGCGCGCGGGTCGGGTGGGACGCTCGTGCTGCGGATCGAGGACACCGACCGCGAGCGCTCGACGCCGGAGAACGTCGAGCACATCCTCGAGGCGCTGCGCTGGCTCGAGCTCGACTGGGACGAGGGCCCGATCTCGCAGCTCGATCACGAGCCGCGCCACCGCGCGGTCGTCGCGCAGTTGCTGGACGAGGGCAAGGCGTACCGCACGACGGCGACCGGCGACGACGTCAAGGCGTGGAAGGCGCAGCACGGCGCCGAGCGCGGCTTCCGCGGCACGGCTGAGTCCGACGGAGCCGTGCGGCTGCGCGTGCCAGACGACGGCGCGACCGTCGTCCACGACCTGATCCGCGGCGACACCACCTTCCAGCACACGCACCTCGACGATCCGGTGATCGCGCGGGCCGACGGCAGCCCGCTGTACAACCTCGCCGTCGCGATCGACGACCTCGACGCGCAGATCACGCATGTCGTGCGCGGCGAGGACCACATCTCGAACACGCCCAAGCAGCTGCTCGTGCTGGCGGCGCTCGGCGCCCCGGCGCCCGTCTTCGCGCACCTGCCGCTGCTGCACGGCCCGGATGGCAAGAAGCTCAGCAAGCGTCACGGCGCCGCGTCGGTCCAGGACCTGCGCGACGCCGGGTATCTCCCCGAGGCGGTCCGCAACTACCTCGCGCTGCTCGGCTGGGGCGACACCGACGACGAGACGCTGATCAGCACCGACGAGCTGGCCCGGCGCTTCTCGCTGGAGCGCGTCTCGAAGAACCCGGCCCAGTTCGATGAGCAGAAGCTGCGCTGGATGAACGGTCGCTACGTGCGCGAGCTCGCTCCGGCCGAGCTGGCGGCACGGCTGGAGGCGTTCACGGGTCGCGACGGACTGGCCGACGCCGCGGCGATCAGCGCCGAGAAGATCCAGACGCTGAGCGACTTCTGGCCGCTGGCGGGGTTCTTCTTCGACGGCCCGGGTGACGACGAGGCCGCGCGAGCAACGTGGCTCGGGGCCGATGGGCTCGCGGCACTGCGGGACGCGCGCGCGGCACTCGGCGCGCTCGGCTCGTGGGATGCCGAGGCGATCGAGCCCGCGCTTGCCGCCGTGATCGCCGCCCGCGAGGCCAAGCCGCGCGAGATCTACCAGCCGCTGCGCGTCGCCCTCGCCGGCACGACGATCTCGCCCGGCATCTTCGAGACGCTCGTCGTCCTCGGCCGCGACGAGTCGCTGCGCCGGATCGACGCCGCACTGACGTAACGACCTCGGGGTTTCGCCGTTGCAGCTCGTCCGCCAGTGTCGGCGGATGGCCTGGACTGCAGCTGGCGATGAGGGCACGCTCGAGGGGGTGGGCCGTTCTGACGACCACAGTGGTCGTCAAACCAGCCCACCGATGGTCGCGGGGCACCGAGAACGGTCGCGGTCGATCGCCGAG
The DNA here is from genome assembly GCA_038224135.1 of Solirubrobacterales bacterium. Lineage (GTDB taxonomy): Bacteria > Actinomycetota > Thermoleophilia > Solirubrobacterales > Solirubrobacteraceae > F1-60-MAGs163. The sequence continues at coordinate 2,059 of JBBRFO010000143.1, forward strand.
CTCGCCGGACGCCAGCACGGCCGGCTCACCAGGGTGCAGCTCATCGATCTGGGCCTGACGCCGCGCGTCATCTCGACGCACATCGCCGCCGGCCGCCTCCACGTCGAGCACCGCGGTGTCTACGCGCTCGGTCACGCCGCGCACACCCGCCGCGGCGTGCAGATCGGAGCGGTCCTCGCGTGTGGGCCGGGTGCGGCCCTGAGCCATCGTTCGGCCGCCGGGCTCCACGCGCTGATGCGCTGGGACGGCCGACCGCACGTGACCGCCGCTCGCTCCCGCGGAACCGTCCCCGGCGTCGTCGTGCATCGCTCCCGGTCACTGAGCGCGAGCGACGTTGCGATCGTCGACGCGGTCCCCGTGACGACGTGGGCGCGCACGATCGTCGACCTCGCCGATTCGCTCACGCAGGCGCGCGTCGTCCGGCTCCTCGAGCAGGCCGCGATCCTTGGCCTCTACGACGAGGGCGAGCTCGCGGCTGCGCGGCGTGGTGCGTCAGGTCGGCGAGGCACCGAACGACTGGCCCGGGCCGTCGCCCGCGGCCATCACCTTGCGCCGCAGCGGACGCGGTCGCCGCTCGAGGAGCGGTTCCTCGACCTCGTGCGATCCTCCTCGTCGCCACTGCCGGCGATGACGTGCAACGGGACGGTCGAGTCATGGGGCCGCCTCATCGAGGTCGACGCTCTGTTTCCCGACGCCGGGCTGGTCGTCGAGCTCGACGGCAGCCGCGTTCACGGGCACCAGGGGGCAGCGATCCGCGACGGCGAACGTGACGCGCTGCTCGCCGCGGCGGGGTATTGCACGCTGCGCCTGACGTGGCGTGATGTGGTCGGCCAGCCGGACGCGACGCTGCGCAGGCTGCGCGCCGCGCTCGCGATCCGACGTGGGCCGGTTTGACCACCACTGTGGTCGCCAGAACAGCCCACCCTGTCGCGCGCACCGCAATGAACGTGGCACCGCTGCGCTCAACGGATGCCCGCGCGCGCCGGGCGGCACCCGGTGCCTCTGACCTGCACGAGAACGCTCAATTCGTCCAGTGCTGCTGCCGATAGGGGGTCTGGGTCGCACGACGCGGCCGCCAACCGCATCCCGAACCGAGATTCCATGTCGCAGAACGCCGCCGCCACGCCGCTCCCGAACTCCTCGGACGCCTCCGCGTCCGACGCCGGGCAGCGCCGTCACAACGAGGGTCACGGTCGCCGGCTGACCGCCGCGTTCGAGGCGCTCGAGGCCTTCCCGGCGCTCGCCGAGTCACGCGACCGCGTGCTGCGGCTCGTCGGCGACGAGCACCTCAACATGAGCGAAGTCGTCAACGCGGTCGAGGGCGACGTCGCGCTCGTCATCGCCGTGCTGCGGCTCGCCAACCAGGTTGAGGGCAAGTACAAGTCGCGTGTCGAATCGATCGTGCAGGCCGTCGAGGTGCTCTCGCCCGAGGCCGTCCAGTCGATCGCCGCCCGCGCCCGCACCTTCGACTTCTTCGAGCGCTCGTCCGTCTGGGACGCCGCGCCCGAGCGCTTCCGCCTGCACGGCGTCGCCACGCAGCGCGCGGCCGAGCGCCTGGCGATCGAGACCGGCTACGAGGAGCGCGACCGGTTGATGGTCACCGCGCTGCTTCATGACATCGGCAAGCTCGTCCTGATGCACGCCTACCCGGGCTACCCGGCGCAGGTGCACCAGGGCGCGCGCACGCCGGAGGAGCGGATCCACCGCGAGCGCCGTGAGCTCGGCGTCGACCATGCGCTGGTCGGCGGCGTCCTGGCGCGCCGCTGGGGTCTGCCGAAGAGCGTCGCCGCCGTCATCGAGCGCCACCACGCCGAGGACGCCAGCGACGAGGTCGCGTTCGTCCGCCTGGCCGACATGCTCGCCCACTACGCCCAGGGCGGCGCGGTCTCGCCGACCGAACTGCTGCGCTGCGCGCGCGCCGTCGGCCTCGGCGCCGATGAGCTGCGCTCGGTCATGTACGACCTTCCGTTCCCGGCGACCGGGCGGATCCGCCAGGTCGATCCGTGTCCGTTGTCCAGCCGCGAGACCGACGTCCTGCGGCGCCTGTCGGAGGGCAAGGTCTACAAGCAGATCGCCCACGATCTCGAGTTGTCGACGAGCACCGTGCGGACCCACCTGCACAACATCTACGGCAAGCTCGGCGCCGTCGACCGCGCGCAAGCGGTTCTCATGGCCACCGAGCGCGGCTGGCTGTAGGCCGGGGCCGAAGGCCCCGACCGCCTGGCACGGTGGTCGGAACCTCCGACCCGACAAACTGCGTCAGGTTGGGGAGATCGCCGCCGCGGTCCACGGCCGGCTCCAGCCGAACGCTCACGGCCGCAAGAGCCAGAGCAGGCCGTACTCGGTCTTGCGCCCGACGAGATCGACCGTCCCGAGGCCTGAGTTGAGGTCCGGCTGGGCACTGAGGTGAAGATCAGCGCCATCAGCTTCCGCGGTGGACGATGCGCCCGGCGCTGGCTCGCGCTCCGAGTCGTGCCATAGGATCGGTGGGGAAGGGGAGGCCCGCGTCCATGATCTCGATCACGACCAAGTCGCCGTATGCGCTCAAGGCGCTCACCGAGCTCGCCCTCGCCGGCGATGCCGCACCCGTGCCGATCGGCGAGCTTGCCAAGCGCCGCGAAATCCCCGTGCAGTTCCTCGAGCAGCTGTTCGCGACGCTGCGCCGCGCGGGCGTGCTCAGCTCGCAGCGCGGCGTCAAGGGCGGCTACTCGTTCGCCCGGCCGGCGGATGAGGTCACCGTCCTGGACATCGTGGAGATCCTCGACGGACCGCTCGGCCGTGACGGAGAGGGAGTCTTCGCCGACGCGGCGATCGCGGCACGCGACGTCCTGGCCGGTGCCACGATCGCCGAGATCGCCGAGCGCGAGCGTGCCGCCGGGGCCCCGGCGATGTATTACATCTGAGCTGCAAACCCCCGTCGCGCCTGGTAGATTCGCCGCTCTAAGCAAGGGGAGAGGGTCCACTGATGGGTGTTTCACGGTCTTTGATGGCCAGGGTCGTGGCGCTTGCCACCGCCTGCGCCGTGGTCTTCGGGGCGTTCGCGGGTTCCGCGGTCGCCAAGAAGGTCTCGCATAAGCAGAAGGTTCGCGCACAGCTGCTGAGGGCTGTCAAGAAGAACCCGCGTGTCGTTCTGCGCAAGTCGTTCCTGAAGAAGGCCGGCCTGGTGCACTTCGTGCTGCCGGTCACCGTTCGTCTTCGCGGTTCGAACAACAGCACGTCGGCCAGCCCGGTCTTCGACGATGC
>JBBRFO010000144.1:0-5161 GCA_038224135.1 Solirubrobacterales bacterium
TCGGCCTGTAGGCCCCGATCAGGCCCCAAAGCCACCGGCGCCCACCCCCCGCACGCACCAGCGACGGCGCCCCACAAGGCCGGCCCACCAGCGGCAACCTCAGAGCCGAGGTCCAGCGCCCAAGCGAGAGATCGTGGATGCAGGTGGCGGCGGGTGGCCTCGGGATAGTGCTCTGCACAGACCGAGGCCACACGGCGACACCTGCGCCACGAGATCCGCGCAGCACGAACCCAAGGCGCCGCGCCGCGCCGCGCGCCGTTCAGGCAGGAGCGCCCGAAGAAGCCCCCCGGGCCCGAGCCGCCGGCGACTGCTCGGACACAGCCCCAGCCGGCGACCCCGCCACCCACCAGACCCACAACAGCGCCACCCACGTGCACGTCGCCAGGCACACATGCACCCAGACGAGCTCGGCCGGCAGCTCGAGCGCGTACTGCACCGCTCCGATCACGCCCTGCACGACGAGCAGCACGACGACGGCGCCGAGCGCTTTGAGCAGCGGCGCGCCCGCGCCCTTCCACCACGAGAAGGCGAGCGCCCCGATGACGCCCATGCCGAGAATCGAGGCGAGGATCGCGTGGTTGCGGATCGCCCAGTCCAGCGTCCCGGTGCCGCGCAGCGACAGCCGCTGGACGACGTCGCCGGTGCCGGAGCCGCCGGCATGCGGCCCGGCGGCGGTCGCGGCGGTCCCGGCGAAGACGACGAGCGCCCCGATCGGGGTCACCGCGCGAGCGGCCCAGAGCACGGCGCGGTCGGGCTCGGCGCCGGCCTGCTCGTCCTCGAACGCCGGTCGCGAGCGCCAGAACAACGCAAAGGCCGCGATCTCGATGATCATCGACAGGCCGAAGTGCCCCATGACGAAGCCGGGCCGCAGGTCGTAGAGCACGGTCAGCCCGCCGAGCACGGCCTGCGCGACGACGCCGAGCGGCAGCGCCAGGCCCAGCAGCAGCAGGTCGCGACGGCGCGGACGCAGCAGGAATCCGAGCCCGCCGACGAGCAGCGTGCCGACGCCGACCAGGCCCGAGAAGACGCGGTTGCCGAACTCGATCAGCGTGTGCGTGCCGAGCGCGTCGACGGGCGCGTCGGAGGCCGAGCAGCGCGGCCAGTCCGGGCAGCCGAGGCCGGATCCGGTCAGCCGCACGGCCGCGCCGGTGAAGACGATCACCGTGAGCATCACGAACACCCACGTGGCGACGCGGTGGTATCGCTCAGGTGTGATGTCGGGCAGGCGGTCGCGCATCGTCACCAAGGATGCCGGATCAGGACTCTCGGGCGTCCCGGGACTCCTGCGCCGACACGACCCCGGCCGGCAGGAAGAACAGCGCCAGCAGCCCGCCGGCCGCCACCAGCACGGCGCTGGCGAGCATGCCGCGATGGAATGCGTACACGCTTGCCGCCACCTGGGCGTGCTCGACCGGCCGCGCGACGGAGCTCGTCCGGCTGACGTCGGCCAGCGCCAGCGGCCGGCGGCGCGCGTCGGCGACAGCGGTCCGCGCGGGTGCGTCGAGGCGCACGCCGGCCAGCCGCCGGTCCAGGTCGGATGCGAAGACCGACGCGACGACGGCGCCGACGACGGCGATCGCCAGCAGGCCGGCGATCCGCGCGACCGCGTTGTTGAAGCCGCTCGCGGTCCCGGCCAGCTCGTGCGGCGCGGCCGCCATCGCGGTCGCCGTCAGCGGCGCGACGGTCATCGACAGCCCGAGCCCGAACAGCAGCACCGACGGCAGCACGTCGGACACGTAGTCGGCGTGTGCATCGACCCGCAGGAACAGCGCCAGTCCGACCGCTGCGACGAGCGGCCCGGCCGTCATCAGCGGCCGCGATCCGATCCGCCCGGCGAGCGCGCCCCAGCGGCCGGACAGGAACAGCAGGAAGAACGTGATCGGCATCAGCGACAGACCGCCCTGCAGGGCGCTGTAGCCGCCGACCTGCTGCAGGAACAGCGCGACGAAGAACGTCGCCGAGCCGAGCCCCGCATAGACCGCGAGCGTCACCACATTGGTGACGGTGAAGGCACGCGAGGCGAACAGGCTCGCGGGGACCATCGGGTCCGGTGCGCGGCGCTCGTGACGGACGAACACCGCCATCACGACGAGCCCCGCGACGAGCGGAACCCAGACGATCAGCGCGCCCCAGCCGTGGCGCGGCTGCTCGATCAGCGCCCAGACCGGACCGGCCAGCGCCAGCGCGCAGAGCACGCCGCCGAGGACGTCGACGTGCCGGCTGCGGTCGCCGCCGAGCGCCGGCATCGTCCGCGCGGTGATCAGCAGCGCGCCGATGACGAACGGGATGTTCAGCGCGAACACCCAGCGCCAGTCGGCCTGATCGACGAGCAGGCCGCCGAGCGGCGGCCCGACGGCGATCGCCGCGCTCGTCCCGGCGGTCCACGTGCCGATCGCGCGCGCCCGCTCGGGCCCGTCGTAGATCGCGGTCACGATCGCCAGCGATGAGGGCACGAGCAGCGCGCCGGCGACGCCCTGAAGCGTCCGCGCACCGATCAGGAACGGCGCCGACGGCGCGATCGCGCAGAGCAGCGAGGTGACGCCGAAGCCACCGACACCGAGCGCGAAGATCCGCCGGCGCCCGAGCAGGTCGCCGAGCGAGCCGCCGACCAGGACCAGCGAGCCGAGCATCAGCAGGTAGCTCTCGACGACCCACTGCTGCTCGGCCAGCGTCGCGTCGAGGTCGCTCGCCAGCGCCGGCAGCGCGACGTTGACGACGGTCGAGTCGACGAACACGATCGTCGAGCCGAGGATCGTCGCGATCAGGGTCAGTGACCGGGCGCGCGAGCTGAGCGCGCCGGCCGCGGGAGCCTGGGCGCTCATCGCCCGGGCCGGATCACGCGGCGGGCCGAGTGCGCCAGGCGCACCGCCCGGCTGTCGCGCAGCAGGCGCAGCGCCTCGGCCGTCTCGTAGTGCGCGGCGCGCTCGGCGGCGAGGTTGGCCTCGGTGGCCTCGAGCGCGGCACGGGCGGCGGTCAGGCGCTCGTCGAGGCTGGCGGCGAGGTCGGCGACGACGACGGCGGCACGCTCAAGGTCGGCGATGCGGATGGCGGCCTGCGCGAACTCGTCGGCGAGGACGGCGGTGGCAGCCGGGTCCGGCGCACGCCGCTCGATCCCCTCCCGCAGGAAGTCGCGCAGTCGCGTGTCGGTGACCAGGCGCCCACCCGAGCCGGCCGCCGCCGCGTCGGCGACCCGGCGCTCGGCAAACCAGGCGGCGAACGTCCCACCCGCGACGAACTCGCCGAGCAGCATGTGGTCTGCAACCTCGCCCTGGCGATGGACGCCTGAGATGCGCCGGCGTGTGGCCATCTGCTCCGCCTTGCGCGTCGCCTGCTCGAGATCGCGGTAGGGGAAGTGCAGGACCTCGATCGCCGGGATGAACGGCGCCGCGTCCAGGCCGGCTCCGTCGGCGGCATGATTGCCGTCGGCGACGACGACCTCCGCCGAGCCGCGATGGGCGACCTTTGGGACAAGGCGGTGCCCGGTCTGCCCGACGGACACCGTCTCGCGGACGGTCATCCGCTCCCAGAACGGACCCTCCCCCGGAGCCGGGGGGAAGTCGTTGCGGATCATCGCCAGCGTGCCCGCATCGGGCGGGACCGCGCTGAGGACGTCCGCGAGTGTCCCGGACCGCGGCCAGAAGAACTCGTCGGCGTCGGCGTTGATCACCCAGTCGGCACCGTGCTCGGTCGCTGCGGCCCGTGCGAGCCGCGACACCAGCAGCGACTGGTCGAACGGCTCGTCGGCACCGTCGACGAGCGTCAGCTCGCCGCGGTCGGCATAGCCCGTGAGGATCTCGCGGGTTCCGTCGGTCGAGCCGTTGTCCATCGCGATCACGTGGTCGACGCCCTGCGCCCGGTGGTAGTCGATCGACGTCGCGATGATGTCGGCCTCGTCGCGGACGAGGAGCGTCAAGACGAGTCGCATCGGGGCGATTGTGTCATCCCCGGAGCGCGGCTCGGATGGCGCCCGCGCGCCGGTAGCGTGAGCATCATGATCCGCCCGCGCCGCCGCCGGCCCGACCCCCGCCTGCCCGTGCTCCCGCCCGAGCCGGTCAGCCGCGAGTTCGGGTTCGAGCGCGGGCGACCGGTCGACCGCTGGTACATCGAGCGGTTCCTCGCCGAGCACGCGGCGGATGTCCAGGGGCACGTGCTGGAGGTCGCCGAGGACTCGTACACGCGGATGTTCGGCGGCGACCGCGTGACGCGCTCCGACGTGCTGTACGCGGCGGCCGGTAACGCCGACGCGAGCATCGTCGGCGACCTGACGAGCGGCGACGGCTTGTCATCCGAGGCGTTCGACTGCTTCATCTGCACACAGACACTCCAGTTCATCGCCGACGCGCCGAGCGCCGCGCGCGGGATGCGCGACGTGCTCGTCCCGGGCGGGGTGCTGCTCGCCACGGTCCCGGGCATCAGCCAGATCAGCCGCGTCGACGACGCTGCCTGGGGTGACTGGTGGCGTTTCACCGAGCGGGGCGCCGCGCGGCTGTTCGGCGAGGCGTTCGGGCCGGCGAACGTGGAGGTCCGCCGCCACGGCAACGTCCAGAGTGCTGCGGCATTTCTGTACGGGCTCGCAGCCGAGGACCTGAGCGACGACGACCTGGCGCGCGAGGACGCCGACTACCACCTGCTGATCACGGTGCGCGCCGTGCGACGCGACTGACGCGGCCTCAGCGGCCCAGCGCCCTGCGGGCCGCAGCGGCAGCCTTCAGTGCGCGGCTCCCGCGGAGCGCCTCCAGTGCGTCGGTCGTGTGTCGCAGCTGGACGCGCTCGGCCGCCAGCTGGCCGTCGAGCAGATCACGCAGGTCCTCCAGCTCGCCGATCCGGCTGAGGGCGTCCTCCAGCTGCGTGCGCAGCACGACGCGCTCGCGTCCGGGACTCTCGTCCCAGTCGGCGAAGGTCGCGAACAGGTCACGCAGCCAGGCGGTCGCCGCAGGGTCGTGCGTGCGCGGCGCGAAGCCGGACCGCGCCAGACCCGCGAGCCGCTCGTCACGGACGAGCGTGCCGTCGGCCAGGCCCGCGTCGAGATCGCCCGTCAGCCCGTCGTACCAGGCGCGCAGCGTCCCCTCCAGGAGCCGGTCGTGCAGCACCTCGGCGTCGCTGCGGCCGCGCGCGCTGGCGGCCGGCGGGCGGCGCAGCGCGAGCGCGGTGACCTTGCGCT
>JBBRFO010000145.1:0-5043 GCA_038224135.1 Solirubrobacterales bacterium
TCGCCAACAGCGATCGACCCACCCACCGCGACCTCGGCGTTCAGCGCCAGCGTCCCGTCGAACCGCTGGTTGATGTCGCGCAGCACGTTCGCGTCCTGCGCCTGCGTGTCGGGATCGAACGTCGTCATCACGCAGCGCCCGCGCAGCGTCTCGAGCTGGATCACGACGTCGCCGATGCTCAGGGTGCGGCCTTCCCAGCCGCGCTCGGCCAGTCCCTCGACGCCGCCGATGACGATGTTGGGTCGTAGCCGCCGGCCGTCGCGGCCGAACGCGGCGATCGCGCCGTCCGTCGCCACCAGCAGCGGCAGGATGTCGAACCGCTCGGGCCCGTCGAAGGCCACGAGCGACGCGTCCGCGCCGGCGGCCGCGTGCACCGCGTCCAACGACTCGGACCCGTCCCACGGCCGCCCGTCGATCAGCGGCATCCCATCAGGGCCGAGCACGGCGTGATGTCCGAGCAGCCCCGGCTTCGTCCGCGACGTCAGCACACCCCGCGGCCCGCGCACGTGAACCAGCCGGTCACCGTCGATCCCGTTCGCGGTGAGCGTCGCGCGCTCGAGCCGTTCACCGGCCATCGACTTCACGGGGTAACGCCAGAGCTGAGCGACGTGGAGCATTCAGCCCGGTCTCGCCTGGCACCCCAGCCGTTACGCCCATAGGCTCACGGGCCGTGGCCGCGCCGACCTTTGACCTGCAGTCCCACTCGCTCGCCAGCGATGGCGCTCTGGCGCCGGCGCTCGTCGTCAGCGCCGCCAAGGACGCCGGCGTCGAGCTGCTCGCGCTGACCGATCACGACACGGTCGCGGGCGTCGACGAGGCGCTCGCCGCCGCGTCCGCGCTGGGCGGGATCACGGTCGTCCCGGCAGCCGAGATCAGCGCGCTCGACGGCGACCACGAGGACCTGCACGTCTGCGCCTACGGGATCGACCACCTGGACACGGGGTTGAACCTCGCGCTCGAGCGCTGGCGCCTGGACCGCCACGCGCGCGCCGACCGCATGATGCAGGCCCTGCGAGAGAACGGCTTGCAGCTGGCGATCCCGCAGGCGCAACAGCAGCAGGACAAGCCGATCGGCCGCCCGCACATCGCCCAGGCCGTCCTCGACCACCCCGCCAACGCCGAGCGCCTGACCCGCGAGGGCCTGACCGACGTCGGCCAGGTGATCGAGGCCTACCTGATCCCCGGTCGCCCCGGCTACCGCCGCCGCACGACGCCGACGGTCGCGGAAGCCATTGACACGATCCACCACGCCGGCGGACTGGCTGTCTGGGCGCACCCGTTCTGGGACCTGGACGACGACCAGGAAGTCCGGGAGACGCTCCGCCGCTTCCAGGCACTCGGGCTCGACGGCGTCGAAGCCTTCTACATCACCCACAGCGCAGAGCAGACGCTGCTGGTCGCGGAAACAGCGGACGAGCTCGGCCTGCTGACCACCGGCAGCGCCGACTTCCACGGCCCCGAGCACCGCCTGTTCCACCGCTTCCGCGCGTTCGACCTGCACGGGATCGAGCCGCGGCTGGGACCGATCGCGCCGGGCTGATCCGTAGCCTGACGCCCGGTGTCGACGCTCGAAGCGCTGGTCCTGGGCATCGTCCAGGGCCTCACGGAGTTCCTGCCGATCTCGTCGACGGCCCACCTGCGGATCGTTCCGGCACTGTTCGGGTGGGAGGATCCCGGCGCCGCGTTCACCGCGGTCGTGCAGCTGGGGACGATGGCGGCCGTGCTCGTCTACTTCCGGCAGGACCTGTGGAACATGGCACGCGCCGTACTGCGCTCGCTCGGCGATCGCTCGCTCTGGCATTCGCAGGACGAGAGCGGGCGCCTGGGCTGGTACATCCTGCTCGGCACGATCCCGATCGCGATCCTCGGCCTGGCGCTGAAGGACCCGATCGAGAACCAGTTCCGCACCCTGGAGCTGATCGGCGCCGCGCTGATGCTGTTCAGCGTCGTGCTGTGGCAGGCCGACCACACCGGCAGCCGCTCGCGCGACATCCACCAGGTGAACATGCGCGACGGCATCGTCATCGGCTTCGCGCAGGCACTGGCGCTGATCCCCGGCGTCAGCCGCTCGGGCGCGACGATCTCGTTCGGGCTGTTCCAGGGCTTCACGCGCGAGGCGGCCGCGCGCTACAGCTTCCTGCTGTCGGTGCCGGCGGTCGTGCTGTCCGGCCTGTTCGAGCTGCGCAAGGTCGGCGATGGCACCGGCGCCGGCGCGGGCCCGACGGCGATCGCGACGATCTTCGCGTTCATCGTCGGCTACGCCTCGATCGCCTGGCTGCTCAAGTTCGTGCGCTCGCACAGCTTCGAGATCTTCGTGCGCTATCGCGTGGTCGTCGGCTTTCTCGTGCTCGTGCTCGCCGCGGCGAACGTCATCGCCTGAGGTTTCCTGCTCACGTTCGCCGGATCTGCGACGTTGTAGATCCATGACCGAAATCGCTGCCGCCACGTTCACCTCGCCGATCGGCGAGCTGCTGCTGCTGAGCGACGGCGAGGCGCTGACCGGCGTCCACTTCGACGGCCGACACGGCCAGGCACAGACGCCCGGCGGCGAGCACGATCCCGTGATCGTCGAAGCCGCCCGCCAGCTGCGCGCCTACTTCGCCGGCGAGCGCGACAGCTTCGCGCTGCCGCTGCGGCCGGCCGGGACGCCGTTCGAGGTCGAGGTCTGGGAGGAGCTGCGCCGGATCCCCTACGGCGAGACGCTGAGCTACGGCGAGCTGGCCGGCCGCGTCGGCAGCCCCGGCGCCGCGCGCGCCGTCGGCCGCGCCAACGCCTGCAACCCGATCCCGATCGTCATCCCCTGCCATCGCGTGATCGGCGCCGACGGGTCGCTGACCGGGTTCGGCGGCGGGCTGGACACCAAGCGCCGCCTGCTCGACCTCGAGCGCGGCGCGCTGGCCCTGTCGCTCGGCTGATGGCGTACACACTGATCGGCGCCGACGGCCGGCCGCACGCCAGCGACACGCCCGGCACGCTCGGCGGCCATCGCCGCAGCAGGATCTACGGTCGCCTGGACTGCCCCGGCGCGCTGCGCTGGATCGCCAAGGGCCACTACGTCACCCACCGCGTGTTCTTCGCCGACGCGGCGACCGCTCGCGCCGCCGGCTATCGCGCCTGCAAGGTCTGCAAACCGCCGGACTAGCGGAAGGCGGTCATCGTGATCGACCAGATCGGCTCCGTCTTGCCGTCGAGGTCGAAGCCGAAGTCGGTCTGCACCTTGTGGTTGGACGTGTAGATCGTCAGCGAGCTGTTGCCGGTCGTGTTCAGCACCGGGAACTTGTACGCCGACTTCAGCAGCGCGACGGGCGAGCCGACGCCGATCCTGCCGAGCTTGACCTTCGACAGCAGCGGCGCCGGGTAGTACCCGAGCTGCGGCTTGTGGCCGAGCTGGATCGCGATCACGACGACCTTGCCGGCCTTGATGTTGACGGCGGTCTGGCCGTTCCTGCCGCCCTTCCACGTGCACGCCGACTGCCCTGGGCCGACGGTCGTGCAGGCCGCGCCCGGTCCCCAGACCTGCTTGGCGCGCTTCAGCGAATCGCCGAGCCTGACGCCGCCGATCGAGACGCCGACGACGATCTTGCGGTTGGCCTTGGCGATCCTCGGCAGGCCGGCCGAGACCGTCGCCGGCACGGCGAGCAGCGCGATCAGGACGACGACGGCAGGCAGGACGCAGCGGCGCATCCGTCGATTATTCCGCCTGAGCCAGCTCGCGCGCCAGTCGCACCGCCAGCGCGTCGAGCTGCAGCTCCTCGGTCGGGTTGAGCGCCAGCGAGGCCTGCGTGTCATCGACCAGCGCGACGGCGCGGCGCAGCGCGTGGACATCGCGGCCGGCGGCGGCCGCGGTCAGCGCGTCGAGCTGGTCGACGTTGTGGACCAGCTCCGGCGCGCCGTCGAGCACGACCGCCAGGTCGCGCAGCCACAGCCCGGTCAGCCGCAGACCTTCTTCGAGCGCGCGCGTGCGCGCGCGGCGCGCGGCACGCTTGGCGGCGTCGCCGGCCTCGCGCTCGGCCCGCTTGCGCTCGCGCTGCGGCAAGGTCTCAGCCTCGTGCGCGGCGTCCTCCTCGACGCGCGCCTGCGCCGCGTCGCCCAGGCGCTTGGCACGATCGAGCAGCGCCGTCCACGGCCGCGCGGCGAGTTCGCCGGAGAGCGCCGCGGCGGCGAACGCCTGCGCCGCCTCGCGCAGCTGCGGTCCCTCGCCGGTCGCCAGCTCCAGCGCCCGGTCGCCGTCGCCCAAAGCGAGTCGTGCGCACGCCCGCGCCGTCAGCTCCGAGCGCGTGTGCGGCTCCAGCGATGACAGCAGCTCGTCCTCGCTCGGCGCGTCGAACCGCACCGGCTGGCAGCGGCTGACGATCGTCGCCAGCATTTGCGAGGGCTTCGTCGTCAGCAGGATCAGGTGGACGAACGACGCCGGCTCCTCGAGCGTCTTCAGCAGCTTGTTCGCTGCGCGCTCGTTCATCGCGTCGGCCGACTCGATGACGAATATGCGCCGGCGCGCCTCGAACGGGGTCCGCGTCGCGGCGGTGATGACCGGTCCCTCGAGGTCCTCGACGCGCATCTCGGCCGCGCCCGTCGGGACGACCCACGTCAGGTCCGGATGCGTGCCGCGCGCGACGCGGCCGCGGACGCCGTCGGGATCCGGCGCGCCCTCGGCCAGCAGCTCGGCAGCGAACGCGCGCGCCGTCCGCGCCTTGCCCGATCCGGCCGGTCCGTGGAACAGGTACGCGTGCGAGGGAGCGCCGGCCGGCGGCAGCCCGCCGCCCAGGACGGCGCGCGCGTGCGGATGGCGCTCGAGGCCCGTCAGCGCGGGCATCTAGACGGCAGCCGCGCGCTCGGTGCGGAACTCGTCGAGCATCGCTCGCGTCTTCTTGCGGAACATCGCCGGCAGGATCGGCGTCCAGCCGAGCAGCAGCCCCGGCGCGCCGAGCGCCTGGCGCGACCAGGTCGAGAAGCTGAAGTTGTCGACGTGCTCGACGATCAGCCCGTCGTTGAAGTGGAACCGCGCGCGGACGTCGTTGACGACCGGCCGGCCGGTGCGGCTGA
>JBBRFO010000146.1:0-4899 GCA_038224135.1 Solirubrobacterales bacterium
GGTCGCGGTCATTGGACGGGCGGCCAGCGGCGTGGCCGCGACCACGGCGGCCGCGGCGGCGAGAAGGAACGTCGGTTTGATCATGCCGCCGCCGTAGCAATGCCGCCGCGGCGCGCAAAGACTACAGCGGCCGCCCGGTAATCCTCGAAATCTCGCGCTTCACATGCTCGTCGATCATCGGCGGGAGATGCTCGTCGAGCCACTGCTTGAGCATCGGCCGCAACATGCCGCGGATAATTTCCTCGAGCGGATTGCCGGCAGCTTGCGGGGGAACGTTCGCAGCGACGGTCTGCAACGCCTCGAGCCGCTCTCGGCTCCGGCCGGCGAGATGCTCGTCGACCAGCGGCGGCCCGAGGTCCATCGGCGGGACGAGCGGATGGTCGAGCTCGAGCACGTCTTCCTCGACCGTCACGGTCTCCTCGGGGAGCGGCTCATCCTCGACCGCGTCGACGGGCCGCACGGAGCTCCGCAACTCCTTCTCCTCGGCGATCACTTTCTTGATCGAGGCGAGGATGTCTTCCATCGACGGTTCACGGCCGGTTGACTGCATCGCACGACGATACATTTATTGCGGCGGCTGAGTCACCCCTGGAGTGACAGGCGCGCTGCTATCGACGCGTGCTGAATCGATTTGCGGCGTGACCACCGGGTTGGGCGGCATTTCCTGCGGGCTGACCGTGCGTGTGGAAACGGTCGGGTGGCGCGGGTCGTCGGCCCAATCGTTCCAATTGTCGGCGACGCGGCGGTAATTGCCGAGCGGATCGTAGAGCGGCCCGCCGTCAAGCCCGAGGTCCTGCGCTTCGGCCTGGCCCATCGCATTCAAGAGCTGGAAGCCGGCGACATAAGCGTTGCGCTTGGCGGTCACCAACGTGACCTGCGAATTGAGCAACTCCTGTTCGGCATTGAGGACATCGAGCACGGTGCGGGTGCCGACGCTCTGCTCGGCGCGAGCGCCCTCCAGCGCGAGCTCGTTGGCCTGGACGGCGACGGTGCTCGACTGGATCGTCTTTTGCGAGGCTTCGTAAAAGGCAAATGCGGCCCGCGCGGCCTGGATGACGGCGCGTTCGGTGCCGACGACCTGCTCGAGCACCTGCCCCTGCAGAGCCTGGGCCTGGCGGATCCGCGCGGCCGGCAAGCCGCCCTGGAAGATCGGCAGGCGCACGCTTAATCCGGCGGTGGTCTGCGTACCCGTGTTTGGAAACGGGCCGCTGGCTCCGCCAAGCTCGTTCACATAAGTCTCGCTGACTCCGCCCGAAAGGCTCGGCAGACGGCCGGCGCGCGCGACATTGACGTCATAGCCGGCAGCCATCGCCTGGCGGCTGATCGCGACCAGGTCCGGGTTATTGGCAAGCGCGATGCGAACCGCCTCGTCGGCGGTCGCGGGCAGCGGTGGCAGCGGCGGCGGCGGCGCCAGCTGGCCCGGCGCATGGCCGATCACCTGGCGGTAGGACGCCTCGCTGGCGGTAAGCTGGCCCTGCGCCTGAGCGAGCTGCGAGTGGCCCAGCTGGAGCCGCGCTTCCGACTGGGCGACGTCGGTGCGCGTCAAGTCGCCGATCTGGAACCGGTCGTGGGTCGCCTGCAGGTTGGTATCGAGCACCTTCACGTTGTTCTGATTGAGCTCGACGATCGCACGGTCGCGGATCACGTCCATGTAGACGGATACGGCAAGCGTGAAGACGTCGCCTTCGACGGCGCGCAACGTCGCGCGTCCGGCTTCGACCCGGGTCTTCGCGGCACGGACCGAATTCTTGACGCCGCCACCGTTGAACAATGGGTAGCTGAGGTCGGCGCCGAGCGAGAGCGTCGGACCACGGCCGCCGGTGTCGAGAATGCCGCTGCGCGAAAGGTCGCGGTTGAGGCCGACCGTCGCGCTGACTTGGGGACGGCCCGCTGCCTTGGCGATCGCCACCGTTGCGTCGGTCGCCCGCAACGTTTCGCGCTGCGCAGTCAGCGTCGGATTGGTCCGATAGGACGACACCAGCGCCTCGCGCAGCGTGTCGGCG
The DNA here is from genome assembly GCA_038224135.1 of Solirubrobacterales bacterium. GTDB lineage: Bacteria > Actinomycetota > Thermoleophilia > Solirubrobacterales > Solirubrobacteraceae > F1-60-MAGs163. The sequence continues at coordinate 2,004 of JBBRFO010000146.1, forward strand.
TTCGCTGACGCGGCCGTCAGCGCAACAACCAGCGATCCGAAAATGAGCTTGGGAAACACTCGACGGCCCCTAGAAAATGAAGGCTTTGGGGCGGCTGAAGCCCGGCAGTACCGGAACCCCCGCGTCGCCGATGGATAGAGTCCCGAAGGCGCCGCCGGCCTTGCGGCCGACCACCAGCCGCGTGACGCCGCGGTCGACGATGGCCGTCCCCAGCCACCCGCCGTCGGCAAGCTGCCCGATAATCGCATCCGGAATATGATCGATGGCGCCATCGATCAGGATCAAATCGTAGGGTGCGCTCTTGCCGTTTCCCGCCGCGAGCGGAGCCTCGACCACCTCGACGCCTTGCTCGCGAGCTACCGCGGCAAGGCCGGGGTCACTTTCAATCGCGGTCACTCTGAGGCCGATCGCCGCCAGGACCGCGGCCGAATAGCCGGTGCCGGCGCCGACCACGAGCGCGTGCTGCCCGCTTGTCGGCATCATCTGTGTGAGCAACTGGCCGAGCACTCCGGGCGGCGCGAGAAAGCGCCCGTCCGCGATCGCCACGGCGCGGTCGACATAAGCGAGCGGCCGGGTGTGACTGGGCAGGAAGTTCTCGCGCTCGACTCGCCGCATCGCCGCGAGAACGGCGGGGTCGGTGACGCCCTGCGGCCGCAGCTGGCTTTCGACCATTGCTTCGCGCGCGGCGGCGAAATCGGGAATCGGGCTATGCGCGGTCATGACTGTTATATGCCAATAATACACCTAGAGTTCAAGCATGTCCTGAACGAAGCCGCGGGCGTCGTCGAGGCGGCCGCTCATATCGGCCACGAACAGCCTCGCCAACCGCCATTCATCGAAAGATCAATCGACGGCCTGCGGGGCTTGACCCGACGCTTACCCTCGCGCCAAAGCGCGAGGCTCTCCCCGGCCCGATGGCGGAGTGGTTACGCAGAGGACTGCAAATCCTTGCACGCCGGTTCGATTCCGGCTCGGGCCTCCAACCCTTCCAAAAAAGTCCCCGGAACCACGGAAAGACCCGACGTGGCCGGGACGGCAAGCCGGATGCCCGGCTTCAACCTCGTTGCTTGCGGTAGTTCAGCGCCGCTTCAGCAGCTCCTCGACGATCAGGTCGGCAGCGTCCTCGGCGCTCATCGCCGTCGTATCGATCCGGATCTCGGGCGCCTCGGGCGGCTCGTAGGGGCTGTCGATGCCGGTGAAATTCCTGAGCTCGCCGGCGCGCGCCTTGGCATAGAGCCCCTTGGTGTCGCGCGCCTCTGCCTCGGCCAGTGGTGTGTCGACGAAGATCTCGATGAACTCGTCTTCTGGCAGCATCCCCCGCACCATCTCGCGCTCGGCGCGGAACGGCGAGATGAAGGCGGTCATGACGGTCAGCCCGGCGTCGGCCATCAGCCGCGCGACCTCGCCGACACGGCGGATGTTCTCGATGCGGTCGGCCTCGGTGAAGCCGAGGTCGCGGTTGAGGCCGTGGCGGACATTGTCGCCGTCGAGCAGGAACGTATGGCGGCCAAGCGCGACCAGCCGCTGTTCGACGAGGTTGGCTATGGTCGACTTGCCCGCACCCGACAGCCCGGTGAACCATAGCACGGCCGGCCTCTGGCCTTTGAGCGCCGCATGAGTCTCGCGGCTGACGTCGAGATGCTGGCGATGGATGTTGTGCGCGCGGCGGAGCGCGAAGTGGAGCATGCCGCAGGCGACGGTCACGTTGGTCAGCTTGTCGATCAGGATGAAGCCGCCGAGCACGCGGTTGGGGCTCGACCCTTCCGGCGCATAAGGCTCGAAAGTTATCTCGCGGTCGGTGACGACGGTTGCGACCCCGATCTCGTTCAGTTCCAGCGTCGTCGCCGCAAGATGCTCGAGGGTGTTGACGTTCAGCTTGTACTTCGGATGGTGGAGCGTTGCAGTGACCGCCTGCGTCCCGATCTTCAGCCAATAGCCGCGCCCCGGTAGAAGCTCGTCTTCGGCCATCCACACGATCGTCGCTTCGAACTGATCCGCGACTTCGGGCAGATCGGCCGCGGCCGCGACGACGTCGCCACGCGAGCAATCCACCTCGTCCGCGAAGGTCAGCGTGACCGACTGTCCCGCCGTCGCGCGGTCGAGATCGCCGTCGGCGGTGACGATCCGCGCAATGCGCGTCTGACGGCCCGACGGCAGGATGCGAACTTCGTCTCCCGCGCTAACCGTCCCCGCCGCGATCTGCCCGGCAAAGCCGCGGAAATCCTGGTTGGGACGGTTGACCCACTGCACCGCCATCCGCAGCGGCTTGCCGGCATCGGCGCCGCTATCGAGCGCGACGCTGTCGAGATGGTCGAGAAGGCTCGGACCCTGGTACCAGGCGGTTGCCGCGCTCGGACCGACGACATTGTCGCCGGCCAGGCCGGACACCGGGATCGCAATCCACTCCGCGATCCCGATCCTGTCGGCAAACGCGCGATAATCCGCGACGATCGCGTCGAAGACGCCCTGGTCATAGTCGACGAGGTCCATCTTGTTCACGGCGAGCACGAAGCGGCGGATGCCGAGCAGCCGCGTCAGATAGCTGTGCCGCCGGGTCTGCGTCAGCACGCCCTTGCGCGCATCGACCAGGATCACCGCGAGCTCGGCGGTCGAGGCGCCGGTCACCATGTTGCGCGTGTACTGCTCGTGCCCCGGCGTGTCGGCGACGATGAACTTGCGGCTGTCGGTCGCGAAATAGCGGTAGGCGACGTCGATCGTGATGCCCTGCTCGCGCTCGGCCGACAGGCCGTCGACGAGCAATGCAAAGTCGATCTTCTCGCCTTGCGTCCCGTGCCGCTTGCTGTCGGCCTCCAGAGCGGCGAGCTGGTCGTCGAAGATCTGGCGCGTCTCGTAGAGCAGCCGGCCGATCAGGGTCGACTTGCCGTCGTCGACGCTG
>JBBRFO010000147.1:0-4817 GCA_038224135.1 Solirubrobacterales bacterium
TCAGCGCCGACGGCCGTCGCGCGCGCCGCGGCGCGGGCACCGACGCCCGCAAGCCACCACGATTCGCCGATCACGACCAGCTGCCAGCCGGCCAGCGCCAGCGCGCCCAGCAACGGCAGCAGGCCGAGCAGTTCGACACTCGCCTGTCCCCGGTCGCCGCGACGCTGCCCCATGGGGCAACGGTGCCGCCTCCCGGGTCACGCGCCCACCACGAGGTGGTGCCAGCTCTGCGACAGGTCTACGACAGATCGCGCGAGCGTTGCCAGACGACGACGAGCGCCATCACCGACGCCGCGACGAGCACGATGAAGCCGAGCGACCGGCCGCTCGTCGCCGTCAGCCATGAGTAGCCCGCGGCCGCCAGGACGAGTCCCGCGACGCCGGCGTACAGCACCGTGCGCAGTCCCGGCTCCAGCGACTCGACCGCCAGGCGATTGTTGCGATAGACCCAGACCGCGCCCAGCGCGAAGACCGCGATGAACGCCAGCGACAGCGCGCGACCGATGACCGTCGCCACATCCCCCCCGGTCGGCGTGAACGCGACGATCGCCGCCGCCGCGAGCACGATCAGCACGTTTCTGGTCGTCGATGTCACGACGACCAGCCTACGCGCCGAGCGTGCGCCGCGCCGGACTAGAAGCCGGCGACGGAGTGCTGTGGAGCCGGAGCTTCCACCGCAGCGGCGACGAGGTCGATCGGCGGCGCGTCCGGCACGTTCGCGACGCCCTCGGCCAGCTCGGCCGAGAAGCGATACCCGACGCCGAAATGCGTGTGGATGTAGCGCCACTGCGGCGACGCCTTCTCCAGCTTCTGGCGCAGCTTGCGGACGAACACGTCGACCGAGCGGTCGCCGCGCGCCATCGCGTAGCCCCAGACACGCTGGTAGATCTCCTCACGTTCGAGCACGCGACCGTCGGCTGCCGACAGCAGCTCGATCAGCTCGAACTCGCGGCGCGTCAGGTCGATCGACGAGCCGCCGACGAAGGCTTGGAACTGGTCGGCGCGAATCTCCAGCTCCCCGGCGCGCACGGGCTTGGCGTCCGGACGCGACTCGACGCGACGCCGGCGGCGCGCGACGGCTTCGATCCGGGCGATCAGCTCCTCGGGATGGCACGGCTTCGTCAGCCAGTCATCAGCGCCGATCCGCAGACCGCGCACCCGCTGCGCGACGCTGGACCGGCCGGTGCAGACGACGAGCGCCAGGCCGGGCAGTTCATGCGCGACGCGATCCAGGTAGTCCCACCCCTGTGGGCCGAGCACGGTCACGTCGACGACGAGCGCCGCGAGGCGCAGCGAGACGAGCTGGTCGACCGGGATGGCGGTCGTGCGGACCTGGTGCTCCCAGCCGAGGCGCTCCATGCGCTTGGCGAGCACCTGGACGAAGCCGGTGTCGGTGTCGATGACAGCCACGCGCAGCGGCGCGGCCTGCGTGCTCGGACGATCGGTCTCCGAGCGAGATGTCCACGTGTCCACGTGCAGGAGTCTAGGGACCGAAGGCGACGGCGGAACGACGTCGACCCGATATTTCACAGGTCGTTCACACCAGTTTTGGCGCTCAGAGCAGGCTTTCGCCGGCCCCGGAGGCCGCCGGCGGCGTGATCGCGGCGATCGGCGACTGGCGGAAGAGCCCCGTCTCGACGAAGACGACCTGCTCACCGATCCCGACCGCGTTGTCGCCCAGGCGCTCCAATGCGCGGGCGACCATCGTCATCACCATCGCCCATTCGCGGACGTCCGCATCGTCGCCGAGCTCCACCGCGCGGCGGAAGATCTCCTTGTTCAGCCGGTTGATCTCGCGATCCTGGCGGTGCAGGTCGTTGGCGAGATCGACGTCGCGATCCTTGAACGCCAGCCGGCACTCGACGACCTCCGCGCGTGCCGCCGTGCCCATCCGCAACAGCTTCTGAAGCAGCTCCGGATCGGCCGGCGGCTCGTTGCCGACCAGCGGGATGACCTTGGCGATGTTCACGCACTGGTCGCCCATCCGCTCGGCGTGGCGGATCACGTGCAGCAGCGCGGCGACCAGGCGCAGGTCGCTGGCGACCGGCGCCTGCAGGGCCAGCAGCGACAGGATTCCCTGATGGACCTCCAGGTAGCGGCCGTCGATCCGGCCGTCGTCGGCGATGACGAATGTCGCCAGCTCGACGTCCTGGCGCTCCAGGCACTCCATCGCGTGGTCGAGCAGCTCAACGACCATGTCGAGTGCGCCGAGTGCGCTCTCCTCGAGCACCTCGAGCTGCTCACGGAACTGGTGGCGGGGTCGCGGCGGCTGCGCGGACACGGCTACCCGAACTGCCCGGTGACGTACTGCTCGGTGCGCTGATCGTCCGGGTTGCTGAAGATCTTGCCCGTAGGACCCCACTCGACGAGCTCCCCGGCGAGCATGAACACGGTCGTGTCGGCGACGCGCGCCGCCTGCTGCATGTTGTGCGTGACGAGCACGATCGTGAAGCGGCGCTTGAGGTCGTCGATCAGGTCCTCGATGCGTTGCGTGGCGATCGGGTCGAGCGCCGAGCAGGGCTCGTCCATCAGGATCACGTCGGGCTTGTTGGCGATCGTGCGAGCGATGCACAGGCGCTGCTGCTGACCGCCCGACAGGCCGATGCCCGGGCTGTCGAGCCGGTCTTTGACCTCGTCCCACAGCCCGGCACCGCGCAGCGAGGACTCGACCCGCTCGTCGAGGTCGACGCCCTTCGTGCCGGTCAGCCGCAGCCCGGCCGCGACGTTGCCGTAGATCGACATCGTCGGGAACGGGTTCTGCTTCTGGAACACCATGCCGATCACACGACGCACGGCGGTGACGTCGATGTCGCTGTCGTAGACGTCGACGTCGCCGAGCAGGACCTCGCCCTCGGCGCGCGCGCCGACGATCTCCTCATGCATGCGGTTGATGCAGCGGACGAGGGTCGACTTGCCGCAGCCCGAGGGACCGATCATCGCCGTGACCTGGTTGGCGTCGAAGCAAAAATCGACGTTCTTGACGGCGCGGTTCTCGCCGTAGTACGCATTCAGCCCGGCGAGCGTGACGGCCGGCGCGGCACGCTCGACATCAGCCTGGACGGTCGCTGCGGCGACGAACGTGCGCAGCCCGGCCGAGACTCCCGGCGCAGCGCCGGTTCGCGCCTCTTCGGCGGGTCCGTCTGCCTGTCCGCGCTGCGGCGTGGTCACGGGTGGGGTGTCCTTGACGACGTGGTCGGTCCGGGGGTCGCTCATGCTAGTCGGCTCCTGCGCTGCACGAAGCGCGCAACGAGATTGAGGACCAGGACCATCGCGACAAGCGTCAGCGCGGCGCCCCACGCGCGCGTCACGAGCCGGTCCTGGGCCTGGCTGACGTCCTGGAAGATCTGCAGCGGCAGCGCGTTCATCTGCTCGCCGGGATTCCACGTCATCGCCTTGACGCCGAAGGCGGTGAACAGCAGCGGCGCCGTCTCGCCGGCGGCGCGCGCGATCGCCAGCAGCGTGCCCGTCAGCAGGCCGGCGGCCGCGGTCGGCAGCACGACGCGGGCGATCACGCGCCAGCGCGGCGCCCCCAGCGCCAGGGCGGCCTCCCGCAGGTGGCCGGGGACGAGGTTCAGCGCGACCTCGGACGAGCGCGTGACGACCGGCAGCATCAGCAGCGCCAGAGCGATCGATCCCTTCAGGCCCGAGAAGCCGCCGGCACTGCCGCCGGCGAGCACGAGCGTCGTGTAGATGAACAGTCCGAAGACGATCGACGGCACCCCGCTCATCACGTCGATCACGTAGCGGACGATGTTCGCCATGCGGCTGTCGCGGCCGTACTCGACGAGCCACAGCGCCACGCCGACGCCGATCGGGACCGCGATCACGGTCGCGAGCGAGACGATCACGAGCGAGCCGACGATCGCGCTGCGGATGCCGCCGGGATCGCCCAGGAAGCGGCCGGTCGGGTCCGTGGTGAAGAAGCTCCAGCTCAGCGCGCCGGCACCCTTGGCGATCAGGTAGTAGACGATCAGGACGAGCGGGACGAGCGCGATCAGCGTCGCGAGCAGCGCGAACGTCCTCGCGGCCCGGTCGGCACGCCGGCGACGGCCGCTGATCGACCCGAGGGACGCCGCGCCGAGGCTCGCCGTGGTCATCACGCTGCTCCAGCCGGTGCGGGGACCGGCGCCGCCTCGGCGACGGGGCCGGCGCCGCGCAGGTTGCGCTCGGCGCGGGTCACGTACGTGCGCGCGACGGCGTTGATGATCAGCGTCAGCAGGAACAGGACCAGCCCGGCGGCGATCAGCGCCGCGCGATGCACCGGGTCGGCCGCCGCCTCGCCGAACTCGTTGGCGATCACCGCCGCCAGCGTGTAGCCCTGAGAGAAGATCGTCTTGCCGATCTCCGGGCTGTTGCCGATCACGAGCGTCACCGCGATCGTCTCGCCGATCGCACGGCCGAGCCCGAGCATCGCGCCGCCGGCGATGCCGGACCGCGAGTACGGCAGGACGGCCAGCCGGATCATCTCCCAGCGCGTCGCGCCGAGCGCGAGCGCCGCCTCCTTGAGCTCGTTGGGGACCGTCGCGACGACCTCTCGCGCGATCGCGCTGACGATCGGCAGGATCATGATCGCGAGGATCAGCCCGCCGATGAAGTAGTTCGGCCCCGCGACGGTGCCGCCGACGAACGGAAGGAACGAGAACGTGTCCGAGAACCACTGCTCGGCCGGCTTCAGCCGCGGGATCAGGACGAACACGCCCCACAGGCCGTAGACGACGGACGGGACCGCCGCCAGCAGCTCGACCAGGACGGTCAACGGGTAGCGCACCCGCTGCGGGCAGAACTCGTTGACGTAGATCGCGACCGCGATGGCGATC
>JBBRFO010000148.1:0-4720 GCA_038224135.1 Solirubrobacterales bacterium
ACGCGACGCTGGAGCCGCTGAAGTCGTTCGTCCTACCGGGCGGCACCACGGCGGCAGCGCAGCTGCACGTCTGTCGCACCGTCTGCCGGCGGGCAGAGCGCCGCGTGCTGCTCGTCGACGGCGCCAATGCTGAAGTCGCCCGGTACCTGAACCGGCTCTCGGACCTGCTGTTCATCCTCAGCCGCGGCGCCAACGCCGGCGACGAGCCGCTGTGGCAGCCCGGCGGCGGCGCTCCCGCCGCGAGCTGACCTGCCGTTCGGGCCCCCAAAAGGCACTCGCCGCGGTGACGAGCGCGAGGGGGAGTCGCGATTGGTCGTCACCGCGGCGAGCGCGGTACATCAGGGGGGATCGAAACGCGCGTCGTGCACGTCCGACCTGCAGCTTCGACGGCGCGGCGGTCCTTCCTGCCCCGTTGCAGGGAAAAGAACGGGCGGACCTTTGCAGGCCCGCCCGATCAGGGAGAGGTCCAGTCCACCCTGAATTTGCGGCGGCGTGCTGAGAATCACACCGCTCGTGTCAGCTGAAACCCGGTTCTGAGCCCAAAGTTGCGCCCACGATCTGAAGTAGCCAATACCCCTATGGCGTGGATCCGAAACGACAATCGCCGGCGGATTGATATTGCTCGGGCAAGTTGTCCGCCGCGACGGAGAACTGCCAGTCCGCGATGTAGGCGGCAGCCTGGGGCGAGGCGCCCAGCGAGCGCGCCACGCCGGCCGATCGGCGCACCGCCTCGCACTCGGTCGCTGCCTCATCCATCACGCCGCGCAGGTGGACCGATTCGTGAGCCAGCACGGCGACCCCGAGGGCGACCCGCGTGTCGTCCTTCGAGCAGTTGTCGAGCTGCAGGCACGCGAGCCCGACCGCGGGCCCCTCACTCACCAGTCTGCGCAACCCGGCGCAGGCCTCACCGGACAGGTGCGTCTCGTCGACCGGCTTGCCGTCGTAGAAGCGCACGCTGCCATGATTGATCTCGCGCAGGAACGTCCGCTTGAGCAGGCCTGGGCACAGCACGCGCACCGGCCGGCCGGCGATCTGCGACGCCGCCACCGACGCCTCGCTCTGAACGTCGAGGCGCTGCGCGCGCTCGTGCCAGCCCCACGCCATCGCGGGCAGCAGCACAGCGGCGGCGATCGCCAGCGTTCGGTTGGCCGGGCGGACCACGCCGGGTTGATCGGCAGGACCGTGTCAGGACTCGAATCCTGCACGGCCCTGCCGGCGACTACTTGACGACGAAGTCCGCGAACATCCCACCCTGGTAGTGGCCCGGAAGCGCGCAGACGAACGCGTAGTGCCCCGGCGCGAGCTTCTTGATCAGCACCGACTTGGTCGCTCCGGGCTGAATCGAGGCGATCTCGCCGCGTGCGCCGGCGATGTCGTCATTCGGGTTCTGCTTGGACAACACGGTCGCGGCGGACTTCGTCGTCCGGATGACCGTGAACTGATGCTTGATCGTCCCGGCATTGGTCACCTCGAAGGTGACGCGGCCGGCGGGTGCCGTGGTGACGGCCGGCTTGATCTTGTACTCCGTGAGGCTGACCGCCACGGTCGTCCCGCCGCCTGGTGCGGCCGCGGGGGTCGTGGCGGTCGTCGTGGCCGTCGTCGTCGCGGCGGGTGTCGTCGTCGCGGCGGGTGTCGTGGTCGCCGGCGCCGAAGCGGTCTTCGAGGACGAGCTGGAGCTGCTGCCGCAGGCGGCGAGCCCGGCGGTTGCGAGCAGCGCGGTGGCGGCGGCGACGAGCGTCGCCGGGCGGACGGTGCGATGCACCATGGAGGGGTTCCTCACTCCGGCACAGGAGCCGGATATCGGGGTGGGCGCCCGTGTCACGGCGACTTCGCCGCGCGGACGGCGGGACCGTAGATCCGCGCTCGCAAAGGCCCGGACAAGCGTCTGGGCGGATCGCTGGTAGCGTCGCGCGGCATGGGCTGCCTGGTAGTGCTGTTCGCCTTCATCTCGCCGCGCCTGGCGCTGGCCGTCGTCTGGGTCTTCACCGGCGACGTCGACCGCGCGTTCGACAGCTTCCTGGTCCCGCTGCTCGGCTTCTTCCTACTCCCGTGGACGACGCTCGCCTACGCCGTGTTGTGGTCGACCGGCACGCACGGGGTCCACGGGCTCGAGGTCTTCATCGTCGTGTTCGCGTTCCTCGCCGACCTCGGCTCGTACGCCGGCGGCGAGCGTTCGCGCGCGCGCAACTGAATCTCCGCGCGGCGCGGCCCCACGCGGTACGGTTTCGCGCTCCGCGAGCGCGTCGCCAGCTGTACCCCTGCCAAGAGGAGGCGGCGCGCTCGTGGTTGATGCGCGCGCTGCTCCAGACGGCTTACGGCGCGGTGACGCCGTCCCAGATGCCGAAGCTCGCCGCGGGCGATCCGGCCGCCACGGCGTAGCTGTGACTCGTGGCGTACGCGGGGTCGGCGAACTGCGGATCGCGCTCGATCGTCCCGCTCAACGCGATGCCGCTCGCGTGGCCCGGACCGGCGCTGTTGAAGAGCACGTTGTCGACGAAGGCGTTTCCGGACCCGACGGCGCCGCCCCAGTACGACGCGACGCCGTACCCGGGCTCCGATGAACTGGTCCCGATCCCAGCGCCCGGCAGATTGGCGAAGACGTTGCGCGAAATCGTGTTGTTGCTGGAGGCGCCGGTTCCCGGCTCGGTCCCGATGTAGATCCCCAGGCCCGTGTTCTCGCAGACGTTGCTGTAGACGTTGGCGCCACTGGCCGACGGATAGAGCTGGACGCAGGCGCCGAACAGGCCGTTGTAGATCCAGTTGCCGTAGATCCGGATGTCGCTGACGTCGTCGACGTAGATCCCGTGGTCCTGCTGGTGACAGGAGCCATAGTCGTGGATCTTGTTGAAGCGGATGACGTCGCCGTTCTGGCCGTGCACGCGCGGCCAGTTGACGCCGATCGCGCTGCCGTCGCGCAGCACCGGATTTGACTGGAAGACGTCGTTGTATTCGAACGTGACGTTGGAGGCGTTGATCTCCAGCCCAGCCGAGGTCGCCTGCGAATACGACTTGCAGCCGCGGTAGGCGGCGTTGCCGAGGAAGTAGGTCTGCAGGTCGTTGCTGGCATCGATCGCCAGGTGCGAGACGGTCACGTACGCAGCGGTGACGACGAGTTCGCCGATCAGCGTCGCGCTCTCCCCCGGTGCGCTGCGCAGCGTGATCGGCCGGGCCGGCGCGCCGCCGTGGGCGACGAGCTGCTGCGTGCGCGTGCCGCCATAGGTCCCGCCGCGCAGGCAGCCGGTCTGGCCGGGCGCGACGATCGCGTCGAGCCGGTCGATCGTCGCGACGGGCGCGTCGATCGTGCCGGGCGCGCCGTCGGAGCCGCCGGGTGCGGCGTAGCGGTCGCAGGTGATCGGCGGGTCGGGCGGCGGCGATGCGGGCGCGACCGGCTTGGCGCGCGGCGCCGGCAGGGGCGGCAGCGGTGAGGGGTCGGTCGGCGCGGGCGCGACGGGCTGTGCGGCGGGCGCCGGCGCCGGCGTCGCGATGAACGTCGCCGGCGGTGCAGCGGCCGCTGCCGGCGGCGCCGCCGCTGTGCCGGCGGCCGGGACCGAGACGGTGTTCGTCGGCAGCGAGGTCGTTCCGTACCAGTCGATGCTGACGACCGAGTAGCTGGCGGCGCTGCCCGCGGCGGCGGTGCGATCGACGTAGCTCGTCGTGTTGACGCCGCTGACGCTGTCGAGCAGCAGCGCGTTGCGGTAGATCCAGTAGCCGCCGACCGTTGCGGGCTGCGCGGCGCGCCAGGACAGCGCGACACCGGCGGCGGAGCTCGTCGCGCTCAGGTCGCTCGGCGGCGCGACCTGGTTGGCCGACGACAATCCGGGCGCAAGGGCCAGCACCAGCGACGCCAGGATCAGCGCGCTGCTCAGGTGCCGCTTGAAGCGACGTCGGGGGATCACCAGGCGCATCAGAAAGAGAAGTACCGGGCGCGCTGCATCGGGCGCTCCGGACACGTAAGACCGACCATACCCGCTGAAGTCACGCGGCGTGCTGAACAACCGGCGCTAGTGGAACCTGAAGCGCGCCAGCACGTGCGTCTGCTGCATGAACCGGCACGCCCCCCGGCCCCGCTTGTCGGCCGTGCAGTACCAGTTGCCGCGGTGCGTCCCGAGCTTCCACGGCAGGCCCTGCTGACGGCCGTGCAGAAGCACGCGGCGAGCTTCGGTGCACGGGACGTGCCAGCGGCGGTAGACGGTGAGGCCGGCCGCGCGGCAGCGGGTGGCGGCCTCGGCGGCGGGCGGCGCCGGCCGGACGCCCATCGCCGGTGCGCTCAGCGTCAACGTGGCAACGAGCGCGGCGAGCATCGGGAAGCGCTGTGGTTGCCGCACTGCCCGACCGTACCCGCTCCGGCCGCGGCGGGGCGTCGCCTACGGCAGCGCCCCCTGCGGGTACGCGTAGCCGCCCTCCCACTCGATTCGATAGTTGTACTTGTTGATGAAGTACGAGCGCTTGCGGTCGTTGACGAACTTGACCGCGCGCGCCACGCCGTCGGGGCCGAACTGCGCGACGATGCCCGCACGGACGAACTCGTTGATCTTCTGCTCGAAGTTGAACGTGCTGTTCTTCAGCAGCGTCCAGGTCGCGCTCTCCGGGTGCAGCAGGCCCGTCGCGCTGGCCGCGAGCTTCTTGTAGATCGCGACGCGCTGAACATCGCGCAGCGGGGCGCCGTTGGCATGCGTGATCTGGAGGAAGTCGACGTCTCCGGTGAACGAGCGCCAGACCT
>JBBRFO010000149.1:0-4703 GCA_038224135.1 Solirubrobacterales bacterium
ACCTGTTCATCCCGATTTTCGTGATCGTCCTGTTCTCGTTCAACGACAACAAGGGGCGCTTCAACTTCACCTGGCAGGGCTTCACGCTGCGCCACTGGAAGCATCCCTTCGGCGTCGAGGGGCTGAGCAGCGCGTTCACGACTTCGCTGACGATCGCGGCGCTGACGACACTCATCGCGCTGACGCTCGGGACCTTCGTCGCGCTGGCGCTCGTCCGCTACCGCTTCCCCGGCCGGGGAGCCACGAACACGCTGGTGTTCCTGCCGCTCGCGACGCCCGAAGTCGTCCTCGGTGCGGCGCTGCTCGGGTGGTTCCTGACGCTGAACGTGGCGACCGGCTACGCCACGATCCTCATCGCGCACGTCATGTTCACGCTCGGGTACGTCGTCGTCACGATCCGCGCCCGGCTGGAGGGCATGGACCTGCACATCGAGGAGGCGGCCCAGGATCTCGGGGCCAACCAGCTGACGACGATCCGCAAGATCACGCTGCCGCTGATCGCCCCCGGCATCGCCGCCGCCGGCCTGCTCGCCTTCGCCATCTCGATCGACGACTTCGTCGTGTCGAACTTCAACGCAGGCCAGACGATCACGTTCCCGCTCTACGTGTACGGGGCGGCGCGGCAGGGTGTCCCGCCGCAGGTCAACGTGCTCGCCACGATGGTCATGCTGGTTGTCATCGGGCTGATGCTCGTCAACCTGGCGGTCCAGCGACGGCTTGCACGACGTGACGCGGCGCTGGCGTCGGATGCGCTCGTCACCGCCTGATCGACGGCGTGCCGGCGTCGAGTAGCGTCATACAACGCACACGTCGCAGATCGCATAGGGTTGCGCCATGCGCGCGATCGTCATCACCAAGCACGGTTCACCGGACGTCCTGCAGGTCCAGGAGCGCCCCGACCCGGTTCCCGGCCCCGGTCAGGTCCGGATCGACGTTGCTGCGACCGGGGTCAACTTCGCCGACACGATGGCGCGTGTCGGCCTGTACGAGGACGCGCCGCCGCTGCCGAGCATCGTCGGCTACGAGGTCGGCGGCACGGTCGCGCAGCTGGGGGAGGGCGTCAGCTCGCTGACGGTCGGCCAGCGCGTCATGGCCAGCACGAAGTTCGGCGGCTACGCCGAGCAGGTCGTCGTCGGCGAGCACGACGCGATCCCGATCGCCGACACGCTGAGCTTCGAGCAGGCCGCTGCGATCCCGGTCAACTACGGCACCGCATGGGCCGGGCTGATCGGCTACGGCTGCCTGCAGCCGGGTGAGCGGGTCCTGATCCAGGCGGCCGCGGGCGGCGTCGGCATCGCCGCGACGCAGATCGCCAAGCGCGCCGGAGCGGAGATCTGGGGGACCGCGTCACCCGGCAAGCACGAGGCGATCCGCGCGCAGGGCGTCGATCATGCGATCGACTACACGCGCAAGGGCTGGGAGTCCGGCGTCCCGCCGATCGACGTCGTCATGGACGCGATCGGCGGCGCCTCGTTCAAGCGCAGCTACGACCTGATGCGTCCCGGCGGGCGGCTGATCGCGTTCGGCGCGTCGAGCACGATGTCCGGTGACAAGCGCAGCCTGCGCACGGCGCTGCCGCAGGCCGCGCGGATGTTCCGCGGCTTCAACCTGATCGATCAGATGGGGCAGTCCAAGGCCGTCATCGGGCTCAACATGCTGCGCCTCTGGGAGGACCGCGGGTCGCTGCGCCCGTGGCTCGATCCGCTGCAGGAGATGATGGCCGACGGCACCGTCAACCCCGTCGTCTCCGACGTCGTCCCGTTTGCGAACGCGCCTGAGGCGCACCGGATCCTCGGCGAGCGGCGCAACGTGGGCAAGGTCGTGCTGGTCCCGTAGCCGTCGATTGCGGGCCCGCCACCCCGTTGGTAGGCTCCGTCCGAGCATGTCGTTCCTGCTGAACCTGCGACTTCTTCTCCTCCCCCCTCGGGGGGAATAGCGCGTGGGCGGCCGCCGAAAGCCGCAAGCCATCACCGAGAAGCGTCCAGCAGTTTCAAGCCACACGAGGGATGAACGACATGGAGCCTGACCGAGTACGCATCTTCGATACGACCCTGCGCGACGGCGAGCAGTCGCCGGGGATCTCGCTGAACACCTCCGAGAAGCTCGAGATCGCCCACCAGCTCGCGCGGCTCGGGGTCGACGTGGTCGAGGCCGGCTTCCCGATCGCCTCACCCGGGGACTTCGAGGCCGTCGAGGCGATCGCGCAGCACGTCGAGGGCCCGATCATCGCCGGCCTCGCGCGCGCCAACGCGACCGACATCGAGACCGCCTGGAACGCGGTCAAGGACGCCGAGCGCCCGCGGATCCACACGTTCGTCTCGACCTCCGACATCCACATCCGCCACCAGATGCAGAACACGCGCGAGGACGTGCTCGGCCTGGCGCGGGCCGCCGTCGCGCAGGCCCGGTCGCTGTGCGACGACGTCGAGTTCTCGCCGATGGATGCGACGCGCTCGGAGGCCGAGTTCACCGCCCAGGTGCTGCAGATCGCGATCGACGAGGGCGCCACGACGATCAACATCCCCGACACCGTCGGCTACGCGATGCCGGATGAGTACGCGGCGTTCCTGACCCGGCTCTACGAGCTCGTGCCCGACCTGCGCGGGGTGATCGTCTCGACCCACTGCCACGACGACCTCGGCCTGGCCGTCGCCAACTCGTTCGCCGGCGTCCAGGCCGGCGCGCGGCAGGTCGAATGTGCGATCAACGGGATCGGCGAGCGCGCGGGCAACGCGGCGCTCGAGGAGATCGTGATGCTGCTGCACACCCGACAGGCCGACGTGGGGCTGTCGACCGGGGTCGTCACGACCGAGCTGGCGCGGACCAGCCGCCTGGTCTCGCGGCTGACGGGCTACGTCGTCCAGCCGAACAAGGCGATCATCGGGCGCAACGCCTTCGCGCACGAGTCGGGCATCCATCAAGACGGCGTACTGAAGGAGCGCACGACGTTCGAGATCATGGACGCGACGACCGTCGGGCTGGAGGCCAACCAACTTGTCCTCGGCAAGCACTCTGGCCGGGCGGCGCTGCGCAACGCACTCGAGGAGCTGGGCTTCACCGTTGACGGGCAGGCGCTGAACACCGCCTTCAAGCGCTTCAAGGAGATCGCTGACAAGAAGAAGACCGTCTCGGCGATGGATCTCGAGGCGCTGGTCACCGACGAACTGCGCGAAGAGGCCGGCTACGTCATGGAGAGCTTCGAGGTCGAGGCCTCGTCGACCCGTCCGCCGCACGCCAGCGTCTCGATCCGGCTTCCAGACGGCGCGCTCGTCAGCGGGTCGTTCACCGGTGACGGCCCGGTCGACGCGGTCTTCCACGCGATCAACGCGGCGACCGGCATCGACGCCCGCCTGCGCGAGTACCGCGTCGACGCGGTCAGCGAGGGGCAGGACGCCCTCGGCGACGTCAGCGTCGTACTCGAGCTCGACGGCCAGACCGCCGCGGGCCAGGGCGTGTCGACGGACATCATCGACGCCTCGGGCCGCGCGTACCTGCGCGCCTTGGCGCTCGCGGTCAGCAAAGTCGCGCGGGGCGAGCAGCCCAAGCCGAAGCCCGAGCAGCCCGAGCCGACCCCGGCTCCGTCGGCCTGACGCGCGGGCATGCTCGTGGGCGCGCCGTGCACCGCCGGATTCCCGCGGTAGACGGCGCCCGCGCCGAATCGGGTGCAGTTGAGCGCGCTATGTCTGACGAACTGCACCCGATTCGCCTGCGGCCCGCGGTAGCCGGCACAGCCCTGACGTTGCCGCTGCCCGACCAGCCGCAGTTCGCGCCGCAGCGACGACCGAGCCGCCGAACAGACGTGCGTACGTGATAACGTACGCACACGCCGTGCCCACCCCCGACGACCAGATCACCATCGGCCCGCGCATCAAGGCGCTGCGCGACAGCGGCGACCTCTCACTGCGTGATCTCGCCGAGCGCAGCGGCGTCAGCGCGCCGATGCTGAGCCAGGTCGAGCGGGGCGAGACGAGCCCGACGCTGGCCGTCGCGACGAAGATCGCCGCCGGCCTGGACCTGACGCTGTCGCAGCTGCTGCGCCTGGACGAGGCCGACAGCGTCAGCGTCGTGCGCGCCGGGGACCGCCGCCGTGGCGGCAAGGGCGGGCACGCGTTCGAGGTGCTGACCCCGCCGCTGCCCGGGCTCCGCGCCGAGCTCTCGCGCCACGTCCTGACCGCCGGGTCGCAGACCGGCGGCGCCGGCGACAATCCGATGCACGAGCCCGGCAGCCGCGAGATCACGCTCGTCGAAGCCGGCCCGGTCGTGCTCGTCATCGACGGCGAGGAGCACGAGCTCGCGACCGGCGACACCGTCACCTTCGACGCCGATCTTCCCCACCACTTCCAGAACCCGGGCCCGGGCGAGGCGGCCATCCTGGCCGTCGTCAGCGCGGGCCTCCGACGGAGCTGACCGATGCCACAACCCACCACGCTGTTCGACAAGATCTGGGCCGGCCACGAGGTCGCGGACGGCCTGCTGTACATCGACCTGCACCTCGTCCACGAGGTCACGAGCCCGCAGGCGTTCGACGGGCTGCGGCTCGCCGGCCGCCCGGTGCGCCGTCCCGACCGCACGGTCGCCACGGCCGACCACAACGTCCCGACCGACGGCACGCCCGTCGCCGAGCGGATCAAGGACGAGCTCAGCCGCGTCCAGGTGCAGACGCTGGAGCGCAACTGCGCCGAGTTCGGCGTCCCCGTCTATTC
>JBBRFO010000150.1:0-4608 GCA_038224135.1 Solirubrobacterales bacterium
GCTCGGAGCCGTCGTCCTCGCTGCTCGCGCGGCCGCGCGAGCCGGCGCCGGGTACGTCAGCGCCTGCGTCCCCGCCTCGCAGCAGCCGCTCCTCGCCGCACACCTCGTCGAGGAGATGCAGCTGCTGCTCGCGGAGGACCACGGACAGCACGTTCCGGGCGGTGTCGCCGAGGTGCTGGCCGAACTCGGCCGCCGCGGCGGCGCGCTCGTCCTTGGACCGGGCCTCGGCGGCAGCGATGGCGCGCGCGCGTTCGCGCGCGGCCTCGCGGCCGGCGCCGACGCACCGCTGGTGCTCGACGCCGACGCGCTGAACGCCCACGCCGAGGATCTCGGCGTCCTGCGCGCCCGCAGCGCGCCCACCGTGCTGACCCCGCACGAGGGCGAGCTCGGTCGCCTGCTCGGCGTGACGTCCAGGGCGGTCGCCGCGCGCCGGCTCGCGTGCGTGCGCGAGGCTGCCGAGCGATCCGGCGCCGTCGTCGTGCTCAAGGGCGACGACACGCTCATCGCCCGGCCGGACGGGCTGGTGGCCGTCAGCCCCGGTGCTCCCGGGGCGCTGGCGACGGCCGGGACGGGCGATGTGCTGTCGGGCGTCACGGGCGCCGTGCTGTCGCAGGGCGTCGAGGTCTTTCAGGCGGCGTGCACCGCCGTGCGCCTGCACGCGATCGCGGGCGAGCGCGCCGCCGCTCACGCCGGCGGCGAGGGCCTGGTCGCCGGCGACGTCGTCTCCGAGCTGTCGCGAGCGCGGTCCGCGTTCGCGCGCGGGTAGGCTTCCCGTCCCGATGCCCAAGACCGTTGCCGAGATCATGACCGCCGATGCGCCCGCCCTGCGAGCGTCCGATCCCGTCGAGCGTGTCGTCGAGTTGCTCCACGCCCACCGCCTCCGCGGGGTGCCGGTCGTCGACGATCAGCAACGCGTGGTCGGCGTCGTCACCGAGAACGATCTGCTGCTCGGCGACGAGGAGGAGGACATCGATCCGCCGGCCAACATCCAGATCTTCGGCGGCGTGATCTTCCTCGGCTCCGTCAAGCACTGGGAGGAGCGGGTCCGCAAGGCGATCGCCAGCACGGTCGGCGATGTGATGACCGCCGATCCGGTGACGGTCTCCGCTGACGCGAGCGCGCATGATGCCGGCCATCTGATCGCCGAGCGCGGCCACAACCTGCTGCCGGTCGTTGACGCGGAGGGGCGCCTCGCCGGGATCGTCACCCGCGCCGACGTGCTCAGCGCCGTGCTCGCCGATCGCTGAGAACCGATGGCGCTGCGGGTCCAGGCCTCGGTGAACCTGGCCGCGGTCGACCGCAACGTCGCGCGGATCGCCGCCGCCGCTCCCGGCGTCCAGATCTGCGCCGTCGTCAAGGCCGACGCGTACGGCCACGGCATGGCCCCGGTCGCCCGAGCGGCGCGGCGCGCCGGCGCCGGCTGGCTGGCCGTGGCGACGGCGGGCGAGGCGGCGGCGCTGCGGGCCGCGTCGATCGACGGTCCCGTCCTCGTGCTCGGCGTTCTGAGCGACGACGAGCTGCGCACGGCGCTGGAAGCCGGTGCCGACGTCGTCGCCTGGCGCGAGGATCAGGTGGCCCGTGTGGCGGAGCTCGGAGGCGGCCGGATCCATGTCAAGTTCGACAGCGGCATGGGACGTTTGGGCACGCGCGATCCGGAGCAGGCGACCCGCGTTGCGCAGGCCGCCGACGCCGACCCGGCGACGACGCTCGCCGGGTTGATGACGCACTTCGCGACCGCCGACGAGCCCGGCGACGCGTTCTTCGGTGAGCAGCTGGGGCGCTTCACCGACTGGGTCGCGCCGCTGCGCAGCCGATTCCCGCAGGCGCTCGTCCATGCCGCCAACAGCGCCGCGACGCTGCGCGACCCCGCTGCGCACTTCGATCTGATTCGCCCGGGGGTCGCGTTGTACGGACTGGACCCGTTCGGCGCCGACCCGGCCGATCATGGCCTTGAGCCGGCGTTGTCGCTGCACTCCTACGTCGGCGAGGTCAAGGACTGCGGTCCCGGCGAGAGCGCCGGCTACGGCCGGCGCTTCGTCGCCGCCGCCGCGACGCGCATCGCGACCGTTCCGGTCGGCTACGGCGACGGCTGGCGACGCGACCTGACGAACAACGCCGAGCTGCTGGCGGGCGGGCGGCGTCTGCCGCTCGTCGGGACGGTCAGCATGGACAACGTGACACTCGACGCTGGCGACGGATCGTCGCTGCGCCGGGGCGAGCCGGTCGTGTTGATCGGCGAGCAGGACGGCGAGCGCATCCTGGTCGAAGAGCTCGCGCGACGGCTGGGAACGATCAACTACGAGATCACGTGCGGGTTGAGTGGACGCGTTCCGCGCGAGCACCACCGGGACGGCACGCCGGACGCAGGCCGGTGAGCGCGCCGCTGGACATCGCCCGCGCCGCCCTGAGGGGCCATGACGCGTGGCTCGTCGGCGGCGCCGTCCGTGACCGCCTGCTCGGCCGGGGCGGCGCGGACGCCCCGCTCGACGTCGACATCGTGCTGCCGGGTGATGTCGCGGCGGCGGCGCAGGCGGTCCGCCGCGCGGCCGGCGGCGGCACGGCGGCGTTCGCGCTGTCGGACGACTTCGGCGCCTGGCGCGTCGTCGGCCCCGGTCACGCATGGCAGATCGACCTGTCACCGCTGCTCGACGGCTCGCTCGACGCCGACCTGCGCCGTCGCGACCTGACGCTGAACGCGATCGCCGAGCCACTGTCCGGCGGCGAGCTGGTCGATCCGACGGGCGGCCTCGCGGACCTGCGCGCCGGCAGGCTGCGGATGGTCTCGCCGTGGTCGTTTTCCGACGACCCGCTCCGCGTGATGCGGCTCCCGCGGCTCGCCGTCGAGCTCGACTTCCGGCTCGACCTCGTCACGGCCGATGCCGCCCGGGCCGCCGCGCCCGGCCTTCAAGGCTGCGCCGGCGAACGGGTCTTCGGCGAGCTGCGCAGGATCATCGCCGCCGACGGGGCCCTGCGGGGCATGCGGCTGCTCGAGGAGGCTGGCGCGACGGCCGTCGTCCTGCCGGAGCTGCTGGCGCTGCGCGGCGTCGAGCAGACGGTGTACCACCACCTCGACGTCCACGATCACACGCTCGAGGTGCTCGAGCGCGCGATCGAGCTGGAGCTGGCTCCGGACGTGGTCCTCGGGTCCGACCGGGCCGCGCGGGTCCGCGCGCAGCTGGCCCGGCCGCTGGCCGACGAGCTGACCCGCGGTGGCGCGCTGCGGCTCGGCGCGCTGCTGCACGACATCGCCAAGCCGCAGACGCGGGTGCAGCTGGATGGTGGGCGCGTCGGCTTCCCGCATCACGACCGCGAAGGCGCACAGCTGTCGCGCGCGATCCTCGCCCGGCTGCGCACCAGCGAGCGGCTGCGGGCCCACGTCGCGGCGCTGGCCCGGCACCACCTGCGCCTCGGGTTCCTGGTCCATGAGGCGCCGCTCGACCGGCGCGCCGTGCATCGCTACCTCGTCGCCTGCGACCCGGTCGCCGCCGACGTGACGCTGCTCTCGATCGCCGACCGCCTGGCGACGCGCGGGCGCAAGGCGGACGTCGCGATCGCCGCGCACCTGGAGCTGGGGCTGCCGGTGCTCGACGCCGCACTCGACGCCGACGACGCCGGCCCGCCTGAGCCGCTGGTGCGCGGCGACGCGCTCGCGGCGGCGCTGGGCATCGAGCCCGGCCCGCGCATCGGTGAGCTGCTCGGCGCGATCGCCGAGGCGCAGTACGCCGGGGAGATCAGCGACGAAGCCGGCGCGATCGCGCTGGCGCGGACGCTCGGCTGACGCTCGCCGCCGAGTCAGCCGGCGATCGCCGCCAGCCGCCGCACGACGCCGTCGCACAGGCGGATCGCCTCGACGACGGTGCCGTAGCAGACGTTGTCGGCCGTGTCGGTCGGCCAGTGGTAGTTCGAGGGCACCTTGTAGCGGTTGTAGGAGCCGAGCATCACGGTCGGGTACCCGCGCTTCAGCGCCAGCAGGCCGTCGGTCGCGTTGCGAAAGCGCATACCTCGCGCGAGGTGGATGTCCTGGTCCTCGGCGACCTGCGAGAGCAGTGCCTTGAACGACTCCGGGTAGTCGCGCATCCGCAGCATGCCCTCGCCCTCGAGCTGCATCAGCCGCGGCGAGCCGACGGTGTCGATGCAGATCACGTGCGTGCGATCGGTCGGCAGCTCGTCGAAGTGGCGACGCGCAAAGGCCTGCATGCCCTCCATGAACGATTCCTCGGACCCGGTCGAGACGAACACCACGCGCAGGCCCTCGATCGGCTGTTCGCGCAGTCGCCGGGCCACCCCGAGCAGCGTCGCGACGCCGCTGAGGTTGTCATTGGCGCCCGCGACCGTCGAACGCGATCCGATCTCGGCCATCGTCGCCGCGCTGCCGAGCGACAGCAGCGCTCCGGCGCGGCGCAGGCGAGCCCAGCCCGTCAGGCCGCCGAGGGCCACGAGCAGCGGGCCGCCGATGACCGGGAACATGACCGGCGGCGTCTCGTTGGATCGCTCGAGCACGTCGGGGAAGTGCTCGCCGATCCACTCGGGAACCTGCGGCGCGAACAGCAGGCTCCAGTGCGCGGCGTCGTGGTGGGCGACGAGGACGACGGTGTGATGGGCAGCGCG
>JBBRFO010000151.1:0-4580 GCA_038224135.1 Solirubrobacterales bacterium
ATGACTTCCATCAACAGGAGGTCATTCCATGTTCGCTAACAACACCGTCGTCTCGAAGCCCCCTGCCCCCGTGGCCGGCGCTGGAGGTGCGGCGAGCGCCATCCCGGCGACCCCGCCGGCGCAGGTCACGGAGTCGAGCCAAGGCGTCGGCGAGGTCCTGAAGGTGCTCGGCGACCGGCTGCAGCCGCAACGGCGCCTGGTCCGCGCCGGCGACGTGATCTATCGCGCCGGCGAGACATTCGCGAATCTCCATGTCCTGAACACCGGCTTCTTCAAGCTCACCAAGCTGGCAGCCGATGGGCGCGAGCAGGTCGTCGGCCTCAAGTTTCGAGGCGACTGGATCGGCTTCGATGGAATCGCGGGCGGTCGTTACGGATGCGAGGCGACTGCCATGGACACGGGAGAGCTCTGGACCATCCGCTACGAATCGTTGCTGGCCGCGTGCGTCGAGAGCCCGGGGCTCATGACCCTCTTCCACAGCGCCATGAGCCGGGAGCTCGGTCGCGACCGCGACTCCCTCATGTCGGTCTGCACGCTGCCTGCACACGCACGCGTGGCCGAGTTCCTGCGGTCACTCGCCGAATCGATGTCGCGGTGCGGCCTGCGCAGCGACCAGATCGCGTTGCGCCTGACCCGCGCCGAAATCGGCAACTACCTCGGCATGACGCTCGAAAGCGTCAGCCGGGCGCTGTCCAGGATGGCGCGCGAAAACGTCATCGAATTCGCGCAAGGGGGCCGGCGCGACGTTCGCATTCCCGACATCGGCGCCTTGACGAGTTTCGTCCAGCGCAGCGTCGGCTCGAACGACGCTCTGCACTAGGGTTCAGAGCCTGGCGTCACCTGCGCCGGGTCCCGGCCCGAAGAGAGCGCCCGCGCCGCGGCCTGCGCCAGCTCGTCGCGAGAGAATGGCTTGGGCAGCAATTCCCAGCTCGCGGGCACGCTGCGATCGGCGTCGAGCAGGTCCTGCGCGAATCCCGACATGAGCAGCACCCTGAGGGCGGGAAAGCGCTGCTGCACCCGCGCCGCCAGCTCGGTGCCGCGGATGCCGGCGCCGAGCGCGATGTCGGACACGAGCAGATCGATTTCCACCCCCGGCTCGAGTGCGAGCAGCGCCTGCTCGCCGCTGCTGGCAACGGCGACCACCGAACCCAGGGTCTCGAAGAACTGGCGCACGACGGCGGCGACCTCGGGGTCGTCTTCCACCAGCAGCACGCGCAAGCCGGCCGGCAGGCCGCGGCTCGACCAGGCGTCGTTGTTCTGCGATGCGGCGCGGGCGTCTTCGCGCGGAATGAACAGGGTGAACGACGTTCCGGCACCCGGCGAGCTCTCCAGGATGATCGTTCCTCGCGACTGCTTGACGAAGCCGTACACCGTGCTCAGGCCGAGACCTGTTCCACGCCCCGGCGCCTTGGTCGTGAAGAAGGGTTCGAACACGCGCTCCTTCACCTCGTCCGTCATGCCGACGCCGGTGTCGGCGATCGTTATCTCGACAAAGCCGGTGGCAGCTGCTTCCGAGACTTCCGCAGCAGAGTCCGGCAGCCGATTCATCGCAGCCGCGCGGAACCGGATCGTCCCCCCGTCCGGCATGGCGTCGCGCGCATTGATGGCGATGTTGAGGAGCGCCGACTCGAGCTGGCCCGGATCGGCGAGCGCCGCCGGACAGTCGGCCTCGACATCGACCTCGATCCGGACGCGCTGGTCGAGCGTGCGACGCAGCATGTCGGCCAGGGAATGGACCATGGCGCCGACGTCGACCGACGTCGGCTGCAGGACCTGCCGGCGCGAAAAGGCGAGGAGCTTGCCGGTCAACTCGGCGCCGCGCCGCGACGCGCGGGCGGCCGACTCGACGAGCTGCCTGCCGTTCTCGTCGTCTGCCAGGCCGTGCAGCTCGGCGAGCAGCTGGAGGTTTCCCTGGATGACCGTGAGGAGGTTGTTGAAGTCGTGCGCGATACCGCCCGTGAGCTGGCCGACGCTTTCCAGCCTCTGTGCATGGTTCAAGGCTTCGTCCGATTGAGCCCGCTGCAGCGCGCTCGCCAGGAGGTTCGCGAGCGACTCGAGAAAGCGCACCTCGTCGTCACCGAAATGCTTCGGCCGGACCGATCGGACCGCGACGGCGCCGATCGTTCTTCCCCGGTCGGACAAGGGGACTGCAAGCGCGCTGACGAGACCGGCGTCGAGGTAGCTTGCCGGCACGCTGAATCTCTGTTCGAGGCGGTAGTCGGGCACCACGACCGAACGCCCGTGGGCGAGCACGAATCCGATCGACGTGTCGGGCCGGTTGGGCAGCCGGTTGCCCGGTTCCTCACCGGCCAGAACGCCGACGGCGCTGGCGACGCCCAGCTCCGCCAGATTGCTTTCGAGCAGATACACCATCGCGAATTCGGACTCGAGCGCCTCCGCGGCGACAACCGGCACGCGATCGAGCAAGGCCTTCGTGTCGGCGAGGTCGACGGCGAGTCGCCCCAACCCGGCCAGACGCTCGCTGTAGCGGGCGCGTGTCAGCGCCTGCAGCACGCGCGGGTAGGCGCGAATGTCGCGTATCGCCGCCACCACCAGCGGCCGCCCCTGGTCGCGAAGCGGACTCAGCGCGATTTCCACCCGGACTTCGGAGCCGTCTTTGCGGCGCGCCACCAGGTCGGTTTGCAGGCCCATCGGTCGCGGCACAGGATCGCGCTCGTAGGCGGCGCGGAACTTCGCGTGGCGCGGCCTGACGCTGTCAGGGACCAGGGCATCCACCGGCAGTCCGATCAGCTCTTCGACGGAATACCCCAGCAACTGCGCTGCCGAGCGGTTGACCAGGACGACGGTGCCGTCGCCGTCGACGACGAGCAGAGCATCGGGATTGGCCTCGAACAAGGTCCGAAAGAGACCGTCGTCGTCGATCCTCGCTGTCGACAGCCGGTCCGGCACGGGTCTCTTCCTCAACCGACGGTGACCGGCGCGACCAGGATGTAGCCGGCACCACGGACGGACTTGATGATCTGTGGATCGTCGACGTCCGCCTCGAGCTTCTTGCGCAGGCGCCCGATCTGGACGTCGACCGTGCGGTCGAACGGCCCGGCCTCGCGGCCACGCGTGTGCTCCAGCAGGAAATCGCGCGAGAGAACCCGGCCGGCATGCTCGACGAGGACCCGCAGAAGCTCGAACTCACCCGTCGTCAAGGCAACGGGCCCGGCCTGGCCCTTCATGTTCCGGCCGGCGAGATCGAGCTCCCAACCGGCAAAGCGAAGAGTCCTGGTCGCGCCGGCGGGCCCGCTCGCGCCGTCCGGCAAGGCCACCGCTCGCCGCAACACGGCCTTGACCCGGGCGACGAGCTCCCGCAGATCGAAGGGCTTGGTCACATAGTCGTCGGCGCCGATCTCCAGACCGACGACCTTGTCGACGGCGTCACCCCGACCCGTGACGATGACCAGCCCGCATTGCCAGCGTTCGCGCAAGCGGCGCGCGATCATGAAGCCGTCCTCGCCGGGCAGCCCCAGGTCGAGCAGCACCAGAGCTGCCGGGTCAGACTCCATCAAGTGAAAAAGCTCTGGGCCCTCGTGGACCTCCGAGACCCGATAGCCATGCGAGCGCAGGTAGTTCGCCAGCAGTCTGGTGATGTCGACTTCGTCGTCGAGAACAGCGATGTGTTGTGGCAAGCTCACCGTGGAAGCATCAGGAAGCTGCGACGGTGTCATTCTGCTCGATCCACGCCGGCGGCCACACAGGGGTCAGGACAGGCAGCGGCGACGGACGCGGTGTCTTTTCCGGCCCCGGTTCCCTGCCGAGCCAAAAGGCCCTATCGCTTCGCTTCGATCCGTTCGCCGTGGACCAGAAGGACCGGGACAGTCGACGTCCGCAGGATGAGCTCGGCGTCGCTGCCGAGCAGCATGCGGCGCACGCCGCGCCTTCCGTGCGTGCCGACAACGACCAGGTCGGCATTCCACTCGTCGACCTGTTCGACCACCCGATCGCAGAGGCGGCCGCTGAAGCTCTCGTACAGCTTCTCGTCGACCGGGATGCCGCTCTGCTCGACGCGCGCGCGCGCCTCGCCGAGGATCCTCTGCCCGGCATCCCGGAGGAGCCCGAGCACGTCCGCCGACATCGCACCGTAGCCCTCGGCACTCAGGGCGAACGGCATCTCGTCGACCACGTGGAGGAGTTGCAGGCGCGCTCCGGTCAGCTTCGCCAGCTTGATCGCTTCCTCGAGGCCCGCCGTCGACGTCGGGCTGCCATCGACGGGGACCAGAATGCGTTGGTACATCTTTATCTCCTTGAGCCGGGGAAGTGCGATGCCGGACGGGCGCGACCCCGCTGTCAGCGAGACGTCGTCTTCCAGCCGAGCAGCGAATACAGCGGGCACAGGGCCACCACGCCGGTCAGGACCAGGATGACGCCGAAGTAGCCCCACCAGCCGATCTGACCGGTCGCCGCCAGGACCATGAGAAGGGTTCCCACGGCGACGCGAAAGGCGCGATCGAGATTGCCGACGTTCAGCTTGCCCATGGTGTTCTCCGTGATTTGTCGCATCGAGGGTAGAGGCCGTGAGTGCGGCCGGCTTGATCAAGCGCAACAAGAGGCCTCCTCGGACAGATCCTCCG
>JBBRFO010000152.1:0-4566 GCA_038224135.1 Solirubrobacterales bacterium
GGCAAGAACCCCTGGCAGGCGCACGGCATCCCCCACGCGCGGCCGACGCTGAAGGCGATCGCCGCCGACCCTGACCGCTCGCTGATCGTGATCGACCCGCGCCGCACGGAGACCGCGGAGCTCGCGGACATCCATCTCCAGCTACGTCCCGGCGGCGACGCTTTCCTGCTGTCGGCGATGCTGGCCACGCTGGTGCAGGAGGACCTGCTCGACCACGAGTTCCTGGCGACGCGCACGTCGGAGTCCGAGGCCGTGATCGCGGCGGTCCAGGACATCGACGTCGACGACTACTGCCGGCGCGCGGACGTCGACCCGCAGCTGGCCCGTGAGGCGGCACGGCGGATCGGCACCGCCGCGAGCGTGTCGATCCTGGAGGACCTGGGCATCCAGCAGGCGCCGCACTCGACGCTCAATTCGTACCTCGAGAAGCTGCTCTGGGCGCTGACCGGCAACTTTGCCCGCCCCGGCTGCATCAACCTGCACACGAGCTTCGCCCCGAACGGGCTGATCGGGCGCACGCGCGAATCGCGTCGCGTCACGCCGGGCACCGGCGAGCGCGTGATCGGCGGTCTGTTCCCCTCGGCGGCGATTCCCGACGCGGTCCTGACCGACGACCCGGCGCGCTTTCGCGCCGTGATCATCGAGAGCAGCAACCCGGTCCACTCACTGCCGGACTCGCCAAGGATGCGTGAGGCGATGGCGGCGCTCGAGTTCAGCGTCGTGATCGACATCACGATGACCGAGACGGCCCAGTGCGCCGACTACGTGCTGCCGGCGCCGACCCAGTACGAGAAGTACGAGTGCACGTTCTTCAACATCGAGTTCCCCCACAACGTCTTCCACCTGCGCAAGCCGGTGATCGAGGCCCCCGACGGCCCACTCGGCGAGCCGGAGATCCATCGGCGCCTGGTGCGGGCACTTGGCGCACTGACCGACGACGACCTTGCCGGGCTGCGCGAGGCGGCGGAGCAGGGGCTCGGCGCCTACGCCGCGGCGTTCGCAGCCCGGATGGGCGAGCGACCGCACCTCGTCGGCCTGGCGACCGTCGTGCTCTACGAGACGCTCGGCCCGTCGCTGCCCGACGGCGCCGGCGCCGCGGCCGCGCTGTGGGGGAGCGCGCAGCTGTGCGCGGCGACATACCCGGACTCGCTGCGCGGCGCGGGCATCGACGGCGAGGGCATGGCACTCGGCAACGCGCTGTTCGAGGCCGTCCTGCGCGAGCAGCGCGGGCTGTTGTTCAGCGTCGACGAGCACGACGCCAACTGGGACTGGATCAGCCGTGCGAACGGCACCGGCCGGCTCGCGCTGGCGATTCCCGAGCTGCTCGACGAGCTCGCGACCGTCGCCGACGAGCGCGACGAGCCCGATCCCGACTTCCCGTTCATCCTGTCGGCCGGTGAGCGCCGCAGCAACACGGCGCAGACGCTGATCCGAGACCCCGCGTGGCGCAAGCGCGATCCGAAGGGCGCGCTGCGGATCTGCCCCGCAGATGCCGCCGCGCTGGGCATCGAGGACGGCGGCGACGTCGTCGTCATCACCCCGCGCGGGCGCCGCACGACGCCGATCGAGATCACGGACATGATGCGCCCCGGCAACATCTCGCTGCCCAACGGCTTCGGCCTCGAGCACGGCCCGGGCGGTCCGGTCACCGGCGTCGCGCCGAACGAGCTGACGAGCAGCGACCGCCGAGACCCGATCGCCGGCACGCCGTGGCACAAGCACGTCCCGGCGCGGCTCGAGCCCGTGCCGATCGCCTGAGCCCGATGCCGCGTACCTCCAACGCCCGCCGCGACATGGTCCGCAGCGCTGCGCTGCTGTTCCGCGAACGCGGCGTCCACGGGACATCGTTCAGCGACGTGCTGGAGCACAGCGGCGCGCCCCGCGGATCGATCTACCACCACTTCCGCGGCGGGAAGCGTGAACTCGCCGTCGAGGCCACGGAATGGGCCGGCGAGGTGATCCTCGCGGGCACGGTCCGGGCGCTGCGCGACCACGACCCCGTGAGCGCGATCGGTGCGCTCACCGACCAGTGGCAGTCGATCCTGACGAGCAGCGACTACGCGGCCGGCTGCGCGATCGTCGCCGCGGCACTCGAAGGTGACCGCGAGCCGCTCCTGCGCGACACGGCCGGGCGGGTCTTCGGCGGTTGGGAGAGCGCGCTGGCGACGGCTTTACGCGACGCGGGCGCCGACGACGCACGTGCCCGGTCGATCGGCACGCTGGTCGTCGCCGCGCTGGAGGGCGCGATCGTCCTCGCCCGCGCGCAGCGCAGCACCGTCCCGCTGGAGCGCGTCGCCGATGAGCTCCAGCTGCTCGTGGCCGGCGCGCTTCCCGCGGCCGTGCAGCCGCGAAGTCGCTCCAAAACGTAGACTCCGGCGCGGTATGACCGCTCACCCGTCCGCCCAGTACAGCCTCACGATCCGCATCGAGATCGACGACCGCCCGGGCATGCTCGGCAAGGTCGCCGTCGCGATCGGCGAGGCAGGCGGCACAATCGGCGCGATCGACCTGGTCGAGACCGGCGAGCGCCTCGTGCGCGACATCACCGTCGAGGGCGCCGACCGCAAGCACTGGGAGATGATCCTGGCCGCGATCGCCGCCGTTGACGGCGCCCGCGTGATCGACTCGACCGACCGCACGTTCCTGATGCACGTCGGCGGCAAGATCGAGCAGAAGAACAAGTACCCGCTGAAGACCCGCGACGACCTGTCGATGGCCTACACGCCCGGCGTCGCGCGCGTCTGCAAGGCGATCGCCGATGATCCGGACAAGGCCTTCCAGTACACGATCAAGCGCAACACCGTCGCCGTCGTCAGCGACGGCACCGCGGTCCTCGGGCTCGGCGACATCGGCCCGCGCGCGGCGATGCCCGTGATGGATGGCAAGGCGATGTTGTTCAAGGAGTTCGCGGGCGTTGACGCGTTCCCGATCTGCCTCGACACCAAGGACCCCGAGGAGATCATCCACACCTGCAAGCTGATCGCGCCGGGCTTCGGCGGCATCAACCTCGAGGACATCTCGGCTCCCCGATGCTTCGAGATCGAGGAGCGGCTGAAGGCCGAGCTCGACATCCCGGTCTTCCACGACGACCAGCACGGCACCGCCGTCGTCGTACTGGCCGCGCTGCTGAACGCCTGCAAGCTCACCGGACGCGACCTGATGGACCTGCGCGTGCTCGTCGTCGGCCTCGGCGCCGCCGGCATCGCCGTGTCCAAGATCCTCATCCAGGCCGGCGTCCGCGAGATCCTCGGCTGCGACTCCAAGGGCATCGTCAGCACCAAGCGCGAGGACTACCTCGACGGATCGATGAACAACGTCAAGCGCTGGTATGCGGAAACGACCAACCCTGAGGCGCTGATCGGCACGCCGGCCGATGCGATCGACGGCATGGACCTGTTCATCGGCCTGTCCGGTGCCCGCGTGATGCCGCCCGAGGCGCTGGCCAAGATGCGCCCGGACTCGATGGTCTTCGCGATGGCCAACCCGAATCCCGAGGTCTCCCCCGAGGAGGCCGCGCAGTACGCGCGGATCATCGCCACGGGCCGCTCGGACTACCCGAATCAGATCAACAACGTGCTCTGCTTCCCCGGCGTCTTCCGCGGCGCGCTCGACGTCCGCGCGCCGCAGATCACCGAGGCGATGAAGATGGCCGCCGCCCGCGCGATCGCGCAGACGATCGACGAGTCCGACCTGCGCGAGGACTACATCATCCCCTCCGCGTTCAACCGCGACGTCGCTCCCGCCGTCGCCGCGGCGGTCGCGGCAGAAGCCCGCTCTTCGACCGACCACGTCGACGTCGGCGGCGAGATCGGCTACGCCACGCGCGACATGGAAGCGATCCACGGGCTGTAGGCCGTCGGCTGGGCGCGACCGACCGGAGTTGTGGTCGCCCCGGCGAGGACAACTCCGGAGCGTCAGCGGCTGCGGACTTCAGACCGGAGTTGTGGTCGCTCGGCCGGCCGGCGGGTTACACGAGCGCGTCGCTGAGCGCCGCGTCCAGGTCCGGATGCGTGAACGCGTACCCGTGAGCGAGCGCGGCGGCCGGCACGGCGCGCTGGCCCTCGGTGACGATCTCGGCCATGTCGCCGTAGAGCAACCGCAGCGCCAGCGCCGGAACCGGCGCGACGGCGGGCCGGTGCAACGCGCGGCCGAGCGCTTTTGAGAAGTCGCGATTGGTGACCGGCTCGGGCGCGCTGGCGTTGAACGCCCCGGTCCACGCCTCGTCCTCGATCGCGTGGAGATAGATCCCGACGACGTCGTCGACGTGGATCCATGGCATGTACTGACGCCCGCCGGCGACCGGGCCGCCGACGCCGGCCTTGAACGGCGGCAGCATCGTCTTCAGCGCGCCGCCGGACTTGTCGAGCACGACGCCGGTCCGCACGCACACCACCCGCAGGCCGAGGTCGGCCGCCGCGAGCGCCTCGCGCTCCCATGCAACGCAGACGCGCGCCAGGAAGTCGTCGCCCGCCGGCGTCGACTCGTCGACCCGCTCGTCGCCATGCTTGCCGTAGTAGCCGACCGCTGACGAGGAGACCAGCACCCGCGGGTGCGGCTCGGCCGCAG
>JBBRFO010000153.1:0-4553 GCA_038224135.1 Solirubrobacterales bacterium
ACCCGGAGGTCTCCAGCACGGTCCGCTACGAGGGCCGCCTGCGGACGATCGAGGCGGTCAAGGAGGCCGGCCTGGAGACCTGCGTCGGCGGCATCCTCAACCTCGGTGAGACGCCGGAGCAACGCGTCGAGATGGCCTTCCAGCTGGCCGAGATCGACCCGACGAGCGTCCCGATCAACCTGCTGATCCCGAAGGCCGGCACGAAGTTCGGCGACCGCCAGATCATGGATCCGTGGGAGGCGGTCAAGTGGATCGCGATCTTCCGCCTGATCATGCCCGAGGCGCTGTTCCGCCTCTGCGGCGGCCGCGTCGAGAACCTCGCCGATCTGCAGCCGCTCGCCGTGCGCGCGGGGATCAACGGCGTGATGATGGGCAACTTCCTGACGACCCTCGGCAACACGCCGGCGCAGGACCGCCAGATGTTCACCGACCAGGGGCTGAACATCGCCCGCCAGCCCGACAACGGAGCCAACCCGCGCCCGGACAACCGCAGCGGCCTGCTGGCCGGCGAGACGCCGGACGTGCTGGAGGAGTACCTCGACGACGCCGGCACGCCATCTGGCGAGGTCGAGATCGAAGTGCGTCTGTGGGATCCCTCGACGCAGCTGCGCTTCCAGCCCAAGCAGAACGTCGCACCCAGGCCCGATGGCGCGCCCAACGCCTGGCCCGAGGACCTGCTCGCCTCGGCGCAGCGATGATCGAGATCGAGGAACGCCTCGACGACCTACGCGACCGCGGGCTGTACCGCCGCCTGCGCGTGATCAGCGGCCCCCAGGGACCGCGCGTGGTGCTCGACGGCACGCCGGTCCTGCTGCTGTGCTCCAACAACTACCTCGGCCTGGCCGACCACCCGCGCGTGCGCGAGGCGGCCGCCGACGCCGCGATGCGCTTTGGCGTCGGGGCCGGTGCCTCGCGCCTGGTGTCCGGGACGATGCGCATCCACGAGAAGCTCGAGCAGCGCCTGGCGGCGTTCAAGGGCTCGGAGGCGGCGCTGCTGTTCGGGTCCGGATACATGGCGAACGTCGGCGTCGTCAGTGCCCTTGCCGGCGACGGCGACGTCGTCTTCAGCGACGAGCTCAACCACGCGTCGATCATCGACGGCTGCCGGCTCTCGCGGGCCGAGACCTTCGTCTACCGCCACAACGACCCGGAGCACCTGGCCTGGGGGCTGCGGCAGGCGGGTGAGCGCGCGTCGCTGATCGTCACCGACTCGGTCTTCTCGATGGACGGCGACGTCGCACCGCTCGCGGATCTGGCGGACCTCGCGCGCGAGTACGGCGTGCGGCTGGCGGTCGACGAGGCGCACGGCGTCGGCTGCGTCGGCCCCGGCGGGCGCGGCGCCGTGCACGAAGCCGGCGTCGAGGACCAGGTCGACGTCGTCATCGGCACGCTCGGCAAGGCGCTCGGGGCCTACGGGGCCTACGTCACCTGCAGCGACGCGATCGCCCAGCTGCTGATCAACACGTCGCGCCCGTTCATCTTCTCGACGGCTCCCCCGCCCCCCGCCGTCGCCGGCGCGCTCGCCGCACTCGAACTGCTGGCCGAGGAGCCCCGACGCGTCGACCGGCTCGTGGCCAACGCTGATGCACTGCGCGACGAACTCGCACGCGAGGGCTTCGACGTCAGCGGATCGACGACGCAGATCGTCCCGCTCGTGATCGGCGATGCCGAGCAGGCGATGCGCATCTGCGAGCTGGCGATCGAGCGTGGCGTCTTCGCCCAGGCGATCCGGCCACCGACGGTCGCCGAGGGCACGTCCCGCCTGCGGCTGGCCGTGATGGCCACGCACGACCGCGACGAGCTCCGCGAGGCGGCGCGGGTCCTCGGGCGCGCAGCGCTGCAGGCAGGATTCCGCCCGGGCGCCGGGATGCCGGTCGCGGCCGCCGGCGTCCGCGCCGACGCCGCCTGATCGCTTCACGATGCGCGGCTGTTTCGTCACGGGGACCGACACCGGCGTCGGCAAGACCGTCGTCGCCGCCGCCATCTGCGCCGCCCTGCGCGAGCGCGGCGAGCGGGTCGCCGCGGTCAAGCCCGTCGTCACCGGCCTCGACGACCCGGCACCCGACGGCACGCGCGATCACGAGCTGCTCGCCGCCGCCGCGGGGGTCGACCCGGGCGAGGTGACCACCGCGACGTTCGGTCCACCACTGTCACCCCACCTGGCAGCGGCACTCGCCGGCACGCGGCTCGATCCGCAGGCGCTCGTCGCCCACGCGTTCGCGGCCGCGGTCGGGGCGGACGTGCTCATCGCCGAAGGCGTCGGCGGCCTGCTCGTCCCGCTGACCGAGGAGTACCTCGTGCGCGACTACGCGGTGGCGCTGGGCCTGCCCGTCGTGGTCGCGGCGCGCCCGGGACTGGGGACGATCAATCACACGCTGCTGACGCTCGAGGTCACCCGCGCGGCCGGACTCGACGTCGTCGGCGTGGTGCTGACCCCGTGGCCGCCGGAGCCGTCGCTGATGGAGCGGTCCAATCGCGAGACGATTGCGGCGCTCGGGCATGTCGCGGTCGCCGCCCTCCCCCAGACCGCGCTGGACCCGGCAGCGCTTGCTCGTGCCGGCGCGACGCTGCCGCTCGACGCGTGGCTTCCGGCCGCGGATCCAGCATGACGGCCGCCGGTTCTGAGCCGCTCGCGCATCCCGCCACCCGCCGCGAGTTGTCCCCCCTGGGAGGGGGATAACCCGTATCGGTGCAGCCCGCGCCGCCTGTCAGGCGGCGAACCGCTCGAACCCGTGCGCGTGCACGACGGGCGCGAAGACGGCCTCGACGCGGTACTCGGCCACACCGGCCGTCACGTATGGGTCGTCACCGAGCAGCAGCAGCGCCGCCTCAGCGTCAGCCCCGCTGAACAGCAGCACGGAGCCGTCCGGCGGCGTTGTCCGCCCAGCGGCGATGACCGCTCCCGAAGCGGTGTGCTCGCCGATCCAGCCGACGTGGTCGGCGCGCACCGCGTCGACATCCTCCATCGGAGCCAGATAGGTGCCGCGAATGACGATCATGGCGCGAGAGTAGACACGATCAGACCGAGCCGCGACCATCACGCCGTGCGCAACGCGACCCGCGAGATGCTCGCCTTGGCGATCGCCACGCTCGGAGCCGCGCCGGCGCCACACCCTGCTCGCGCTGCTCCTGCTGAGTCTGGGACTGGCGGTGCTCGGTCTCGCGACGGACGTCGCCGCGCACGCGGGCGGCGCAGGCGACACGCCTTGGTGGCTCATTCTCGGCTACAGCGTCGGCATCGCCGTGCCCGGTGCGCTGCTCGTCGCAGTCGCCTGGCGCTACCGCCGCCCGCCGAGCGCCTGACGTGACCGGAACCTAGCGGTGGCCCTTCGCGGCCACGTCGAGGATCGACGAGTCGATGAGCCACTCGACTGGCGCGACGTCGTCGGTGTAGACCGTGCCGCCGGGCAACCCGGGTGCCAGGCGAGCGAACGCGGCCTGCGCGACCGGCCGCAGGTCCGGCGGGAGCGCGGCCGCACCGAGCGCCGCGCCGGGCCGGCCGCCCTGCCGGGACGCAACAAGCATCACGTTCGTCGCTGTCACCGGGTCGCGCGAGACGCGGCCGAACACCTTCCCCATGGTCGCCGTCAGGACCCGCTCCAGCTCGTTGCTCTCCTCCGGATGACCCACGTTCACCAGCACCACGCCGCCGGCCGTGAGGTGCTCGCGCGCCAGGTCGAAGAACTCGCGCGTCGCGAGGTAGAAGGGGATGTACGGCTGGCGATAGGCATCGACGAGAATCACGTCCCAGCGGCGCGAGGCCGTGCGCAGGAACGGCCGGGCGTCGGCGGTGTGGACGTGCAGCCCGGGGCCGCCGAGGCCGAACCAGCGCCGGCCTGCACGCGTGAGCTCGCCGTCGATCTCGACGGCATCGACGCGCGACCGCGGGAAGTAGTGCCCATAGGCACGGGCGACGGTCCCCCCGGCGTTGCCGAGGATCGCGATCGAGTGCGGAACGCGGCCGGCGATCGACGGCAGGACGAGCGCCTCGTCCCAGTAGTCCTTGGTGAGGTAGGTGCCCGCACGCCACGACGAGTGAACCGCCTGCCCCTCGTTGAGCTCGAGCCGGCGCTCGCCGTCGGGGTCCTGCACGACGCGCGCGTACTGGTACTCGGTCTCGCGCTCCCAGAGGACACGTGCAGCATCGGCGCTCTTGATCGTCCCCACCGGCGCGAGCGCCAGCGCGACGAGCACGGCAGGCGCCAGCGCAGCCCTGCGCCCGACGGCCGGGACGGCGACGAGCGCCAGCGCGAATGCAAAGGCGAGGAACGTCCGCCGCGTGCCGACCAGCGGGATCAGGAGCAGCGCGCTCAGGAACACGCCGGCCAGGCTCCCGAGCGTCGAGATCGCGTAGAGCCGTCCGGCAACGCGTCCCGCCTCCTCGACCGTGCGCACGCTGAGCCGGATCGCGTAGGGCGCCGTCGCACCGAGAACGAGGACCGGCACCGCGATGAGCACGAGCACGGCGACGAGCACGGTCGAGTCGCCGTAGCGCCAGCCGTCGACGGCGAAGAGGCCGGCGGTCACGAGCTCGACCGCGAGGTAGCGGCGGG
>JBBRFO010000154.1:0-4490 GCA_038224135.1 Solirubrobacterales bacterium
ATCGTCTCGCAGTTGGTCGTCATCGCGGCCTCGCCCTGCGATGAGACGTAGACGGTGTCGTCGCCCGGGCCGCAGTCGACGGTGTCGCGGCCGGAGCCGGTATAGATCGTGTCGTTGCCGTCGCCGCCGCTGATCGAGTCCTCGCCCGCCTCGCCGCCGGCGAGGATGTCGTTGCCCGGACCGCCCTCGATCCGGTCGTTGCCGGCGCCGCCGTCGATCGCGTCGTCGCCGTTGCCGCCGTAGAGGACGTCGGGGCCGTTGCCGCCGCGCATGATGTCGGCGCCGTCGCCGCCGCGCACGTCGGAGTCGCCGCCGCGATTGGCGTCGATGTAGTCGTCGCCGGCGCCGCCGTCGATCAGCTTCTCGTCACCGAAGCGCGCCTCGACGATGTAGTCGTTGCCGTCGCCGCCGAGCAGCGTGTCGTCGCCGTCGCCGCCGTCGATCCGGTCATCGCCGGGGCCGCCGTCGACGACATCGTTGCCGGTGCCACCGTCGAGCGTGTCGTTGCCGGGACCGCCGTAGAGTTTGTCGTCGGCGCTGCCGCCGAGCAGCGTGTCGTCGCCGTTGCCGCCCATCAGCATGTCGGCGCCGAAGCCACCGTCGAGCGTGTCGTTGCCGTCGCGCCCGAAGATCGTGTCGGACGAGCCTTCGCCGTGGATCGTGTCGTTCTGCGCCGTGCCGTTCAGATGATCGGCCAGCGGTCCGCCGTGCACCCCGCGGGCGCCGGCGCCCGGAACGGCGGCGAGGGCGAGCAGGCAGGTGAGCAGGCAGACGGCGCGAATGACGGGCGGCACACGGCTGTGATCGTCCGCAGCGGCCCGCGGCGCAAGGCATGGCGGACGTTTCTGGACAAATTTCCGCTCAAAAGCTCCCTACGGCACGTCGTCACGACGGTACAGGCCCCAGAGCAGGCCGGCGAGCACCACCGCCGACGCCGCATAGCCGATCTGGGCTCGCAGCAGCACGTCGCTGACGATCGGCGACAGCATCCAGCCGAGGAACCCCGCGGCGGCCAGCATCCAGGCACCGGCGGCCTGCCAGGCGTGCCCACGTGCGAGTGCGGCCTGGTTGAGCGTGCCGGCCGCCAGATGGAACCCCATGCCGACGGCGACGACCGCGAGGCCGGCCCGCTCGTAGCCGACCTGGTCGGAGAAGACGACCCGCATGACCGTCGGGCCGATCGCCAGCAACCCGACTGCGACGGCCCCGGCGAAGGCCGCGATCAGCAGCACCGTGATGCGGATCGTGCGG
Source organism: Solirubrobacterales bacterium (assembly GCA_038224135.1). Classification (GTDB taxonomy): domain Bacteria; phylum Actinomycetota; class Thermoleophilia; order Solirubrobacterales; family Solirubrobacteraceae; genus F1-60-MAGs163. Next base: position 1,252 of record JBBRFO010000154.1, read on the forward strand.
TCGGCGTCCTGACGCCCATCGGTCGCCTCCAGGCCTGTCAGGTGCGGCAGCAGCGACGTCTGGACCGCCTGGAACAGCTGCAGCGGCGCTCGCGTGATCAGCAGGACGTTGAAGACGGCCCCGGCGACCGCGGCGCTGGCCTTGGCGTCGGCGACCAGGACGCCGGCGTTGACGAGCGTCTGCTCGGCCAGCTGGATCGCCGCGACGGCCAGCGCGAAGCCGGTCCCGGCGGCGAGCGCCATGTCGTCGGGCGGTTGCGGCGCGGCGTCCACCGATGCCCGGCGATGGCGACCGATGCCCCAGGGGACGACCAGCAGCGAGGCCAGCGGCGCGGCGACGATGCCGAGCGCGACCGCCGTCTGGCCCGAGGCGATGCCGATGGCGACCGCGACCGGGAAGCAGAACCGTGACAGCGACTCGAACAGGACCAGCCCGCCGTAGAGGCCGAACCACTCGTGCCCCGCGAAGTAGCCCCGCGCGAAGTAGCTGACCGCATAGGCCATCGCCGCGCCGGTGAAGACCCAGTAGAGCGACTCGGCGCCGTCGAACAGCGCCACGATCTGCGGCTTCAGTGCCAGCGCGACGATCAGGAACAGCGCCGCGAACCCGGCCTGGATCAGCAGCGGGACGCGCAGCGGGTGGCTGTGCGTGAGCCCGCGCGCGCGGCGGTCGGCGATCGTCCGCGACAGCAACTGCTCGACGGGGCGATAGATGACCGAGTTGACGACGAACAGGATCGACCAGAGCAGTGCGATCGATCCGTACAGGCTCTTGCTCAGAACATGGCTGGCGACGGCGAAGTACGCCAGCGTGAAGACGCCGGTCGCGGCGATCCCGACGGACAGCAGGCGCGCGCCGCGCCCATAACTCTCAGCGACGGCCTGCGCGTCCTCAGCGTCGGCCGCGACGTCAGTCACGAACGCGCACGAGCGCCATCGTCCACGGGAACGGCCGGCGCAGCTCGACGACCTCGCCGTAGGTCGACAGCAGCTTGCCGAACGCGTTGCTCGACCAGTGGTTCACGTGGCCGGGCGTGTTGCCGAGCGTCTTCCAGTAGGCGCCGCGGGCGATGTTCGTCCCGCGCCAGATCGGCTCGCGGGGGACGGAGACGAGGATCCAGCGGTTCGCGCAGCGCGCCATCTCGGCCAGCGTCTCGGCCGGGTCGGGCACGTGCTCGAGCACTTCGATCGCGGTCGCCATGTCGAACTCGTCGGCGGCGAACGGCAGCGACTCGGCCTTCATCACCTGGTAGTCGAGGTTGGGCGCGGTGCGCGTCTTCCACTGCTCGTGCAGCTGCGGGTCGTCAAGGTCGATGCCGACGATCCGCCCACCGTTCAGGCGCCCTGCCCACTCGTGCGTCAGCACGCCCTCACCGCAGCCGACGTCGAGGATCGACGTGGGGGCCGCCTGGGTGAAGAGTTCGTCGAGCTGGGCGTGGAAGCCCGTCATCAGCCGGCGCACGACCGGGTTGGACGATCCGTACTTGTCGAACGTGTTGCCGGTGACCGTGCCCTCGGCGTCGACCGTGACCTGCGGGCTCATGCCTTGATCGCCTCGTGCTCCTGGGTCGACTGGCGCTGCTCCTCGGGCGTCGGCGCGGCGTTGGCGCCGGTCGTCGCGGGGCGGCCGGTGTCGCGTGCGCCCGGCTCGTAGTGCGACGGCGGGATGCCGAGCTGGAGCTCGATCCGGCGGACGCGCTCGAACGTGCGCTGGATCATGATCCGCTGGCCGTGCAGCAGGTCGCCGATGACGCCCAGCGCACCCATCACGACGGCCGCGTTGAACAGCACCGCGCCGAAGATCAGCGACTGCACGTGGCCGGCGCCGTCGCCCTGGACCCAGGCGACGAAGAACCGCAGCCACGGGATCAGCGCCAGGCCGAACAGGAACAGCGCCAGCGTGACGAAGACGCGCATCGGCTCGTACTGGGCGTAGATCCGGAAGATCGACAGCGAGTTGCGTCGCACGTACGACCACATCGACGGGAACAGCCGCGACTCGCGCGTCTTCGGGTTCGTCGAGATCGGGACGTGGTCGACGGCGACCAGCAGCTTGCCGGCCTGGATGATCGTCTCCAGGGTGTACGTGAACTTGGAGACGACCGCCATCTGGATCGCGGCCTCGCGGTTGTAGGCGCGGAAGCCGGACGTGGTGTCGGGGATGTTCGTCTCCGACGCCTGGCGCACGACCCACGAGCCGAGCCGCTGCAGGCGCTTCTTCAGCGGCGAGAAGTGGTCGATCGTGTTGACCTGGCGGTCGCCGATCACCATGTCGGCGTTGCCGGCGAGGATCGGCGCGCAGAGCTTGGGGATGTCGAAGCCGCTGTACTGGTTGTCGGCGTCGGTGTTGACGATGACGTCGGCCTCCAGCTTCAGGCAGGCGTCGAGGCCCGCCTGGAACCCGGCTGCAAGGCCCTTGTTGTTCGTCAGCCGCACGATGTGGTCGACGCCGCCGGCGCGGGCCACCTCGATCGTCCGGTCGGTGGAGCCGTCATCGATGACGAGCCACTCGACCGTGTCGAAGCCGTCGACCGCACGCGGCAGGTCGGCGAGCGTCGCCGGGAGTGTCTCCTCCTCGTTGAGGCAGGGGATCTGGATGATGAGCTTCATAAGGACGCAGACCAGAGTACGCCGCAGCTGGGGGAGGAGTTACGGGGACGCAGGCGCCCGGACGTGGCGTACACTCGCCCGCCGAGTATGGCGCAGGTGCGGACGCTACGTCAGGCACCGGCGGCTTCCCCGTTGCCGTGACCTCCACGCCCGCCTCCACCACGCCAGGACTGCTCGATCGGGTGCGCTCGGCCGGGTGGCCGGTGATCCTGTTCGTGGGCCTCTGCGTCGCCCTGCTGGCCGGCGCGCTGCTGTTCCCGACCTACCCCAACTACGACTCGGTGTACTCGCTGCTCTGGGGCCGCGAGCTGCTGCATGGGCACCTGCCGAGCTTCGACGCCTATCGCGCGCCGACCGAGCACCCGCTCGGCGTGCTGTTCGGCGCCGTGCTCGCGCTCCTGGGCCGCAGCGGCGACCGCGTGATGGTGTTCGCGACGCTGGCGAGCTTCGCCGTCCTCGTCGCCGGGTTGTACCGGTTGGGCCGGGTCGCGTTCACGCCGCTGGTGGGCGTGATCGCCGGCATCGTCCTCTGCACGCGGTTCGACTTTCCGTTCCTGGCGGCGCGCGGCTACATCGATATCCCGTACCTGGCGCTCGTCATCTGGGCGGCGGCGCTGGAGGCCGAGCGGC
>JBBRFO010000155.1:0-4386 GCA_038224135.1 Solirubrobacterales bacterium
AGTTGAGGATCGTGATGTCGCCGCTCGGCGGCACCGCGCTGCGACCCTCGACGACGGCGATGCTGCGATGGGGCAGCCAGTGACGCGCCTCGCGCTCCCAGTTGAGCTTCAGCGAGGCGGGGCAGACGACGACCGCCGGGAAGGCACCGTCCGCTTCGAGCGCGGCGAGCGCCTCGACCGTCTTGCCCAGGCCCTGCTCGTCGGCGAGGAACGCGCGGCGCGCGTCGAGCACGTAGCGCACGCCGGCCCACTGGAACGGCTGCAGCTCGCCGCCGAGCACCGCGGCGACCTCGGGAATCGGCTCGCCCTCGGTCGCGCGCGAGCGGCGGATCGCGGCGGTCGCCGCCTCGTACTCCTCGCGCAGCGCCGCCAGCGCGCGCGTCGCCTGCCCGTCGGGCACGACCGCATGGAGGGCCAGGAACTCGTCGAGCTGCTCGATGATCCACGGGTCCAGCGGCAGCCGGCGACCCTCCTCGGCGGCGGGCAGGCGCTCGAAGGCGGTGCCCGCGTCCGGATCCCAGAGCACCTCGAGCGCCAGGTGCGTCCCGTCGACGCGCTCGTTCAGGACCAGCCGCGCGGGTGGCGGCTCGATGCCGACCTCGACCGCGTTGAGGCAGCGATCGGCGCCGGCGTCGAACCGCGCCGAGGCGAGCTCGCGCAGCGCTTCGGCGGCCGCCATCGTCAGCGGGACGAGCGTGCGGCCATCGTGGTCGACGCTCCCGTCCAGCAGCGCCGGCGGCAGCGTGCCCGCACGCGTCGTCAGTGCCCACCAGCCGCGGGCGTCGTAGCGGGCCGTCGACACGCTGCCGACCCAGCGGTGGTCAATGCCCTTGAGCCAGTCGCTGACGCCGTCGCTGGCAGTCAGCTCCGGGAAGCGCGCGAGCACGTCGGCGACGTGCACGCCGACCCAGTCGTCGACCGGCGCGCGCCACTCCTTGCGGTCCCAGTCGAAGCTGCGATGCGGGATGCCGCGCACGACGTCGACGATCCGCCGGTCATACGGGAAGGCGAGCACGACGACGTGCTCCTCGCCGTGGCGCCGCAGCGAGACGTTCGGTGTCGTCGGGGCGAGCTCCATGGGCCGCCGACCACCGTAGCCCGGCGGCCAGCCGGCAGAACTCGACAGAGTGTCTAGTCTGCCGCTCATGACCGACTTGCCCGCTCACGTCCGCGTCGCAATCATCGGCACCGGGTTCACCGGGCTGACCGCCGTCCACCAGCTGCGCGCCGCGGGCATCAGCGACTTCCTCGTGCTCGAGCGTGCGCCCGACCTCGGCGGCACCTGGCGCGACAACACGTACCCCGGCATCGCCTGTGACGTCCCCTCGCATCTGTACTCGCTGTCGTTCGCGCCCAACCCCGACTGGGCGCGGACGTTCTCCGACGGGCGCCAGATCTGGGAGTACATGCGCAAGGTCGGCACGGACATGGGGATCGACGACGTGACGGCGTTCGGCGAGGAGGTGCTCGACGCGAGCTGGGACGAGCGGCGCCAGCAGTGGTCGATCACCACGACGAATCTGCAACTGACCGCGGACGCGATCATCGACGGCAGCGGCGTGCTGTGCGATCCGACGTACCCCGCGATCGCGGGCCTGGACGGCTTCGCCGGTCAGCTGTTCCACTCGGCCCGCTGGGATCACGAGCACGACCTCACCGGCAAGCGCGTGGCCGTGATCGGCACCGGCGCATCCGCGATCCAGATCGTCCCCGCGATCCAGCCGCTCGTCGGCGCGCTGACCGTCTTCCAGCGCACGCCCGGCTGGGTCATGCCGCGCAACGACCGCGACATCACCGACGCCGAGCGCCGGCTGCTGCGCCGCGTCCCGGCGATCCAGCGGCTGCTGCGCACCGCGCAGGACTGGCAGCGCGACGGCGTGATGCACCAGGTGATGCACCGCCGCTGGATCCGCCGCATCGCGCAGACGATCTCGCTCGCCTATCTGCGGCGTGAGATCGACGACCCGGCGCTGCGCGCCAAGCTGACGCCGGACTTCGAGATCGGCTGCAAGCGGATCCTGATCACCAGCGCGTGGTACCCGGCGCTGAACCAGCCCAACGTCAGCGTCGAAACCTCGGCGATCGCGGAGGTCCGCGAGCACGGCGTGCTCACCGCCGACGGCGTCGAGCATGCGGTCGACGCGATCGTCTGCGCGACCGGATTCCACGTCACCGATCCGCCGCTGGCCGGGCGTCTGCACGGCCGCGGCGGCGCATCACTGCTGGAGGCGTGGGGCGACTCGCCGCGCGCCTATCGCGGTGTCACGACGGCGGGCTTTCCCAACCTCTTCCGCGTCGGCAGCATCGGCACCGGGACCGGCCACACGTCGCAGATCATGCAGATCGAGTCCGGCATGGCGTACGCGGTCGACGCGCTGCGCACGATGGACCGCGAAGGCCTGGCCAGCGTCGAGGTCAGCGAGTCGGCGCAGGAGACCTACGCGCGTGAACTGCACGAGATGGTCCGCGACACCGTCTGGGCGACCGGCGGCTGCGTCAGCTGGTACCTGGATGCCTCCGGCGAGCCATCCGCCGTCTGGCCGTCGACCGCGCGGCGCTACCGGGCCATCACCCGGCAGTTCGATCCGCAGGCGTACGACGTCGTCCGCCGCGCCGCAGTCCCCGTCGCCGCGTAACTCGCCGGCGACATAAGGTTCGCCGATGCTCGGAACGATGTCGGACACCCCGCTGGCCCTGCCGCACCTGTTCAGCCGCGGTGAGCGCCTGTTCGCGGACAAGACGATCGTCACGGCGACGCTCGCGGGCCGCGAGCGCACGACCTACGGCGCCTGGGCCGCGCGGACGCGCAAGCTGGCCGGGGCGTTCGACGTGCTCGGCCTGGCGCCGGACGCGCGCGTGGCGACGTTCGCCTGGAACACCGCGCGCCACCTCGAGCTGTACTACGCCGCCCCGTGCAGCGGCCGGGTCCTGCACACGCTGAACATCCGCCTGTTCCCTGAGCAGGTCACCTACGCCGTCAACCACGCGCAGGACGAGGTGATCTTCGTCGACCGCTCGCTGCTGGGGATCTTCTGGCCGCTCGTGCCGACGTTCGAGGGCGTCAAGCACCTCGTCGTGATGGACGACGGCTCCGACGCCGAGATCCCGGACGACCCGCGCGTGCGCGACTACGAGGAGCTGCTGGCTCAGGGCGAGCCGGCGCAGTTCCGGATCGATGACGAGAACCAGGCCGCGGCGATGTGTTACACGAGCGGCACGACCGGCAACCCGAAGGGCGTCGTCTACTCGCACCGCGCGATGGTGCTGCACGGGATGGGCAGCATGGTCGCCGACACGCTGGGCGTCAGTGAGCGCGACGTGATCCTGCCGGTCGTCCCGATGTTCCACGCCAACGCCTGGGGACTGGCCCACTCCGCCGTGATGGCCGGCGCGTCGCTCGTGCTGCCCGGCCCGGACCTCTCGGCGCCGGCGATCGCCGAGCTGATGGAGTCCGAGCGCGTGACGCTTGCCGCCGGCGTGCCGACGATCTGGAACGGCGTCGCCGCCGAGCTCGACGGGCGCGACATGTCGGCGCTGACGCGGGTCGTCTGCGGTGGGTCGGCGGTGCCGAAGTCGCTGTCGGAGACGTTCCGCCAGAAGATCGGGCTGCCGATCCTGCAGGCGTGGGGGATGACGGAGACCAGCCCGCTGGGCACCGTCTGCACGATCAAGAGCACGCTCGCGGGCCGCTCGGACGACGAGCTCGCCGACGTGCGGACGGCCGCCGGGCTGCCGGTGCCGCTGGTCGACGTGCGGATCATCGACGCCGACAGCGACGAGGAGCTGCCCTGGGACGGCGACGCCCGCGGCGAGCTGCAGGTGCGCGGTCCGTGGGTCACAGCGTCCTACCACAAGGTCGAGCCGTCGACGGCCTCGTTCACGGCCGACGGCTGGCTGCGCACCGGCGACGTCGCGACGATCGACGGCGACGGCTATGTGCGGCTGGTGGATCGAACCAAGGACCTGATCAAGTCCGGCGGCGAGTGGATCTCCTCGGTCGAACTCGAGAACGAGATCATGGCCGACCCGCGAGTGCTCGAGGCGTGCGTGATCGGCGTCGTCGACGAGAAGTGGGGCGAGCGCCCGCTCGCGGCGGTCGTTGCGGTGAGTGGCGCCGACATCGACGCGGGCGAGGTCCGTGCGTTCCTCGACGGCCGGATCCCGAAGTGGTGGATGCCGGAGCGGATCGAGTTCGTCGACGCCATCCCGAAGACATCCGTCGGCAAGTTCAGCAAGAAGGATCTGCGCGCGCAGTTCAGCTGATCGCTACCGTCTCACGCCGGTTCACGGGCGTCGGAGGGGCGCTCGCCGTCGAGGAGGTCGGACGTGTCGCGGTTCACCATGGTCGTGCTGGGGACAGTGCTGGCAGCGCTCGCGCTGTCCGCC
>JBBRFO010000156.1:0-4283 GCA_038224135.1 Solirubrobacterales bacterium
ACCCGGAAACTGAATCCCGGCGCCTACCAGATGACGCTCGTCTCCACCGACGCCGCGGGCAACCGATCCAAGCCCACGCAGTTCACATTCGTGATCGTCTCGCGGTAGCCGACACCCGCGGCGCCAGCAAGCCGGACACGCGCCCACATCAGCCGACGGGCGCCCGCCATGCGTCGTTCACGAGGCGGAAGGCACGATCGTCGCGTGTAGGGGCTGGAGTCGTCGCGCCAAGCTCTACGCCGGCTCTGGCGGGGGCCGGCCAGGACGACGCCAGGCTCTTGGACCCCGCAGCGAGCCGGGGCGCGTGAGGGCGCACCCGGCCCCTCGTCACGGCGTCTACGGCCGGCCAGCGGTCGGCCGGCCGGTGACGCAGCTGGAGCGATCGCCGTCACGAAGATCTGACCGACGCGGCGCCCACGCTTCGAATCCCGGTGGCGTCAAGGTTCTGACGCCTGGTTCGCGTCCGTTACAACTTCTGGACCGCGTCCCCGCCTGATGGCAGGATCGCCGGATGCTCGACGGTCACAGGATCTCCGCTCGCAGCGTGCTCGCAGCTCCCGCGGTTCTCCTCGCGTTCGCGTTCGCGCAGCCGCCCGTGGCCTTCGCGTCGCCGCTCGCCCCGCCGAGCGAGCGCGCGGCCGCGTTCGCGGCGCTGAGCGCCCCGCCGTCGGCGCCGTCGGCGCCGTCGTTCGCGCAGGCGTACGCGGCTGAAGCCTCGCCGTTCCTCGCCGGTTACACGTTCGTTGATCTCGGGCCGAGCGTCAGCCCGCAGGCGATCAACAACAAGCAGCAGATGGTCGTCGAGTACACCCACCCGCGGGCAACGGAGAGTGGAACCGTCACCGAGGGAGCGGTGTGGATCGATGGTGCGGTGACGGTCCTGGGGAGCCTCAGCCCGCTGCTCGGCGAGGGCTTCCCGCACAGCGTGGTCGGGGACATCAACGACGCGGGCCGCGTCCTCGGCACGGCGTCGCACGACGCCGCGACGGTCGCCGACGCCGGCCCGAGCACCCGCTACGGCCGCGCCGCGTGGTGGGACATATCCAGCCCCTCGGTCGCCCACGAGGTCGGACTGCTTCCCAACGGCAACTTCAGCTCCGCCGGCTGGGGCGAGAATGCAGCAGGCGACGTCATCGCGTCGTCCGGCAAGACCGAGAGCAACGGTGATCAACAGCGCGCGTTCGTCTCCCTGAAGGGGACCGACCCGCCGGTCGAGGCCGGGACGGCGTACACACCGGCGCTCGTAAGCGGCGACGCGGTCTACCCGTGCGGCATCTCGGACGCCGGCAAGATCGTGGTCTCGATCAAGTTCAAGACGTTGCTACTCGACGGCCCGGGAGCATCCGGCACAGAGCTGCCGTTCACCGCGAACTGCACCAACAACGCGCGCGTCTTCGCCCACCCTGTCGCCCCCGACGGCAGCGTCGTCGGCGTCGCGCCCCCGACGACGCCCGGCGGACCGCTGATCGCCAAGTTGCGCAGGCCTGACGGCACGATCGTCTCGCTCGGGGACGGCACGACGATGGAGGGTTCCTCGCGCGTGACGTACACGCCCGCGGCCGTCGACAACGGGCTCGTCGTCGGCGAGGCGATCGGCCAGACGCAGCGTGCGGTCGCGTACGCCGACGGCGCCTGGGTCGAACTCAACGAGATCGCTCCGAGCGGCTTCAAGATGCTGCACGCCTTCGACGTCAACGCACGCGGCGACATCATCGGCACGGGAACCGTCGGCGGCGTCGACCACGGCTATCTGCTCAAGGCACCGGCGCGCGGGATCAGCGGGCACGTGCTCCGCGGGTCCGAGCCGCGCAAGCCGTTCGCTCCGGCCGTCCCGGCACAGGGCGTCGTCGTCGCCATCGCGGGGACGACCGCCGCAGGGCCCGCCTTCGCCGAGACCGCCACCTCCGACGCGGCGGGCGCGTGGAAGGTCGACGCACCGAAGGGGACCTACACGGTCACGTTCCCGGCCGGCGTCTGCGCGACGGTCCCGGGGACGACGTGCGCACAGCGTTCCCCCGCGGTCGTGGGTGACGGATCCGCGCCCGTGGTCGACGCGGTCGCACTGGCGGGCGATCTGAAGCTGACGCTGACCTCGTCCCCGAAGAGGATCGAGCTGAAGCGCAACCCCAAGACCGGCAAGATCGACCCCAAGCCGGTGACGATCACGGTCGTCGTCAAGAACACGGGGAAGGCCGCGGTCACCGCCCTCACCGCGCAGGACAAGCTGGTCGTCGGCTATCACGACGCAGCGGACGTCAACGTCCCCGTCGTGCCGCTGCGCCCGTCCGGCGGGCCCAAGCCGAAGGCCGCGATCGGGACGCTGAAGCCGGGCGCGACTGCGACCGTGACCTACACCCTGCTGGCCAAGGGTGACGGGTCATACGACGTCGACGCGCTCGTGATCGGCCAGCAGAAGGGCGTCGGCAAGGTGATCGGCCGCGGCACGGCGGTCGTCAAGGTCGGCTCGCCGCTGCTCAGCATCGAGCCGACGATGGGCCGCAAGACGACGCGCAAGGGCGGACTGGTCAAGGCCGGCACGCCGTTCACGATCCGGCTCAAACTGCGCAACCTCTCATACGTCAAGACCATCGCGGTCGAGCCGTTCCCGCTGGGGCTCAAGGGCAACGCGTACGACGGCCACGTCGAGGACGTCGGCTACACCCTGGGAGCCGTGAGCGACGTGTCCGCCGTGCGGCCCAGCATCTGGACGGTGCTGCGCCCGCGCGAGACGGCGGTGCTCGAGGGCTACGTGCGCACGACGAGCATCGCCGCCGATGTCGTCAGCACGGGCAAGGAGGTCGGCAGCGGCGGGACGCGCGCCAGCGTGACGATCAAGGAGCCCGATGTCCACCTGGTCGACAAGGGCGACGTCCTTGGCGCGATCGTCAAGGGCAACGCCGTCACCATCGTCGGCAAGAGCGACTTCGAGGTCGGCATCGACGACTCGGACTTCAGCGAGCCGCCGGGTGAGTTCACATACTCGGCGGCGTCGTACTACCTGACCGAGGGCGTCTTCGGCGGCCTCTGGAACATCACCGCCGGTGCGGTCAAGGGCCTTGTCTACGACCTGCCGCTCCTGCTCGCCAAGGGCGTCGGGCATATTCCCGCCGCGCTCGCGGCCTACGCCAAGGCCGAGGTCGAGCTGTGGGGGGCGATCCGCGACAACCCGGCCGAGGTGCTCGCGTTCACCAACGTCGTCACCAACCAGGTGCTGCTGGCGTACAAGAACGCGCCGTTCCTGATCGCGAAGGGCACAAAGGCCTACGAGGACATCAACAAGCAGGTGTTCGCGCACTACGAGAAAATGTGGAACAACTTCTACGGCGGCGACTGGCAGTCCGCGATGCGTGAGTTCGGCCGCGAGGGAACCGAGCGGACGGCCGACGTCGCGCTCGCGCTGGCCCCCGGAATCCTGGCGCGGCTTCCGCGCGTTCGGGCCGCGTTCGCCGCATCGAAGGATCGCCTGTACGCCGCTGTGACGGAGGACCTCGCGGCGTTCGCGCCGAGGGTCCTCGGCGCGATCGAGGTCCCGGAGGTGCTGGCCAAGGTGTTCAATCCCGGGCTTGCGATGACCGACGTGCATCTGCGCGCGTTCTTCGGCCTGACCCAGCGTGAGGCCGACTTCCTGCGAAAGTTCGCAGCCGAGAACAAGCTGCTGCTGGTCGTCCGCTCGCGCGCCGCAGAGTCCGTCAAGTGGCTGAAGAAGTATGGCGCGGCGCTGAAGCCCGAGGCGATCAAGCTGAAAAACGTCAGCTTCACCGACTACAAGTGGCTCGGATTCCCGAAGGACGAGATCGGCCGCGTCGTGATCAAGGCCAAGAACAAGCTGCCGACGCAGGAGCAGCTGATCGCCAGGCTGAAGGCTGCCGGCCACGGCCCAGGGGACCCGGAGTACTTCGAGGCGCTCGACCGGCTGAAGACGCGCCTCGGCGAGTTCGAGAAGGATGGCGCCGGGTACATCAAGCAGCTCGAGGAGATCGCCAAGCCCAAGCCGCCGAAGACGGAGGGCGAGCTGACACTGAACTGGAACTTCGCCGAGAACGGTGTCGACGCAAGCCACTTCACGGAGGCGCCGATCACGTACAAGTTCCGCATCCGCGAGGCGAAGGGTGGACTGCGCATCCCCGAGGTCGAGGTCAACAAGGTCTGGCGCTCGTTCACCGGAGACGTCGACTTCCTCCAGATCACGCATGCCAACGGCGCCCCGCTGCGCGATGTTCAGCGCGTCGCGATCTACAAGAAGCTCGCGGCCAGCGCGACGGGCCTGCTGCACCCGGAGAGCG
>JBBRFO010000157.1:0-4271 GCA_038224135.1 Solirubrobacterales bacterium
GCGACGACGACGGTGCCGACGCGCCGGCCACGGCGCACGATCGGCACGGCGCGCAGCCGGTAGCCGCCGTCGGACGTCGTCGCTGCGGCGCCGCCCCCGGCGACGAGCATCGCCACGCTGCGTTGCAGCGACGCGGACGACCGCGGGTGCTCGATCGCCGTCGGCCCCTTGAACACCCAGACGCCGCTGTCGAGCGCCGCGTCGCCCGGCCCTTCGGAGGTGACAAGCGTCCGGCCGCGCTCGGCGACCGTCGTCAGGGCCGCGTCGGCGCGCGAGCGCAGGCTGCTGTCGACGTCGCCGCGCAGGCTCGACGCGAGCAGCAGGTTGAATGCGACGACCAGCACGGTCAGGCCGGCGGCGACGACGAGGATCGCGCCGAGCACGACGTGCCCCCGCAGGGTCGATGGCCGCAGGCGTCTCATGCCAGCCGGTAGCCGACGCCGTGGACCGTCTCGATCGCCGGCGCGAGCGGAACGTCGCGCAGCTTGCGCCGCAGACGACCGAGGTAGACGTCCAGCGTGTTGTCGTGGACGATTGCGCCGTCCGGCCAGGCGGCACGCACGAGATCACGGCGGCGCAGCACATCGCCGGGCGTCGTCGCCAGCGCCGCGAGCAGGCGGAACTCGGTCGGCGTGAGGTCGATCCGCTCACCGTCGCCGACGAGCGCGTGCGCCGTCGGGTCGAGCTGGAGTCCGCCGATTGCCGTGCTGCCGTCGACGCCGGCGCGGCGCAGCAGCGCCTGCAGGCGCGCGACGAGTTCGGCGAACACAAACGGCTTGGTCAGGTAGTCGTCGCCGCCGGCTGCGAACCCGGACAGCCGGTCGGCGACGGCGTCGCGGGCGGTCAGGAAGATCACCGGTGCGCTCAGGCCGCGCGCACGTAACGCCTGGAGCACGTCGCGGCCGTCGGCGTCGGGCAGGCCGACGTCCAGCACCACGGCGTCCGGTTCCGCGCCGGCCGCGCGGACGGCTTCGGCGCCGTTGTGCGCCAGGGCCACCTCGTAGCCCTCCTCGTGCAGGCCCTGGGCCAGCAGCGAGCGCAGATCGGGATCGTCCTCGACCACGAGGATGCGCACGGGCATGTCCATCAGCGTAGATGGGGTGCGCAGCTTGCGGCGCCGGCGTCGCCGGCACCGCAAGGGCACTCGGCTAGGCGTTCGAGCCTTCGTACGCCGGAACCGGCGGGCGGGTGGACCCGCTCGGAGCCGCGTCTACCGGCGGCGGGGCCGGCTGGTCGCGCTTGGTGATCGTCAGGAAGATCACCATGGCGAGGATCGAGCTGAGGAAGATCAGGCTCGTCGCCGTGGTTCCCAGCCCAAGGCCGCCGTCGACCTTCTTCTGCGACAGGTAGTCGCCGATCGACGCTCCCAGCGGGCGGGTGAGGATGTACGCCAGCCAGAACGCCAGCACCGCGTTGAGCTTCAGGCGGTAGTGGGCGGCTGTGATCAGGGCGATCACGCCTGCGAAGATGAACACCGAATTGAGGTAGCCGACGTTCAGCTTCTCGGCCGTCAGGTCACCGGCGGCGGTGCCCAGGGCGAACGTGAACAGGATCGCCAGCCAGTAGAAGCCTTCGCGCCGCGTGGTGAAGATCGAATGGATCGACAGCGTCTTCTCGACGGCGAACCAGACGGCGAACACGATCGCGAGAACGATCGCGAAGATGATCGTGGTTGTCTGCAGCGCGACACCGAAGTTGTCGGTCAGGTTGTCGGTGATCAGCGTGCCGACGACACTGATCAGCACGACGGCGAGCCAGTAGACGCCCGGGACGTACTTCCGCGCGCGGAATTGGAAGACGAGGCAGAGGATCAGCGCCGCACCCATGATGTATGTCAGGTTCGTCAGGCCAAGGTTCAGCTTCTGGTTGAGGTTGTCGGCGAACGTCTCACCGACCGTCGTGCAGAGGATCTTGATGATCCAGAAGTAGATCGTGACTTCTGGAACCTTGTTGAGCATCTTGCGCCCGATCGAGGGCGCCGTGCTGATCGTGGAAGTGGACATGGCCGGGAGGGTGGCACCGGGCACCTGAGCATCACCTGAACGCATGACTCAGTTCCCCGCTGGTGCGTGCGGCATGACGAGCAGCGGACACGTCGGATCGTCGGCGAGCGCCGACACCGTGTCGCCCGCGACCAGCCGGCGCAGCTCACCGTGGTGGTGGGACCCGACGACGAGGAGGTCGACGCCGACAACGAACTCGGCGAGCGCGCTGCGGACGTTGCCTTCGAGGACGGTGACGACGCCGTCGAGCCCTGCCAGGCGCTCGCGGGCTGCGAGCGCTGCGCCGCCGGCCCCGCTGTCCGCGCTCGCCCAGTTGGTCTCGGGCACGACGTTGGCGATGCGGACCTCGGCGCCGGCGGTCGCTGCCAGCTGCTGGGCGGCGGCGAGCGCGGCGTCGCTCTGGGGATCCTGCTCGCGATAGCCGACGCCGATCACGCGCAGGTCGCCGGCGGCGTCGGCGTAGCCCTCAGGTACGACGGCGACGGCACAGGGCGCGTCGCGCAGCGTCTCCCGCGCGTGGTCGTGGCTCCAGATGTGGTCGTGGTGGTGGGCGCCGATGACGAGCAGGTCGGCAGCGTGGCCGGTCGCAAGGCGGAACAGGTTCTCGGCGACGGCGCCATCCTCGGCGACGTGGCCGTTGACCAGTTCTGCCACCGGTCCGGCGAGGCGGTGGGCGAGGGCGAGCGCATCACGCTCGCCGCCGGGGCGGGCAACTGCGACGATGATCTTCTGGAACACGGGGACTCCTCGATCGTGGGATGCGTTCGGCGCAAGGTGGCATGGGGGACCTGAGTGCGACCTGAACGGGCCACGGTCACGGGCTCGGCTCATGCTCCTCTCATCTCCTGCGGCGAGGCTCGATCGATGCTGCTCGCGACCCCGACGCACCTCGGTCCCGGCGCGCTGTCCGGCGAGTGGGCGGGCGTGCCGCGACCCGGCGACACCGCGCCGTTCGCCGTGCACGCCCCGGGGTAGGGTCCGGGCATGGCGGGGAAGCGGCGGGACGACGGTGCGCGCGGTGTCCGCGGCCGGCTCGAGCGCATCCCGATCCGGCTTCGCCTGACGCTGGCGTTTGCGGCGGTCATGACGCTCGTGCTTGTCGCGATCGGGTCCGTGCTGGTCTGGCGCTTCCAGCACGACCTCGATAGGCAGATCGAGCAGAACCTGCGATCCAGGACGAGCGATGTCACCGCGCTCGTCCGCGCCGAGGACAACGGCTTGGCGACGGCCGCGGTTAGCGAACTCACCCGGCGCGGTGAGAGCGTCGCGCAGATCGTGACAACCCGGGGAACCATCGTGGACGCGACCCCGCGCGTCGGGAAACGGCCGTTGTTGCATCCGGGTCAGCTCGCGGTCGCCGGCACCAGGCCGCTGCTCATCGACCGCCAGTCGGTCGCCGGCATCGGTGGCTCGCTGCGGCTGCTCGCGACGCCCGTCGCGGCGCAGGACCGGCGCCTGGTCGTGATCGTGGGTTCATCGCTGGCCGATCGTGACGACGCGCTGCAGCAGCTCGCCAGCCTCCTGCTCGTCGGCGGGCCGCTTGCCCTGCTCCTCGCATCGCTTGCCGGCTACGGCGTCGCCGCGGCCGCGCTCA
Source organism: Solirubrobacterales bacterium (assembly GCA_038224135.1). Taxonomy (GTDB): domain Bacteria; phylum Actinomycetota; class Thermoleophilia; order Solirubrobacterales; family Solirubrobacteraceae; genus F1-60-MAGs163. Next base: position 3,598 of record JBBRFO010000157.1, read on the forward strand.
GCCCCGTCGAGCGCATGCGTACGCGGGCGGCGCAGATCTCCGCGGCGACGGCCGGCGAGCGACTGCCCGTGCCGGCGGCCGGCGACGAAGTTCAGCATCTCGCCGAGACGCTGAACGCGATGCTCGACCGCCTGCAGCTGTCGTTCACCCGCGAGCAGCGGTTCGTCTCCGACGCCAGCCACGAGCTGCGCACGCCACTCGCCGTGCTGAAGACCGAGATTGAGCTCGCCCTGCGCGACGGGCGCTCCGCGCCGGAGATGCGCGCGGCCCTGCGCTCCGCTGGTGAGGAGGCTGATCGACTGAGTCAGCTTGCGGAGGACCTCCTCGTCATCGCGCGCTCCGACCACGGCGGGCTTCCCGTTCGACGCGAGCGCGTCGACGCGACCGAGGTCGCGGACGGCGCCGCGTCGCGGTTCCGCGCCCGGGCGGCGCAGTCCGGGCAGCCGGTGGTTGTCGTCAGTCCCGTCATCCCCGTGATCGGAGATCTCGACCGGCTCCGGATCGAACAGGCGCTCGGCAACGTGATCGACAATGCCCTGCGCCACGGTCGAGGACGGGTGAAAGTCACTGTCGCGCGTGACCGTGACGCCGTGCAGTTCGCCGTGAGCGACGACGGCAGCGGCTTCCCGGATGACTTCGCCCCGCGTGCATTCGAACGCTTCGCGCGCGCCGAC
>JBBRFO010000158.1:0-4187 GCA_038224135.1 Solirubrobacterales bacterium
GAAGATCCCGTTCACGACCGGGATCCTCGTCGGGATCGGCGAGACCGCCGAGGAGCGGATCGCCTCGCTCGCGGCGCTGGCCGAGGTGCAGCGCGAGTACGGCCACATCCAGGAGGTCATCCTCCAGAACTTCGTCCCGCACCGCCGATACCACGGCGAGGAGCCCGCGCAGATCGCCAGCGAGGCGGCTCAGGCGTTCTGGCGCACCGGCCTGGGCTCGCACCCGACGCTGCCGGCGCCCGACTGGGCCTGTGAGGTGACGATCGACGACATGGAACGGCTGGTGCGCGAGACGCGGCGGCTGCTGCCGGACGTCGGCATCCAGATCCCCCCGAACCTCGCGGACTGGTGGCCGCGGCTGGTGCAGGCCGGGGCGACGGACCTCGGCGGACTGTCGGCCAACGGCGACCACATCTCGCCCGAGCACCCGTTCCCCTCGCCACATCAGGTCCGCAAGACGCTGCGCGCCGACGGCGTCGCGCTGACCGAGCGGCTCTGCGTCTACCCGCAGTACCTCGATGCCGAGTGGGTCGATCAGAGCGTGCTCGACGTCGTGCGTCAGAAGTACTGGAGCTTCATCCCGCGGCGCGGGTCGGGCCGCACCCAGGCGCCGTTCGCGATCGATCGCGACCTCGTGACCCCGGCGATCGAGAAGGCGCGTGATGGCGGCCGGCTGTCGCCGCAGGAGCTGACGGCGCTGCTCGCCGAAACGCGGCCCGAGGCGATCGAGGAGATCCGCCTGGCCGCCGACGAGCTGCGCGCGGAGGTCGCGGGGGAGACGGTCACCTTCGTCGTCAATCGCAACATCAACGTCTCGAACATCTGCACCGTCGGCTGCGCGTTCTGCGGCTTCGGCCAGGGCAAGCGCTCGCCGGAGGCCTACGAGCACGACGAGGCGCAGTTCGTCGCGCGCGTGAACGAGGCGGTCGCCTACGGCGCCAGCGAGCTGTGCATCCAGTCGGGCATCCACCCGGACTGGCAGCTGGAGGACTACCTCCACTGGCTGCGCGTCGCCAAGCGCGAGGCGCCGGCGCTGCACCTGCACGCCTACTCGCCGATGGAGATCGCGCACATGTGCGACATCTCCGGCCTGCCTCCGGCCGAGGTCTTCGCGCAGCTGCGCGAGGCCGGCCTGGGGTCGACGCCGGGCACCGCGGCCGAGGTGCTCGACGACGGCGTGCGCGAGCGGATCAGCCCGAACAAGCTGCCGGTCGCGCGCTGGGTCGAGATCATCGAGGCCTCGCACGCGGCCGGCCTGCGCTCGACCTCGACGGTCATGTTCGGCCACATCGAGGAACCGTGGGAGCTGGCCGAGCATCTGCGCGTCATCCGCGAACTGCAGGAGCGCACGGGCGGCATCACCGAGTTCGTGCCGCTGAGCTTCATCCCGTTTCACACCCTGCTCGGGCGCACACACGGGATCGAGGAGATCACGCGCGAGGACAACCTCAAGCACACCGCGGTCTTCCGCCTTGGGCTCGGCCGCTCGATCACCAACCTTCAGGCGAGCTGGGTCAAGATGGGCCTCGATGCGGCGACGCAGGCGCTCGACTGGGGCGTCAACGACCTCGGCGGGACGCTGATGGAGGAATCGATCAGCCGCCTGGCCGGCAGCTATCACGGCGTCCGCCTGGACCCGCCGGAGCTGATCGCCGCCGCCCACGCCGCCGGACGCCCGGCCGCCGAACGCACCACGCTCTACGACATCCGCCGCGAGCATCCGCTGCCGGCGACACAGGAGGCAGCAGCATGACGACCGACGGAGCGATCACCGCAGAAGGACTCGAGGCGCTGAAGGCCGAGCTGGCCGCGCTGGAGGGTCCGGCGCGCGTTGAGCTCGCCGGCAAGATCAAGCGCGCGCGGGAACTCGGCGACCTCAGCGAGAACGCCGAATACCACCAGGCGAAGGAGGAGCAGGCCCACCTTGAGACGAAGATCCTGCGCCTGCAGTCGCGGCTGCGCAACGCGATCGTCGTCGAGGCCCCGCCCTCCGGCGCGACGGTCGTCGCGTTCGGCGGCACCGTCACCGTCGTCGACGAGGAGAGCGGCCGCGAGATGACGTACACGCTGGTCGGGCCGACCGAGGCCGACCTCAAGGCGGGCAAGCTGTCGAGCGAGTCGCCGGTCGCGCAGGCGCTGATGGGTCGCGCCGAGGGCGATGTCGCCGACGTGCAGACGCCGCGCGGCACCAAGCGCTGGCGCGTCGTCAAGCTGGGCTGAGGCGGCGCGCGTCGGCGCGACGTGAGAGGATCGCATCACACAACCCAGGAGAACGTTATGGCCGGTTACGACGTCGCAAAGATCGACGAGATCGAGGGCTCCTACGGCGGAGCGTTCAAGCAGGTGCGGACCGCCGTCGGCGGGACCGCCTTCGGCATCAACATCATGGACCTGCCGGCCAACGCCGACGGGTATCCCGAGCACGACCACTCGCACGACGGCCAGGAGGAGATCTACGTGACGCTCAGCGGCGGCGGCGTGATGCAGGTCGACGGCGACGAGGTCGCGCTCGATTCGAACACCGTGATCCGCGTCGCGGCCGGCACGAAGCGCAAGGTTCTTCCGGGTGACGGCGGCGCGAGACTGCTCGTCGTCGGCGGCACTCCGGGCAAGGCGTACGAGCCGAACTGATCGGGCGGCGAGCAGCAGGATCCGGGGCGCGCACGTCGTATCCCGACGCGTGCGCCCCCGGCTCGCCAGCGCGGCGGCTGCCCTGATCGTCCTCGTGGCCTTCCCGACGCCCGTCATCGCCGCCGACCCGGGCGGCGCCGGGGCATCGCCCGGCGGCGTCGCCGCCATCGATGAGCCGACAGCGATCACGTGCGATCCGGGCCCGCCGCCCGAGCCGGCGCCGTCCGGGATCACCGCGGGCGCAGCCCGCTCGCTGCTGCGGATCACCGGCCGGCCGCTCGTCGCCGGCCGGCACGTCAGCGTCGACACCGACGTCGCGACCGGCGGCTGCCTGACCCTGACGCTCTACCCGCGCGACGCGCGCCGCCTCGACGCGGGCACGCAGATCGGCACGCTGACGCGCGTCGTCGCCGACGCGGGGCTGACGCGAACGGTCGTGCGACTGAACGCGCGCGGGCGCCGGCTCGTGAAGGCGCGCCGCGGGGTCAAGGCGATGCTGATCACCGACTTTCGCTCGGCGCCCGAGGTCAGCGGCGCTGAAGTGACGATCAGCACGCCGGTGTGGCTCTGACGCCGCGTCGCCCGACGCCGGGTCAGTCGATCAGCAGGAATCCGGCGCAGAGGACGCGCATCCAGGCGATTCGGCCGTCGCGCTCGGTCAGGTAGGCCTGCTGCTCGACGAGATGGACGCCGTCGGCGTTGCGAACGCGCAGCCGGTAGGTGACCCGTTCACGGCCGGCGACCTCGCCCGCGTCGACGGCGACGAGCTCCTCGATCTCGTCGCTGTCCTCAAACCACTCGCGCAGGATCTCGGCGATCACCGCGTCGGGATCGCCGGCCTGCCAGAAGCGGTTCGGGGTCAGCGCGCGGAAGTCGACCGCGTCATCGAGCAGCTCGTGGATCTGATCAAAGTTCTTCGCGGCCAGGGCGGTGGCAAACTGGACGCCGAGGCGCTCGGAGTTCTCGGTCATGGAAAGCACTCTTTCACGCGAACAGGTCCTCCGCGACCGGTCGCACCAGCGCCACAGCGCCCGGTCCGTCGTCGGGCGTGATGTGGCGTCCCAGCCCGCCCACGACCGCTGCGGGGACGCGCTCGTCCTTGCCGCGGACGAGGTCGGCGGCGGCGGCGGCCTGATCGGCGACCGCGATCCATGTGGCGTGCAGCTCGCGCCCGTCGCCGTCGCGGCGCCCGCGCCAGTCCTCCAGCGCTGCCAGCCCGGCGATGCCGATCGCGACGTCGCACTGCCCGTGGCGCCAGGCGCGGCCGAACGAGTCGGTGATCACGACGGCGGGGTGGCCCGGCAGCGCGGCGCGAAGCCCGCGGGCGCTCGCGTCGGGATCACGCGGGAGGACGACGAGCCGTCCCTCGCGGCCGGCGTTGGAGGCGTCGACGCCGGCGTTGGCGCAGACGAAGCCGTGGTGGGTGCGGCAGATCAGCACGCCGCGCTCGGCCCGGACCAGCGCTGCGCTCTGATCGAGGACGACCTGCACGACCCGCGGGTCCTTGTCGTGCTCGGCCGCGAGCTTCAGCGCGCGCTCGCCGGGCACCACGTCCG
>JBBRFO010000159.1:0-4100 GCA_038224135.1 Solirubrobacterales bacterium
GACGACTGCTTCTTCTCGGCGACCGGCGTCACCGACGGCGACGTGCTGCAGGGCGTGCGTTACGAGGGCGCGGGCGTGGCGACGACGGAGTCGATCGTCATGCGCTCGCGGTCGGGCACGGTCCGCCGCATCTCGGCGCGCCACAACCGCGCCAAGCTGCGCGCCCTGATCGGCGAGCGCTACGGCTGATCAGGTGCCCGCACCGGCTCGGCCGGCTCGGGCATCGGCTTGACCGCGAACCGCCCGACGCGCGAATCGGCGAGGTCGAGCCGCGCGAGTGAGCGCAGGAACCCATAGGTGACCAGGACGTGGATCCGCGACTGCGTCGCCTGGTAGACCCAGGCGGCGATGCCCCACGCGATCCGCGGGTAGAAGTTGGCGACCTCGACCTCGACGTGCAGCTTGGCGATCGCATCGGTCTCGCCCGGCGCGCGGCGCACGTCGATCTTCAGGAAGCCGTCGGCGCCGAACCCCTGGGGTGCGACGAGCACGCCGTTCTCGATCCGCCAGCGGACCTGGCCGGAGGCGCCGTCGAGCACGTACTCCGGCTGGTGGAAGGCGAGCAGGATGAACGGGCGCCGCAGGAAGACGACGTAGCGCTCGGCCTCGCTGTAGTCGACGCGGATCAGGCCGAGCGTGCAGCGCGTCAGGTAGCGCCAGTACGTGCGCGCCAGGCGCTCCAGATACAGCGGCGACCAGATCGCGTCGAGCGCGGCGGTCGGCATCTCGACGTCGGCCGACTGGATCGAGCTGACGCGACCCTCGTGGTCGATGCGGGTGTCGTCGTGCAGCGCCGTGATCCGCGTCTCGCCGACGCTGAGCGGTCGCCCGAGCACGCGCTTGGCCACGCGCGAGACGACGGCGTAGACACCGACGATCGCGGCGATGACGGCCAGCACGGGATGCCTCACGGCGCGTTCTCAGCCAGGGCCTGCCGCACGGCCTCGTCGAAGCCCAGCGGCGCGTCGTTGACCCCCGGAGGCGGAGGCGTGTCGACGATCATCTCCTCGCTGAGGCCGTCGACGAGCGGTCGCGCGAGCGCCGGATCGACCGAGGTGACGAAGCCGACCCAGTACGAGGACAGCCGCGGCGACAGCACCGGGACCGGCACGATCAGCGGCGGACGCCGCCCGTCGGCCTGCGCGAAGCGGCGCATCATCTGCCGGTAGCTGACGACGTCGGCGCCGCCGAGCTGCACCTCTGCAGGCGGATCGGGCAGCGTCGCCAGCGAGAGCAGCGCGCGTGTCACGTCGGCTGCGGCGATCGGCTGCGTGCGCGTGTCGATCCACTTCGGGCCGACCATCGCCGGCAGTCGCTGGACCAGCTGGCGCAGCATCAGGAACGAGGCGCTGTCGGCGCCGATGACCATCGCCGCGCGGGCGTGGACGGTCCGCGTGCCGCCGCTGGCCAGCACCTCGGCGACCTCTTCGCGGCTGCGCAGGTGGCGTGAGCCCGACCCGGTCGACGGCAACCCGCCGAGGTAGATGATCCGCTCCAGGCCGGCCCGGCCGGCGGCCAGGGCGAAGGTCCCGGCCGCGCGGCGGTCGGTCTGGGCGAAGTCGCGCTCGCCGCCGCCCATCGAATGGATCAGGTAGTACGCGACGCTGTTGCCGTCCATCGCCTCGGGCAGGCCGGCGCCCGTCAGCACGTCGCCGCGGACGACGCGCACGCCGTCCGGGAGCCGCGCCCGATCGGGGTCGCGCACCAGGCAGGTGACGGCGTGTCCGCGGGCCAGCAGCGCCGGCAGCAGCCGGCCGCCGACGGCGCCGGTCGCGCCGGTCAGCAGGACATTTGGCGCCGCGCTCACAGCGACACCAGCTCGACCTCGGTGCCGGCCGGCAGGTCGCCATCGCCGCGCGGAATGATCGCCAGCGCGTCGGCCTGCGCCATCGAGCTGAGCACGTGCGAGCCCTGCGGCCCGGTCGCGTGGGCACGCCCGGCGGCGAGGCGCACGCGCAGGCACTCGTCGCGGCCGCTGTGGCGCGCGACGGACTCGCCGAGCGCGACCACGCGGCGGACGGGGCGGTCGACGGCGCCTTGCAGCTGCGCGAGAGCGGGTCGTGCGAACAAGAGGAAGGTGACCATCGCGGAGACCGGGTTGCCCGGCAGGCCGAGGACCAAAACGTCGTTGCGGGTGCCGAACCACGTCGGCTTGCCGGGCCGCAGCGCGACGCGCCAGAAGCGCTCCTCGACGCCGAGCGCCGCCAGGGCCGGCTTGACGTGGTCGTGCGGGCCGACCGAGACCCCGCCGGAGAGAAGGACGAGGTCGGCGCCATCGAGCGCCCGCTCGATCGCATCCTGCGTGGCCTGCAGATCATCGGGGACGCGCGCGGCGATGACGACCTCGGCGCCCTCGCGCCGCGCCAGCGCGGTCAGCGTGACGCGGTTGGAGTCGTGGATCTGGCCGGGGCCGAGCGTCGCTCCGGGTGCCACCAGTTCGTCGCCGGTGGCGAGGACGGCAACGCGCGGCTGCCTGGCGCAGCACAGCTGCGCCGCCCCGGCGTGGACGGCGACGCCGAGCTGCGCCGGGCCCAGGCGCTGACCGGCGGTGAGCACCGTCGTCCCCGCGCGCAGGTCCTCGCCCGGCCCGCGGATGTTGCGCCCGGCGGCGACCTCGTCCAGCGCGGTGATCTGCTCGCCGTCGACGCGGACGAGCTCCTGCTGGAGGACGCCATCGGCGCCGTCCGGCACTGCGGCCCCGGTCGAGATGCGGACCGCCTCACCGTCGCCGACGACGCCGGTCCAGGGTGTCCCGGCGCGCGACTCGCCGATCAGTTGCAGCGTCCGGCCGGCCGCGCCCGCCCGGAGCGCGTAGCCGTCCATCGCGCTGCCGGTGAACGACGGCACGTCGTGGGCGGCGGCCAGATCGGTCGCCAGGATCCGCCCGAGCGCGAGTTCGACGTCGACGAGTTCGTCCGGCAGCCGCCCGGCGGCCGAGGTGATGATCGCTCTGGCCTGGTCGATGCTCAACAACGGCGGGCTCACAAGTGTCAGCATCATGACGAACGATCGACTTCCGAGTGCGGCGCATGCTCCAATGGGACGCACATGCTCGACGGGTCACATCCGGCGCGCCCCGCGCGGCCGGTCGCAGAGGCCCAGCTGGCGGCACTGGGTGACGGCGAGGCGCTGGCCAAGGGCTGGCTGCTGACGCTGATCGCCGGCGCGCCGCTGGCGCGGGCCGGCGTGCTGCCCGCAGAGGCGATGGTCCGCGAGGCACCGGGGCTGTGCGACGCCGCGGTCGCGGCGATCGGCAGCGACACGGCGCTCGAGCGGCTCGGTGCCGGCGGTGACCTGGCCGGGCTCGCTTCGCGTGCGGGATCGATGACCGGCGCCGACGGGCCGGCGGGCGTCGTCGCCGCGCTCGCCGCGTTGCGGGCGTCGTTGTGGCACGCGGTGCTGGAGGACCTGCGCGATCCAGGCCCGGAGATCGTCGCGGCACTGGCCGCGCGGCTTGCCCGTGTCTGCGACGCGATAGCGGCGGCCGTCTTCGCCGACGTCGCGGCAGCGGACGGTGTGCCGCCCGCGCCGGTGCCGACGCCGCCGCCGGTCGCGCAACCAGCGGCCGCGGCCGCAACGCCGGTCGATCCCGCCCCGCATCTGGCCGCCGTCCCGCCGCCCGCCGCGGTCCCAGCCGACGTCTTCCCGACGGCCACCGCCACGGCGCCCGCCGCGGCTCAGGAGTCGTGGGCGACGGTCGTCGTCGGGCGGCTCGCCCGGCTGCTCGCCGAGCGCACCAGCTGCGCCATCCTGGCGGTCGACATCGACGACGCGGATCGGCTGCTGGCCGCCGACGTGCGCGGCGATGCCGCGGCGACGCTGGAGCGAGCCGAGCGCGCCATTCGCGAGGCGCTGCGCCCGTCCGACGCAGCCGTCCACGAGCGCGAGGGTCGCGTCTGGGTCGTCGCCGCCGACACGACGCTCGAGGCCGCACGCGTGCTCGCCCAGCGCATCGTGACCGCCGTCGGCGCGGCCGGAGAGCTCCACGGCGCACCACTGCGCGCGTCGATCGGCATCGCGACGAGCCCGCCCGACGGCGACGACGCGGCATCGCTTATCGCGCACGCCGACGAAGGCGTGTTCGCCGCGCGGGCGGCGGG
>JBBRFO010000160.1:0-4080 GCA_038224135.1 Solirubrobacterales bacterium
CCGCCCGCATTGCGCCCGTCCAGAGCCCTCCGTCGGACCGCGTGGGCGCTCGTCGCCGCCGGCGTCGCCGCGCCCGTCCTGCGCCGGCGCGTGTCGTTGCCGCGCCCGGTCGTCGCCGCGGCGGCATGGACGGCGCCGATCGCATTGTGCGTCGTCGTCCCGCGCAGTCGCCGCCGTGACGCGGCGACCGTCGTGCTGCAGATGTGGGCGTACCTGGCGATGTACGAGATGCCGGCCGACGACGTCGAGGCGCTGAAGGCGCGGGTCCACGTCGACTACCCCGTGCGCGCCGACCGGCTGCTCGGGCTCGGCGAGCTGATCGGCGTGCGGCTGCAGCGGCGCTTTGCCGATCCGCCGAACATCCGGCTGCCGGAGCGGGTCCTCGTCTGGGCTCACTGGATCTGGTTCACCGTCCCGCACGCGGCCGTCGCGTACGTGTTCGTCCGCGATCGACGCAGCTTCCCGCGCGCCGCCGCGCTGACCTACGCGACATTCGACCTCGGCGTGCTCTGCTACTGGCTGATCCCGACGGCGCCGCCGTGGTACGCCGCCGAGCAGGGTCGCCTCGGGCCGGGGGAGGAGCCGCTGCGGCGGCTGATGCTGGACTACGGGGAGCAGTTCTGGGAAGACCGCTGGGACCGGCTTTACGATGGGCTTGCAGGCAACCCACTCGCCGCCATGCCCTCGCTGCACTTCGCGACATCGGTGACCGCCGCGCACATCCTCGCGGATGCCGGGCGGGTGGAGGGTGCCGTCGGCTGGCTCTACGCCGGGACGCTGGGCTTCGCGCTCGTCTACCTCGGCGAGCACTACGTCGTCGACCTGCTCGCCGGTCTCGCGCTCGCCGAGGGCGTGCGCGCGGCCGAGCCGCTGGCCGCGCCCGCGCTGCGCCGGTTCTCGGCCGCCGTGCAGCGGCTGGAGCTGGCCGCAAGGAGCGATCCGTGACGATGCCCGATCCGGCACGCGAGGCCGCGCATGCCGAGGAGATGCCGCGCGGCCGCGTGACGCGGCGCGAGGGCCTGGCGCTGCTCGGCTTCGTCGTCGTGGCGCTGGCGTTCCTGTATTTCGGCCTGCCGCAGCTCGCCGGCGTCCAGCACACATGGCACCGGATCCGCGAGGGCGACCCGGCGTGGCTCATCGCCTGCGTCGTCTGCGAGCTGCTCTCCTTCGGCGGCTACATCTGGCTGTTCCGCGGCGTCTTCGTCCGCGGCAGCGAGCGGATCGACTGGCGCTCGAGCTACGACATCACGATGGCCGGGCTGGCCGCGACACGGCTGTTCGCGGCTGCCGGAGCGGGCGGCGCGGCGCTGACCGCCTGGGCGCTGCGCCGGTCGGGCATGTCGCCGCGCGTCGTCGCCGTGCGGATGGTGGCGCAGTACGTGATCCTCTACGGCGTCTACATGCTGACGCTGGTGCTCGGTGGCCTGGCGCTCCGTTCCGGCATCGCCAGCGGTGGAACGACGTTCGCGCTGACGCTGCTGCCGGCGATCATCGGCGCGACCGTGATCCTGGTGGCGCTGGCGTTCACGCTCGTCCCGGGACAGATCGACGGGCGCCTGCGACGCTGGTCGGCGGCCGGGGGCGGCGGTCGCTGGGGCCGGATGCTTGCGCAGATCGCAAAAGCTCCGGCCGCGGTGTCGACCGGCGTGCGCGAGGCACTGGCGATCATGCGCGAGCGCGACGGTGCCCTGCTGGGCGCGGTGATCTGGTGGTACCTGGACATCGCGACGCTGTGGGCGGCGTTCCACGCGTTCGGTCAGCCGCCGCCGTTCGTCGCCCTGGTGATGGCCTACTTCGTCGGGATGCTCGCCAACCTGCTGCCGCTGCCGGGCGGTATCGGCGGCGTCGACGGCGGCATGATCGGTGCGCTGATCGCGTTCGGCGTCGAGGACGGACTCGCCGTCGTCGCGGTGCTCACGTATCGCGCATTCGCCTTCTGGCTGCCGACGATCCCCGGCTTCATCGCCTACTTCCACCTGCGTCGCAGGGTGCAACGCTGGCGCGAGCAGGGAGACGAGGAGGAGTACACCGCGATGGGCACGGCACCCGCCGCTACTATACAAAGTGAAGCGTCGTCGCCGGGTGATCTGCCCGTGGCGCGCGACGCGCAGACACCGTGAGCGAAGGACGCAGAATGGGCGACATCGAGAACGTCATCATCGTCGGCAGCGGCCCGGCCGGGTACACCGCCGCGCTCTACACCTCGCGCGCCAACCTGGCACCGCTCGTGATCGAGGGCTTCCTCTGGGGCGGCCTGCTGCAGCAGACGACCGACGTCGAGAACTACCCCGGATTCCGCGACGGCATCGAGGGTCCGGCGCTGATGCAGACGATGCGAGATCAGGCCGAGCGCTTCGGCGCGCGTTTCGTCACCGACCTCGCGACCCGCGTCGAGCTCTCCGATGAGCCCGGCGGCGTCCATTCCGTGTGGGTCGGCGATGCCGAGCACCGAGCCCGCACCGTGATCCTCGCGATGGGGGCCGAGCACAAGAAGCTCGGCGTTCCCGGCGAGGAGGAGCTCGGCGGGATGGGCGTCTCGTACTGCGCCACCTGCGACGCCGCGTTCTTCGTCGACCACGAGACGCTGATCGTCGGCGGCGGCGACTCGGCGATGGAGGAGGCGATCTTCCTCGCCAAGTTCGCCTCGAAGGTCACGGTGGTCAACCGCCGCTCGGAGTTCCGCGCGTCGCGGATCATGCTCGACCGCGCTCGCGCGGAGTCCAACATCGAGTGGCTGACGCCGTATGTCGTCGAGTCGTTCGAGCACGGCGACGGCCCGTTCGCGCGCGTCGCCCGCCTGCGCAACACCGAGACCGGCGAGCTGCGCGAGCTGCCGATGGCAGGCACGTTCATCGCCGTCGGGCACGAACCGCAGTCGCAGATCGTCGCCGGCCAGGTGCCGATCGACGCCGAGGGCTACGTCGTCGTCGAAGGCCGCTCGACGCGGACCGGCCTGCCCGGCGTGTTCGCCGCGGGCGACCTCGTCGACCACACGTACCGCCAGGCGATCACCGCCGCCGGCTCGGGGTGCCAGGCTGCGCTCGACGCCGAGTGGTACCTGCGTGACACGCCGCCGGTCGCCGCTGTGAGCGTGGCGGAGACGGCCTGAGCGCAGACGCACCGGCGGGTTTGCGTTGACGCTGACTGCGCGGCGGCGTACAGTCGCCGGGCGCGAGAGGAAGGACAACGATGGCGCGACGAATCACCAGGGTAGATCACGGACGGGCGAGCGGCGACAAGGCGGTCGCGGCGTTTGCTGAGCGCGTACGTGAAGTACGCCAGGCCGTCGAGCGACTGTGGCACGCGCCGACGCTGGAGGAGGTCTACGACGGCGCTCCGCGCGAGGCGTGCCTGGCCTGTCGCGCCGACCGTGCCGCGATCGTCACGCTGACGGACGGGCGCCTGGGCATCGCCGCCTCGAGCGACGAGCACGACGCCCGTCGCGCCACGGCCTTTGTCACCGCGGCCCGGCACGCATGGCCCGGGCAACCGGCCGAGCTCGGTCTGATGAGCCAGTCGGCGACGATCGTCGACGGGTCGCTCTGCGCCCCCCTGATCCACCGCGGCCGGATGGTCGGCATGCTCGTCGTCGAACGCGGCCCGGCGGCACTGGCGTTTGACGTGTTCGACATCGAGGTCGCCGCCGCGTTTGCCGGCGGGATCGCGTGGGCCCTGTCGATCACCGATCCCGAGCTCCAGGACGAGATCGACGCCGGGCCGGACCATCCCGATCTGCAGGCCCTCACCGCCCGCGAGCGCGAGGTCTTCACACTGCTCGCAGGCGGCGCCAGCAACAACGCGATCGCCCACGCGCTCGTCATCTCAGAAGCCACGGTCAAGTCGCACGTGCGGGGCGTGTTGCAGAAGCTGAGCGTCAGGAACCGCACTGAAGCAGCCGCCCGCTTCCATGCGCTCACCGGGGTGCTTGGGTCGCTCCGCCCATCCCGCCGCTGAGCCCGAGGGTCGGGCTGCTTCGCGGATCTCGTGGCTCCTGAGTCGCCGTGTTGACCGGGTCTGTGCGATTGCACTATCCCCGGTCAACCCGCCGCCTCATGCATCCACGATCTCTCGCTCGGGTAC
>JBBRFO010000161.1:0-4070 GCA_038224135.1 Solirubrobacterales bacterium
CGGCTCGAGCTTGCCGCGGTCGAGCCAGCCGACGAGAACCCGGTCGAGCCCGGCGCTGCGGGCGCGCGGGCAGGAGAGCATGCGAAAGACGTCGTGCCGGACCGCGCGCGGGTCGCTGTCGGCCATGAACACGAGCGAGCGCAGCACCTCGGGCGATGCGGCCGCGAAATTCGGGCAGGCATCGACTTCGGCCAGGTCGAGCAGCGGCGATCGCGGACAGCGGTCGAGCCTGGCGCCCTTGTCGATCAGCTCCGGGAGGGCGCGCCACAGGCGCTCGTCCTGCGTCGCGATGGCGAGGGGGCCGCCCTGCAGTCCGTTGCGGGCGATGTCGGCCGCGCGGATGCTGCCGGGCACGAACCCGCAGCGCGGATTGACGGCGCGCTGCACGGTGTCGAGCAGGATGCAGGGCGTCGCGTCGTCTTCGGTGAGCTTGCCGTGGACGTGCTTGACGATGTCCCACGTCATGCTGGTGTCGGTGGCGATGCCCGTGGCCGTGAGGATCAGCCCGGGCGCGGTGCAGCCGGCCAGCGCGACCAGGCCGAGCGCGAGCAGCGCGGGGGCGAGGGCGAGGCGGAGACGGAGGCGGCGAAGCATGGGCGGTCCTGGCGGGCCGTCGCGCCGGCGCGGGCTCTGTCGAGCGCACGCGAGACAACGGAGGACCATCGTAGCCAACGGGGCTCGCGGTTGTCTGTGACGGAACCCCTCGATTGCGGTCCAAGTCGTAACACGATGTCGCGTCGGCGGAGAACGGGCAGGCTCTGAAGGACGCGCATGTTCACGTGTCGCGGGTCGCGGTCGAGCCGCTCCAGCAGCGCGACGATCGCGTCCTGCGGGCCCTCGACGAACTGGCAGAACGGGTGGCCGTCGAACACGAGCAGGCCGGTGATCTCGCCGGCGTCGAAGTTCCTCATCTCGCAGACGTAAAGCACGGTGGAGAGCGGGTCGTCATCCGCCGATGCGGTCCGCCCGCATCAGCCGTTCAGGGCCTTCATCATGTTGTCGGGATAGCGCTGGCCCGCGGCCGCGCCCGACGGGAACACCGACGCGAGCTCGTCGAGCACCTCGCGGCTCAGCACGAGATCGGTCGCAGCGACGTTCTCCTCGAGGTACTTGCGCCGCTTCGTCCCCGGGATCGGCACGACGTCGTCGCCCTGCGCCAGCACCCAGGCCAGCGCGAGCTGCCCGGCGCTGCAGCCCAGGCGCGCGGCGATCTGCTGCACCTTGCCGGCGAGGGCGAGGTTCTTGGCGAAGTTCTCGCCCTGGAAGCGCGGGCTGTGGCGGCGGTAGTCGTCCTCGGCCAGGTCCTCGAACCTGGCGATCGCGCCGGTGAGAAAGCCGCGGCCGAGCGGGCTGTAGGCGACGAAAGCGACGCCCAGCCGGCGGCAGGCGGCCAGCGTGCCGTCTTCGGGCTCGCGCGACCAGAGCGAATATTCGCTCTGCAGCGCGGTGACCGGATGCTCGCGGCAGGCGCGCTCTAGTGTCGCGACCGACGCCTCCGAAAGCCCGATGTAGCGGACCTTGCCGGCGCGAACGAGATCGGCCATCGCGCCGACCGTCTCCTCGATTGGCGTCTTCGGGTCGACGCGGTGCTGGTAGTAGAGGTCGATCGTCTCGACGCCGAGTCGCTTCAGGCTCGCCTCGCACGAGCTGCGCACGTACGCCGGGCTGCCGTCGAAGCCGCGCCGGAGCGGCTCGGCCGGGTCGCGCAGGATGCCGAACTTGGTCGCCAGGAAGACGTCGTTGCGCCGGCCCTTGATCGTGCGGCCGATCAGCTCCTCGTTGGTATGCGGCCCGTAGGCGTCGGAGGTGTCGAGGAAGTCGACGCCGAGGTCGAGTGCGCGGTGCAGCGTCGCGATCGACTCCGCGTCGTCGCGGTTCGAGTAGAAGTCGCTCATGCCCATGCAGCCGAGGCCGATGGCGGAAACGACGGGGCCGTGGGGTCCCAGCTGGCGGGTCGTCATGGGAATACGGTGCGCGTGGAGAAAGGCTTTCGACGATACCGCGAACCTCCCGGGGGATGCACGGACCGGGCCGGAAAGCCGACCCCTTCCGGCCCCGCCGTCGACGCTGCGTCTTGATGCGATCTTGATGCCCGGGACGTGTCTCTCTACGGGGACTTGACGGCCGTCTTCCTAGGATCGCTGCATCGCCCAGTGGCGTCAGAAACGATCCCCATGGACTTCGCCTATCTCCTCCTCGTCGGGGTGTTCGCCGCCCTGATCGCCGGCCTCGTCGCCGGCTGCTCGGCACTCGGAGCGCGGCGGTGAGCGGCCTCTACCTGGTCTGCGCGCTCGTCGCGGGCGCGCTTTTCGTCTATCTCGTCCTCGCGCTCTTCAACGCGGAGAACCTGTGATGCCGACGGCTCCGTTCCTGCTCCAGCTCGGCGTCTATCTCGTCGTGCTGATGGCCACCGCGTGGCCGATGGGCCGCTGGCTCGCCGCCGTCGCCGACGGCCGCCTGCCCGGATGGCTGAAGCCGGTCGTCGCCGTCGAGCGCGGGATGTACCGCCTCGCCGGCGTCGATCCGGACGAGAGCACGTCGTGGCAGCGCTACGCCGTCTCCCTGGTCGCGTTCAACGTCCTCGGCGTCGTCGCCGTCTACGCCTTGCAGCGCCTGCAGGGCCTGCTGCCGCTCAACCCGCAAGGGCTCGCGGCGGTCAGCGCCGATTCGTCGTTCAACACCGCCATCAGCTTCGTGACCAACACGAACTGGCAGGGCTACGCGGGCGAATCGACGATGAGCCACCTGACGCAGATGCTCGCCCTCGCGGTCCAGAACTTCTTTTCGGCCGCGACCGGCATCGCCGTCGTGTGGGCGCTGATCCGCGGCTTCGTCGCGAAGTCGTCGGGCACGGTGGGCAACTTCTGGGTCGACGCGACGCGCTCGACGCTCTACGTTCTGCTGCCGCTGTCGCTCGTCTTCGCCGTCTTCCTCGTCGGCCAGGGCACGATCCAGAACCTCGACACCTCACCGGTCGCGACGACGCTCGAAAACGCGACCCAGTCGATCCCGATGGGCCCGATCGCGTCACAGGAGGCGATCAAGATGATCGGCACCAACGGCGGCGGCCCGTTCAATGCCAACTCGGCGCACCCGTTCGAGAACCCCACGCCGCTCTCGAACTTCGTGCAGATGCTGTCGATCTTCCTGATCCCCGCCGGCCTCGTGTTCGCGTTCGGGCGGATGGTCGGCGACATGCGCCAGGGCTGGGCGGTGATGGCGGCGATGACGGCGATGTTCGTCGTCATGGTGCTGATCGTCGCGCCGCAGGAGCAGGGCGGCAATCCGCTCCTCACGCCGCTCGGCGTCGACCAGGCCGCGAGCGCGCTCCAGCCCGGCGGCAACATGGAAGGCAAGGAGGCGCGCTTCGGCATCGCCGCGTCGACGCTCTACGCCGCGATCACGACGGCCGCCTCGTGCGGCGCCGTCAACGCGATGCACGACTCGTTCATGCCGCTCGGCGGCGCCGTGCCGCTGGTGCTGATCCAGCTCGGCGAGGTCGTCTTCGGCGGCGTCGGCTCGGGGCTCTACGGGATGATCGTGTTCGCGATCCTCACTGTCTTCATCGCCGGCCTGGTGATCGGCCGCACGCCCGAGTACCTCGGCAAGAAGATCGAGACTTTCGACATGAAGATGGTCTCGATCGCGATCCTCGTCACGCCGATCCTCGTCCTCGCCGGCACCGCGATCGCGGTCGGTGCCGACGCCGGCAAGGCCGGCATCGCCAACCCGGGCGCGCACGGCTTCGTCGAGATCCTCTACGCCTTCAGCTCGGCTGCCAACAACAACGGCAGCGCCTTCGCCGGCCTCTCGGCGAACACGCCGTTCTACAACGTCATGCTCGCCGTGGCGATGTGGTTCGGCCGCTTCGGCGTGATCGTGCCGGTGCTCGCCGTCGCCGGCTCGCTGGCCGCGAAGAAGCGCCTGGCAGTCACGCCGGGAACCCTGCCGACGCACGGGCCGCTGTTCGTCCTGCTGCTGCTCGGCACGGTCGTGCTCGTCGGCCTCCTCAACTACGTGCCGGCGCTCGCCCTCGGGCCGGTCGTCGAGCACTTCATGCTCGTCTCGGC
>JBBRFO010000162.1:0-4058 GCA_038224135.1 Solirubrobacterales bacterium
TCGCGAGCCTGCGGCTGCCCGTCAGTGCGGCGGCGCCGGCCGCGGCGGTCAGCAGGCCGAGCGGCCACCAATAGGTGCCGTGGGCGCGCTCCTCCTCGACCTGGGCGGCGACGCCTTCACGACGCAGCCGGGCGGCTATCCAATCGGCGGCGCGTCGCTCGCCGGCGGACGCCGAAGCCCGTTCGAACGACCCCAGGTGGCTGATCGTCTCGCGAGCCAGGGCATCGAGATCCTCGGTGCCGGTCGCCTCACCTGCGGCGCGGTCCATGACCTGACGATAGTCGGTCGCCCGTTAGGCTCCGGCGATGCCTCAGCGCGACCCCGGGTGCCTCTTCTGCAAGATCCTCGACGGCGCGATCCCGGCGCGCATCGTCGACGAGGACGAGCGCACGATCAGCTTCATGGACATCAATCCCGCGACCCGCGGTCACCTGCTGGTGATCCCGCGCAACCACGCGACCGACCTGCTCGACACGGAACCCGACGACCTCGCCGCCGTCGCGCTCGCCGCGCAGCGCCTGGCCCGGCGGATGCCGGCGGCGCTCGGTGCCGACGGCGTCAACCTGCTGAACGCGTGCCGCCCCGCGGCCTGGCAGACGGTCTTCCACACCCACATGCACGTGATCCCGCGCTACGACGGCGACCCGCTGCGGCTGCCGTGGACGCCGCAGCCGGGCGACATGGACGAGATCGCCGCCGCGGCCGACGAGCTGCAGGCCGGGGCATGAGCGCGCCGATCCGCCTCGAGCAGGACGGCCCGCTCACGGTGCTGACGCTCGATGCGCCGCCGCTGAACCTGTTCGACGGCGCGATGATCGACGGCCTGCGCGCGGCGGTCGACGAACTCGGGGCGGGGGAGGCCCGCGGGCTGCTGATCCGCGCTGAGGGCCGGGTCGTCAGCGGCGGTGTCGATGTGCACCTGTTCGACGGCCTCAGCGTCGAGGCCGGGAGCCGCCTCTGGAGCGAGCTGCTGGCGATCATCCACGCGGTCGAGGAGCTGCCGTTCCCGACCGTCTTCGCCGCCCACGGCCTGTGCCTGACCGCGGCCTTCGAGCTGTCGCTCGCGTGTGATCTGCTGCTGGCGGCGCAGGAGGCGCGCTTCGGGCTGGTCGAGACGGTGGTCGGCCTGACGCCCGCCATGGGCGGTACGCAGCGTCTCGCCGAGCGCGCCGGCACGGCGCGCGCGCGTGAGCTCGTGATGACCGGGGCGCTGTACGACGCCGCGACCCTGGAGCGCTGGAACGTCGTCAACCGCGTCCTGCCCGCTGACGGATTCGACGCTGCTGCGCGCGCGTTCGCAGGCGGGCTCGCGGGCGGACCGACGCTGGCCCATGCCGCGACCAAGCGCCTTGTCCGCGAGCAGCGCGATCACGGCACGCGCGCCGCCGACGCGCTCGTCCCCGAGGTCGCCGGGGCGCTGTTCGGCAGCGACGATCTGCGCGGCGCGGTGCGGTCGTTCCTGGACGAGGGGCCGGGCAAGGCGAGCTACAGCGGCCGCTGAACGCGCTGCGGGGCGCTTTGCGCTGCACGCGCGACTGCGGCGTTCGAGCGTCGACGCCGGTATTCTGGGCCGTCGTGATGCGCTCCAACGTCGTGTGTGTCAGCGTCGCCTCGGCGGCGCTGTTCCTGTGTTCCGCCGCCGCGCAGGCGTCGACGGTCGAGATCGGCAAGATCGATCCTGGCCTGGCCCTGAGCTGCCCGTCCTCGCCGGTGACGAAGAAGTGCTACGCGCTCTCGCACGTCACGGGGTACCAGGCGAAGGTCGGGACCAAGCGCGGACTGATGAGCGTCCCGAGCGACGGGCGGATCGTCGCCTTCACCGTCGCGCTCGGCAAGCCGGGCCCCAAGCAGGCCGCGTTCTTCACCGACGGTGACGCCAAGATCGGCGCTCCGGCGCTCGGTGAGCCGGAGATCCAGCTGACGATTCTCGATCCCAAGCGCAAGCTGCGCTCCCGCGTCGTCGCGCAGTCCCAGCCGTTCCTGCTGCGCCGCTACTTCGGGCAGACGATCACGATCGCGCTGGGCCGCTCGCTGCAGGTCAAGAAGGGTCAGATCGTCGCGATCACGACCAAGACGTGGGCGCCGGTGTTCGCCATCGACCTGCCGACCGACACCTCATGGCGTGCGAGCCGCGAAAAGGGGTCGTGCAGCGACTTCAGTCAGCAGGTTGCGCAGACCGAGCCCGCGCAGCTCGCCCAGTACTACTGCCTGTACCGCGGCGTGCGCCTGGGCTACAGCGCCACGCTGGTCACGGCGCCGGTGCCGAACGCCGGGACGACGCCGGCGCCGACGAAGAAGCCCGCGACGGGCTCCACCGGCACGACCGGCCCGACCAAGAAGCCCTGAGCGCTCAGCAGGCGCCAGGATTGTCCTGGCAGAACTGCTTCGTCGATCCGGCGTTGGCCGACGGCGCCTGCGTGCCGGGCGCCGGAGCGGCTGCGCCGCCACTGCTCGGGGCCTGCGTCGCTGGTGCCGGCGTCGTCGGGGCCGGGGTGACGGGCGCGGCGGTCCCGCCGCTGCTCGGCGCGGGAGTCGTGCCGCCGGTCGCCGGCGCCGCGGTCGTCGGCTGTGTCGTCGGCGCTGCCGACGTGGATGTGCCGGTCGTCGTCGAAGCCGTGCCCGTGCCGGCGCTCGCCAGCGAGTCGGCGTCGGCCAGCGGCTGCGAGGAGGGCGCCGTCTTGGGCACCTGGTCGACGACGGCCTGACTGCCGCCGCAGGCGCTCAGTGCGAGCGGGGCTAGCAGGCAGCAGCAGGCGATCCGGATCGTGCGCATCACGCCGGAGAGGGTACTGCGAGAGGCGGGCGGCACGGGCCGCCGACGGCGCTCAGGCGTTGATCGGGCCCATGCGACGCCCGCACGTCGGGCAGTCGTTGAGGTCCTTCTGGGCGAGCTGGCCACAGACCGGGCAGAACCGCAGGTTCGCGACCGCCCAGGGCAGCTTGGAGGCCGTCGGGCCCGCGGGGACGACCTGGCCGACGACGTCGAGACGCTCCCCGGTGGCCTCGTCGACATAGATCTTGCCGGACTCGGCTTCGACCAGGACGTCGTCGCCGGTGGAGGGTGCGCGAAGACGGTAGAGGGGGCGCCGGGCCATGCCCGGGATCGTACCGGCCCGCCCGCTGCGCCGCCGCCTGGCGCAGCGCGCGTCAGCGGGCCGACGATCCGCACTTCTGGATAGCATCGAGACCGCATGCACTACCTCACGACTGCCCGGCTCGCGCGCGCCGGAGCCCTTGCAACCCTCGCCGCGGCCGCTGTGCTGGCATCCGGCTGCACGAACACCGGCAGCGAGCAGAGTGCCGACGTCATCAACGGCAAGCAGCTGTTCGTGAAGAAGTGCGGGTCCTGTCACACGCTGGCCCACGCCGGCACCAAGGGGGTCATCGGACCGAACCTCGACTCCGCGTTCGCCTACTCACGCGAGCAGCGCCAAGGCGATGACCAGATCCGCGGCGTCGTCCTCGGGCAGATCCTGTACCCGGGTCGCGGCGGGGTCATGCCGGCCAAGCTCGTCAAGGGCGACGACGCCAAGGATGTCGCCGCCTACGTCTCCCGGGTCGTTGGGCGACCCGGCCAGGACACCGGGCTGCTGGCAAACGCCGTCAAGGCGGCAGGTGGCGGCAAGCCGATCGCCGCGGCGAACGGCGTGCTGAGCATCGCCGCCGACCCCGGCGGCCAGCTGGCGTTCGCCTCAAAGGCCGCGACCTCGCCTGCCGGCCCGATCGAGATCCAGATGCCCAACCAATCGGGCATCGACCACAACCTCGTCGTCGAAGGCAACGGGACGAAGATTGCCACGGCGATCATCAAGAAGGGCGTCGCCAAGGCCAGCGGGACGCTGAAGCCCGGCAGCTACGTCTTCTACTGCGCCGTGCCAGGTCACCGCGCCGCCGGCATGGAAGGGAAGCTCACCGTCAAGTAGTTCCGCCGGGGCGGCTTTGTTAGCCCTGCGGCTGTTCTGGCTGGGCGTTGGTGGTCGTGGGAGGGCCGGTCGGTCGTGCGCGCGGCGTGGGATGCGCCTCCCGCGCATCCCACGGACTTCCGCGCCCACGCCGCC
>JBBRFO010000163.1:0-4023 GCA_038224135.1 Solirubrobacterales bacterium
ACGCGGGTGGAAGCGCCCGGTGCTCGCCAGCGACGTCGTCGCGTCGCGCGCGCAGGCGTTGACCGATGAGGTCGGCGGCGAGGTCGTCATGTCCAACGCCGAGCTGGCGCGGCGCGCCGACGTGCTCGTGCTGTGTCACAAGCCCGGGCAGCTGGAGGCCATCGCGGCCGAGACGGCGCCCGAGGCCTCGACCGTCCTGTCGCTGCTCGGCGGCGTTCCGCTGACGCGGCTGCGCACGGCGTATCCGGGCACACCCGTCTACCGGATCATCCCGAACGTCGCGTCGGCCGTCGGCGCCGGCGTGACGGCGCTCGTCGCCGACGACGCGGGTGACGCGGAGGCATACGCGGCGATCCGCGAACTACTGGGCGATGTCGGCACCGTCGTCGAGATCGACGAGGCGCAGATCGACGTGGCGATGGTGCTCGCGAGCCTCCAACCGGCGTTCCTCGCGCTCGTCGCCGAGGCGCAGATCGACGCCGCGATCCGCCGCGGGATGCCCGCGCCGCTGGCCGGCGAGCTGGTCGGCGCGGCCATCGAGGGCTGCGCAGCGCTGCTGCGCGCCCGCGATATGGACACCCTGGGTGTGCGCCGCCAGGTCACGTCGCCAGGCGGCGCGACGGCGCGCGGCCTGCGCGCGCTGGAGGCCGGGGGACTGCGGTCGGCGTTCGACGACGGGATGGACGCGGCACTGGAGGGACTCGGATGACCGGCGTGTTCGTCCTCGCGACCGCGCGCCAGAGCATCGCGGACTATCTCGACACGCTGATCTCGATCTACATCCTGCTGATCCTGGCGTACATCATCAGCCAGATGTTCTTCAGCTTCGGCGGGCGCATCCCGTACTCGCGGCCGCTCAACGCCGTGCTCGAGTTCCTGCGCCAGGTGTGCGATCCGTTCCTGGCGATCTTCCGCCGGTTCGTCCCGATGCTCGGCCCGATCGACCTCTCGCCGCTCGTCGCGGTGCTCGTGCTGCAGATCGTCGGGCGCATCATCGTGAACCTCATCGCGGGCTAGGCCGGTCGCGTGTCGCGCGGGCGCGTCATCGCCCAGGCCGGGGCCACGGCGGTGCTCGTCGTCGTCGCCGACCTCGCCACCAAGCTGCTCGTCCGCGACGGGCTGCGGACCGGCACCGAGCACGAGGTCGTGGGGCAACTCCTGCGGGTCGTCCACGCCGAGAACAACGGGGTCGCGTTCGGCGGTCTGTCGGGGCGGCCGATCCTGGTCGCGCTGCTCGTCGTCGTCGCCGTCGGCGCGCTGCTGGCGTACTTCCTCACGCATCTGGAGGCCGACGGCGTCTGGCTGCCGACCGGGATGCTCGTCGGCGGCGCGGCCGGCAACGCGATCGACCGCGCGTCGGGCGGCAGCGTCACCGACTTCGTCAAGTTCCCGCACTGGCCGGCGTTCAACGTCGCCGACATCGCGATCACGCTCGGGGTGGTCGTGCTGCTGGTGGTCGTCGAGCGCGACGCCCGGGCCGCCGACCGTCAAGCTGCAGTTCGTGATGAAGCTGACGATCAGCGCTGAGGAGGCCGGCGGGCGGCTCGACACCGTCCTGGCCGCGCACGTCGGCTCGCGCAGCCGCGCGCAGCGCCTGCTCGATCTCGGCGCCGTGCAGGTCGCCGGGGCGACGGTGCCCAAGCGTCACAAAGTCAGCGCCGGCGAACTGGTCACCGTCGACGACACGGCTGACCACGTCGCGCCACTGCCCGACGCGGAGCCGGCGCAGTTCGCGGTCGCGTACGAGGACGAGTGGCTGCTGATCGTCGACAAGCCGGCGGGCGTCGTCGTCCACCCGGCGCGCGGCCACAGCACCGGGACGCTGGTGCAGGCGCTGTCCGGGCGCGCGGCCGGCGGCGGCGACGCCGAGCGGCCGGGGATCGTCCATCGGCTGGACCGCGACACGTCGGGCCTGCTGGTCGTCGCGCGCGACGAGAACACGCATCGCAAGCTCAAGGCGCTGCTGCAGGCGCGGCACATCACCCGCGAATACCTCGCGCTGGTCGATGGGCGGCCCTCGTCGCGCAGCGGCACGATCGAGGCGCCGATCGGCCGCGACCGCCGCAACCGGCTGCTGATGTCGACGGACACCGATCACCCGCACCACGCGGTCACGCACTTCGAGATCGAGCGCGCGCTGCCGCAGACGACCTTGCTGCGCGTGCGTCTGGAGACCGGTCGCACACATCAGATCCGCGTGCACCTGCAGGCGATCGGCACGCCGGTCGCCGGCGACCCGTCCTACGGCAACCCGGGCCGGCTCGGCCTGGATCGCCAGTTCCTGCACGCGGCGCGACTGGCGTTCGAGCATCCGTTCACGGGCGATCCCGTCGACGTGCGCTCGCCACTCCCGCCCGACCTGCAGGCGGCGCTCAAGCGCGCAGCGTCGTAACCCAGGCGTCGACGATGCTCGGCGCCCGCAGCGGCAGCGGCTCGTCGGCCAGAACGGCGCGGATCGCGTCGAGCAGTTGCGCACGCCTGCCGTGCTCCATGCCTCCGACAAAGCTGAACGACGCGACGTAGGCGCAGAAACCGTCGACGTCGGTCGTGTGCTCGAAGGGGATCGGCACCGCGCTGCGGGACGTGAACCGAGCGTCTGCGTCGAGCGCCGCCAGGCCGCGGTCGGGCGTGAAGCCCGGGTGCTCGGGACGCACGGCCGTCAGCAGGTCGGCGACTGCGGCCTGCCATCCGTCCGGGTGCAGCGGGGCGGGGATCAGCCACGAGGCGATCAGCGCGCCGCCGGGCCGCAGGACGCGCGCGATCTCGTCCAGCGCGGCAGGCCCGTTGAACCAGTGGAACGCGTCGCCGCAGAACACCGCGTCGACGCTCGCCCCGGGCAGAGGGATCGCCTCGGCCGACCCGTCGAGGACTCGGTCTGCGGGCAGCTGCGCGGCGAGCCGCGCGCGCATTCCGGGCAGCGGTTCGACGGCGACCACGTCGAGCCCGCCGGCGAGCAGGGCTCGCGTCAGTTTGCCGGTCCCCGCCGCGAGATCAAGAACCGCCGACCCGCCGGGGATGCCGGTGTGCTCCAGGACGGCGGGGACGTAGTCGGCGGGGTACTCCGGACGGCCGCGCTCGTAGTCGTCGGCAACGGACGCAAAGCCCGGAACGAGCGGGTGCAGCTGGTGATCGGCCACGCGGTCAGGGTAGAGCGGCTGCCGCTACCCTCAGTGGCTTCCGCTGTCCCTTCTACCCCGCGGGTTCCAACGACACGGTGACCCTGCCCGGGAGGCGCGCTCTGCGCCTGCTGCCCCGGGACCCACCAGCGTCGTCCGCGGGATCACCATCCATCTCACGCAAGGGGAATCACCCATGGCCCAGCCCACGGTCGGGATCAAGGACCTGCTCGAGTCCGGCGTCCACTTCGGACATCAGACGCGCCGCTGGAATCCGAAGATGCGCCGCTACATCTACGGCGAGCGCGACGGCATCTACATCATCGACCTGCTGCGCACCGAAGCGCTGCTGCGTCAGGCGCAGGAGTTCGCCGCGCAGCTGGCACAGCGCGGTGGCATCGTGCTGTTCGTCGGGACCAAGAAGCAGGCCCGTGACGCGATCAAGGACGCCGCGGAGCGCGCCGGCATGCCGTACGTCAACCACCGCTGGCTCGGCGGTCTGATGACCAACTTCCAGACGATCGGCCTGCGGATCAAGCGCCTGCACGACCTCGAGCGCTACCAGGCTGAGGGTCAGCTCGAGCTGCTGCCGACCCGCGAGCGCCTGTCGGCCCTGGCCGACCTGGAGAAGCTGCAGGCCAACCTCGGCGGCGTCAAGCACATGCAGCGCCAGCCCGACGCGATGTTCGTCATCGACCTCAACGTCGAGGCGATCGCGATCAAGGAGGCCCAGCGCCTGCGGATCCCGATCATCGCCCTGGTGGACACCAACTGCAACCCGGACGGCATCGACTTCGTGATTCCCGGCAATGACGACGCCGGGCGCGCCATCACGCTCTATTGCGACCTGGTTGCACGCGCCGCCATCGACGGCATCGAGCGCGGCCAGGCCCAGGCCGGCTCTGAT
>JBBRFO010000164.1:0-3976 GCA_038224135.1 Solirubrobacterales bacterium
CCGCCAGAACCAGTCGCTCGGCAGCCTCACCTGCCAGCACGACCAGCAGCCGCAGCCCGCGACGGTCGATCTGACCGACTGGGCGCCGTACCTGTCGCTCGGTTGAACCAGGTTCAAACCCGAAACTGGTTCGATCACCCGTCCGCCGCGAGGTGCGTCTGGGCCTTGCCGAGCTCTTTGGCCCGGTAGAGCGCCTCGTCGGCCCGCTCGAAGAGATCGGTCGGCCGGTCGGACGACCGCAGTTCGGCGACGCCGGCCGAAAGGGTGACCGTTCCCGCCGGACTGATCGCCCTTGCGCTGATCGCCCGCGCGATGCGGCCGGCCAGGAGCTCCGCCTCCTCGCCGGACGATTCCGGCAGCACGACCGCGAACTCGTCGCCCCCGACGCGGCACGCGATGTCCGCGGTGCGGGCGACGGCGAGCAGGCGTTCGGCCGCCTCGGCGAGGACGGCGTCGCCGGCCAGATGCCCGACCCGGTCGTTGATCGCCTTGAAGTCGTCCAGATCGAAGACGATCAGCGCCAGGCGCCGGTGGTAGCGCTGGGCGCGCGCGACTTCGCGGGCAAGCGTCTCGTGGAAGTAGCGGCGGTTGTGCAGGGTCGTCAGGGCGTCGAGGTCGGCGAGCGACCGCGCCTCCGTGTACTTCCGGGCGTTCTCCAGCGCAGGCCCGGCCCGGAAGGCGAGCCGCTCGAGCTCGTCGATCTGGGCGTCGCCGAGCTTCTGCCCGGCCGACCGGCTGAACGCGCTCAGCGTGCCGACCGTGACCCCGTCGGTGCGCATGGGGAGGACGACCCCCGAGCGAATGTGAGTGGCAGAGGCGTTCTCGACGTCATCGATCCGGTAGCGGTAGGAGATCTCGACCGCCCGCAGGTTGTCATTCTCGGGTAGCTGCACGGCCGCCTTCAACGCCTCGTCGACCGGCATGCCGACCGTGGCGTTCACCCGGGCGCCCTCCGGGGCGGCGGCATCGATCAGCGCTGCCTCGACGCCCACGATCGTGGCAGCCGCCTCGAGCGTCCGTTCCGTCACCTCGTCCAGGTCGAGCGAGGCCGCGAGCTCGCCCACGTGGAGATCGGCCCGCGACGTCTGGGCGGTCTCGACGGCGCTCGCGAGGTCGCGCATCGTCTCCTGCATGCCGGCAGCAAGCTTTTGAACCGCGTCGGCGACCCGCTGGTCGGCGGAATTTCGGACGCGCAAGACGGTGACCGCGGAGACGGCGGCAATCGCGAGCGCGACCCCTAGAGCGGAAGTCAGGACGATGAGGGTCACCGCAGGCCCTCACTGTAGGGGAGACTTCGGCGGGAATCTATGGCCTGGAGCGGAGCGCCCGGCCGATTTTCGGCCCGTGGGTCACGTTTGCAGCGTCCATGCGCATTCGCTACCATGCCCGGCCGGATCGGTGGGAGCCGTGTGCTCCCCCATCCATCCGTCCTCTATACGACCTAGCGAAAGAGAAGCTCAGCCTCAGCATGCCGACCGTCAATCAGCTCATCCGCAAGGGCCGCACGTCGAAGAAGGCCAAGATCAAGACGCCTGCGCTCGCGGGAGCCCCGCAGAAGCGCGGCGTCTGCACGCGCGTTTCGACGACGACCCCCAAGAAGCCGAACTCGGCGCTGCGCAAGATCGCCCGTGTTCGCCTGACGAACGGCATCGAGGTCGGCACCTACATCCCCGGCGAGGGCCACAACCTGCAGGAGCACTCGGTCGTGCTCATCCGCGGCGGCCGCGTCAAGGATCTGCCGGGCTTCCGCTACAAGGTCATCCGGGCCGCCCTCGACGCCTCCGGCGTGGCTGACCGCAAGCAGGGCCGCTCGAAGTACGGCGCAAAGAAGGCTTCCTCCTAGTGCCCCGCCGTGCAGAGATCACCCCGCGCCCGGTCATCGCCGACCCGGTCTACGACTCGACCCTGGTCACCCAGTTGATGAACCGCGTCATGCGCGACGGCAAGAAGTCGACCGCCGAGGCGATCGTCTACTCCGCCCTCGACAAGGTCGGCGAGAAGACGGGCCGGCCGCCGGTCGAGGTGCTGGAGCAGGCTGTGAAGACGGTCACACCGGTGCTCGAGGTGAAGTCGCGCCGCGTCGGTGGCGCGAACTACCAGGTGCCGGTCGAAGTGCCGCAGCGCCGTGGCAAGACGCTGGCGCTGCGCTGGATCGTCACGTTCTCGCGCGACCGCCGCGAAAAGCACATGAGCGACAAGCTCGCGGGCGAGATCCTCGATGCGCTCGAGCAGCAGGGCAACGCGTACAAGCGCAAGGACGACATGTACCGCATGGCACAGGCCAACAAGGCATTCGCGCACTACCGCTGGTAAAGGGGACACGAGAGACTTGGCAACAACGGAAGCACGCGTGGCGCTCGACCGCGTCCGGAACATCGGGATCATGGCCCACATCGACGCGGGCAAGACCACGACGACCGAGCGCATCCTCTATTACACGGGCCGCACCCACAAGATGGGCGAGGTTCACGAGGGCGCCGCGACGATGGACTGGATGGCGCAGGAGCAGGAGCGCGGCATCACGATCACGTCTGCTGCCACGACCGCGTCGTGGCGCGACCATCGCATCAACATCATCGATACGCCCGGGCACGTGGACTTTACGGTCGAAGTCGAGCGGAGCCTGCGCGTCCTCGATGGCGCCGTCGCCGTCTTCGACTCGGTCGCGGGTGTCCAGCCTCAGTCCGAGACCGTGTGGCGCCAGGCCGACAAGTACAAGGTCCCGCGGATCGCGTTCATCAACAAGATGGACCGCACCGGCGCGGACTTCTTCGCCGCCGTGCAGTCGATGACCGACCGCCTCGGCGCGAACCCGGTGCCGGTCCAGCTGCCGATCGGCCAGGAGGACAAGCACGTCGGCGTCATCGACCTCGTCGAGATGAAGGCGATCGTCTACAAGGACGACCTCGGCGAGGAGTTCGAGGTTACGGAGGTTCCCGCCGAGCTCGCCGAGCAGGCGCAGGCTTACCACCACCGGCTCGTCGACGCCGTCTCGAATTTCGACGACGAGGTCCTCGAGGCGTACCTGACCGATGAGAACTCGGTCACCGCTGACATGCTCAAGCGCGCGATTCGTAATGCGACGATCGCGGACGAGATCACGCCGGTGCTGCTCGGCAGCGCCTTCAAGAACAAGGGCGTCCAGCCCCTGCTCGACGCGGTCATCGACTACCTGCCGAGCCCGCTCGACGTGCCGCCGATGATCGGCCTCGACCCCAAGTCGGGCGACGAGGTCACGCGCGACGCATCACCGGACGAGCCGTTCAGCGCGCTTGCGTTCAAGGTCATGTCCGACCCGTTCGTCGGCAAGCTCACCTATTTCCGCGTCTACTCCGGCACGATCAAGGCCGGCGACCGCGTCCTGAACACCACGACGGGAAAGACCGAGCGGATCGGCCGCATCCTCCAGATGCACGCCAACCACCGCGAGGAGCGCGAGGACATCAGCGCGGGCGACATCGCCGCCGGCGTCGGCCTCAAGTCGACGACGACGGGCGACACGCTCTCGATCGAGTCGGCGCCGATCGTGCTCGAGTCGATGACGTTCCCGGAGCCTGTGATCGCGGTCGCCGTCGAGCCGAAGTCGAAGGCCGACCAGGACAAGCTCGGCAACGGCCTCGCGCGGCTCGCCGAAGAGGACCCGACCTTCCGCGTCGTCACCGACGAGGAAACCGGACAGACGATCATTTCCGGCATGGGCGAGCTCCACCTGGAGATCATCGTCGACCGCCTGAAGCGCGAGTTCAACGTCGACGCGAACGTCGGCCGCCCGCAGGTGGCCTACCGCGAGACGATCTCGAACCCGGCCGAGCGCATCCAGGGCAAGTTCGTCCGCCAGACGGGCGGCTCCGGCCAGTACGGCCACGCCGTCATCAATCTCCTGCCCCAGGAGCCGGGCAAGGGCTACGAGTTCGTCGACAAGATCGTCGGCGGGAAGATTCCGAAGGAGTACATCAAGCCGATCGACGAAGGCATC
>JBBRFO010000165.1:0-3874 GCA_038224135.1 Solirubrobacterales bacterium
CACGTCATGCATGCATCAGCGCCGGTTCGGTCCGCGCCGGGCTCGCGCCGCGGACCGTTCCGTCCGGACGCGGCGCCGGAACGCGCGGAATTCCGAGCCGCGCGTACGAGCACCAGCAGTTCGTCACGGGGCGGCGACGAGCCGCCCCGTTCTGTGCAACGGCGGCTGCAGCACGCCGTGAGCGCGCCTACGGTCCCGCTGATGCCCCGATCCCGCCTGCTTCCGTACATCCTCGCCGCCGTCCTGGCGGCGGTCTCGATCGTGCTGGCCCAACGGCGCGACACCGGCGGCGGGCAGGACACACCCGGCGGGACCGCGCAGGCCCGCGTCAGCCGCGTCGTCGACGGCGACACCGTCGTCGCCCAGATCGGCGGCCGCACCGAGCGCGTGCGCTACATCGGCGTCGACACGCCGGAGTCGGTCAAGCCGAACACGCCGGTGCAGTGCTACGCGAAGGCCGCGAGCGCCGAGAACAAGCGCCTGGTCGAAGGCCGGACGGTGCGCCTGGAGTTCGACCGCGAACTGCGCGACCGCTACGGCCGGCTGCTGGCATACGTCGTGCCGTCCGGCGGCGGCGCCTCGGTCAACGAGACGCTGCTGCGCGGCGGCTACGCGCGGACGATCGTCTTCCCGCCGAACACGCGCAACCGCAGCCGCTTCGCCGCCGTCGAGCGCACCGCACAGGCGCGCGGCGCCGGCCTGTGGAGCGCCTGCCCGACGGGCTGATCAGCGTCCCGGGTGTACCCTGTCGGCCATGGCCACGCGCCTTCGGCAGAGCATCGCCGACTTCGAGGCGGCCTTCCACGAGCAGACCGAAGCCGACCGCCAGCAGCGGGAGGAGATCGTCCGCGAGAGCGAAGTCCGCACCCACACGCGTCAGCGCGAGCGGCGTCACCGCAACGGGACGCTGCGCTTCGCCATGCTTCTCCTGCTGCTGACCGCGACCGCCGTTGCGGTCACGGTCGCGATGTTCGAGACGCTGTATCTCGTGATGAGCTGAGGCGAGGCTCAGCTGCCGGCAGGCGCCGACGGCGCCTCGGCGCCAGCCGTCTCGACGGCCCGCTCCTGCTGGATCTCGAGGTAGACCTCTTTGCGGAACACCGGGATGTCCCGCGGGGCCTGAATGCCGATCCGGACCTTTTCGCCCATGATCGACAGGACGGACACCTCGATGTCGTCCCCGATCATGATGCTCTGATTCGATTTCCGGGTCAGGACCAGCATGCCGCGCCACCACCTCTGGCGCCTCCCTCATGGGACGCGCGTCCGGGCGAACCTAGCAGCGCGGCAGGCGCCCGCGCAACACCATTGGACGTTTGAGGAGCGAAGGACACCGGCGGGTGCTTCGCTAGTGTGGCTGCCGTTATGGCACGACGCTCCCTCAGGCCTCATCTCAACCAGATCCGTCAGTGGGTCCGCCAAGGACGCACGGACGCGTGGATCGCGCATCAGCTCGAGGTCCCGGTCCAGCAGCTCGAGACGTTCAAGAATGAGAACGAGCTGCTGCCCGACGGCGAGACCGAGGCCGGCAGCGCCGACTTCGAGCGCGAGATCGACCTGCGCGCGGCCGATGACGCCCTGATCGCGACCCAGCTCGAAGCCGAGCAGGCCGAGACGGCCGCCGAGGCCGAGCGCCAGGCCGCCGAAGCCGCAGCGCGGGCCGAGGCCGGCGAGGACGAGCGCTCGGACGAGGAGGACGATGACGCCCCCCGCCGCCGGCGTGGCCGGCGTGGTGGACGCGGGCGTCGCCGCACGACTGCCGGCGGCCTGGAGGGCACGTTCGACCATGGCGAGGAGGGCTACGGGCTGTGGCTCGACCCGGCCGTCGCCGACGACGCCGTCTACGCCGAGCACTGGGCCGGTCACCGCTCGGTCACGGTGACCGTCGACGAGGACCAGATCGTCATCCGCCGCGCCGGCGAGGGCGCGGACGAGACCGACTGACCGAGCGACAGCCGCCGTCTGCGGTCATGAGCTTCGAGACCGCGCGGCAGCAGTGGCGCGAGGGCGAGCGGTTCGCCGCCGACCCTCCGGCGGACGACCGCGATGCGATCGTGCGCGTCGAGGCACAGGTCCTCGCCGAGCTGCGCCGCCGCCTCGGCGGCGCGTTCATGATCGACGAGCTGGTCGCGATGTACGACGAAGGCACGGGCTGGTGCCTGGACCTCGCGGCGCGCGTGTCCCCCAACTCGCCCGCCGCGTGGGACGCGCGGATCGCCGACGCGGCATTTGGGCGCTACGTGCGCGAAGCCCAGGACTACGCGGGCGGCCGGCGGATCGACGGGCGGCCGTAGCGGCCGCCGCCGGGGCTACCGTGCGCCGCCGGGCAGGCCGCTGACGACGTAGGCCTTCTCGCCCGTCCGGACCATCCCGAGGCGCCGGGCGGCGAGCTCGAGCTCATGCGGGTCGCGCAGCGCCTTCTCACGCCGCGCCAGCGCCCGCTGCTGGGCCTGCAGGCGTACGACGTCGGCGTGGCGCTTCTGGGCCTCGGCGCGCGTCGACCACATCGACAGCAGCGGATGGACGTACAGCAGCAGGACGCCGCAGAAGACGCACAGCAGCGCGGTGCGCCCGAGCCGGTCCCAGCGGATCGCAGGCTTGCGCCGCGGCGACGGGACCGCGCGCGGGCGCCTGGGAGCGGCGCCCGGTCGGCGATCCGGCCGGCTCTCGCGGGCGCTGCGAGCGGAGGGCATCACGGCCCCTTTCGGGGCCCGCGGGCGATCTCCTCCCGGCCGTCACGTTTCGTGCGGCAATCAACCTCTCAGCGGCGAAAAACGGACCGGCCGGGGTACGTCGCAGACGTCCCCAGCGCGTCCTCGATGCGCAGCAGCTGGTTGTACTTCGCGACGCGATCGGAGCGGGCCGGCGCACCGGTCTTGATCTGGCCGCAGCCGGTCGCCACGGCGAGGTCGGCGATCGTCGTGTCCTCGGTCTCACCCGAGCGATGCGACATCACCGCGGTGTAGCCGGCGCCGCGTGCCAGGGCGATCGCGTCGAGTGTCTCGGTCAGCGTGCCGATCTGGTTGACCTTGATCAGGATCGAGTTGGCGACGCCGGCGTCGATCCCGCGCTGCAGGCGCTCGGTGTTGGTGACGAACAGGTCGTCGCCGACGAGCTGGACGCCGGCGCCGATCCGCTCGGTCAGCAGCTTCCAGCCGTCCCAGTCCTCCTCGTCCATCCCGTCCTCGATCGAGACGATCGGATAGCGCTCCGCCTTGTCGGCCCAGTAGTCGGTCATGTCGGCGGCCGACAGCGTGCGTCCCTCGTGCTCGAGCACGTACCCCGACCCGTCGTAGACCTCGCTGGTCGCCGGGTCCAGCGCGATCGCGACATCGCGGTCGGGCTCGTAGCCGGCGGCCGTGATGCCGGCCATCAGCGCGTCGAGTGCCTCCTCGTTGGAGCCGAAGTCGGGCGCGAAGCCGCCCTCATCGCCGACGGCCGTGCTGAGCCCGCGGTCGTGCAGCGTGATCTTCAGTGCGTGGTAGACCTCGGTTCCCACGCGCAGGGCCTCAGCGAAGCTCGACGCGCCGCAGGGGACGATCATGAACTCCTGGAAGTCGACCTTGTTGTCAGCGTGCACGCCGCCGTTGAGGACGTTCATCATCGGCACCGGCAGCACGTGGGCATCCGCACCTCCGAGCGAGCGCCACAGCGGCAGACCCTGCGCGTCAGCCGCGGCGCGGGCGGCAGCCAGCGACACGCCGAGGATCGCGTTGGCGCCCAGGCGTGACTTCGCCGGCGTTCCGTCCAGCGCGATCAGCGCCGCGTCGACCGCGCGCTGATCGGTCGCGTCGGTGCCGGCGAGCGCCGCGGCGATCTCCCCGTTGACGTGCCCGACGGCCTGCGTGACACCCTTACCGCCCCACGCCGCGCC
>JBBRFO010000166.1:0-3767 GCA_038224135.1 Solirubrobacterales bacterium
GGCCTCGATGGGGCAGGCGCACCGCGAGCGCGACGAGGCCGCAGCCGCGCTCGGCGTCTCGCCGTCCCAGCGCCTCCGCTGGGTGACCTGGCCGACGATCCGCGGGCCGCTGGTCGTCGGATCGATCGTCGTGTTCGCCTACGCGCTGGGCGCGTTCGAGGTGCCACTGGCGCTGGGGCCGTCCTACCCGCCCACCGTCGCCGAGTACGCGCTGCAGGCCACGCAATCAGACCTCATCACCGGCCAGAGCACCGCCTCGGCGGCGCTGCTGCTGACCGCACTGGCGTCGATGCTGCTGGCCGCGCTCGCCGTTCGTGCCGCGCGGGACCCGCAGGGTGGCTGAGCGTTCCCGCCAGGTGCGCGCGACGACGATCTCGGCGCTCATCGCCCTGCCGCTGCTGGCGCTGATCGTCCGCGCGTTCGCCGACGTCTGGCGCGCGCCCGCGATCGTGCCGCAGCGACTGGGGCTGCGGGGCGTGCGCATCGCGTTCTCCGGTGATCCCGGAACGGCGTTCACGAACTCGCTGGTTGTCGCGCTGTTGACGGTGACCGTCGCGCTGATGGTCGGCTGGCCGGCCGCGCGGGTGCTCGGCGAACGGCGGCTGCGCCACCCCGCGCCCGTGTTCCTGCTGCTCGCGATGCCGCTGCTCGTGCCCAGCTACGCCGTGGGCAGTGGGCTGACGGAGTGGTTCGTCCGGCTCGGCCTGGACGGCACCACTCTCGCCCTGGTCGGCGCCCATCTGACGTTCGTGCTGCCCTACGTCACTATCGTCCTGCTCGCCGGATTCGGACCGCGCCTGACTGCGGTCGAGGAGATGGGCAGCGTCAGCGGGCTCACGCCGCTGTGCCGCCTGGCGTGGGTGACGCTGCCCGCCGCCGCACCGACGGTCACCGCCGCTGCGCTGCTGGGCTTCCTGGTCTCCTGGAGCGACTACGGCTCCAGCCTGGCAGTTGGCGCCGGCCGGCCGATGCTCCCGATCGTGCTGCTGCCGTTCGTCGGGGCCGACCCGCAGGTCGCGGCGACCCTCGCGCTGCTGTTCCTCGCGCCCGCGATCGCCGCGCTCGCTGTCACCGTTCGAGCCGGAAGGCAACCGCTGTGATCCCGTCGGAGCTGTCGTGCGAGACCCTCACCGTCGCGCCCGGCGGCAGTCCCGTGCTGCGAGGCCTGTCGCTGCGCGTGGAGGCCGGCAGCCGGACCGCCCTGGTCGGGCCGTCGGGCGCCGGAAAGACCACCCTGCTGCGCGCGATCGCCGGCCTGGAAACGGTGCAAGAGGGACGGATCCTGCTCGCCGACCGCGAGATCCACCGCACCGCACCCCACCGGCGCGGGATCGCCGTGGTTTTCCAGGAGCCGCGACTGCTCGGGCACCTCGACGTCCTCGACAACGTCGCGCTTCCGCTGCGCGCCGCCGGCATCGCCCGGCGCGACCGCCGCCGCGCGGCCGCCATGCACCTCGAAGAGGTCGGGATCACCGCCCTGACCAAGCGCCGCGTACAGGGTCTGTCCGGCGGCGAGCAGCAGCGCGTCGCGCTGGCCCGCGCCCTCAGCGGCGATCCCGACCTGCTGCTACTCGACGAGCCGCTCGGCGCGCTGGACCCAAATCGCCGCAACGCGCTGCGCCGCGTCATCTGCGACGTCCAGCGCGAGCGACAGGTCACGACCGTGATCGTCACCCACGACCGCTCCGAGGCCGCCGAGCTCGGCGACAGCATCGCGCTGATGCTCGAGGGCCGGATCGTGCAACACGACGAGCCGCGCGCGCTGTTCGAACGGCCCGTTAGCGGTGCGGTCGCCCGGTTCTTCGGGGTGGCGAACCTGATCGCCGACGCGGCCGGAACGCTGGCCATCCGCCCCGAGCACGTGTGCATCGACACCGGTAGCGGATTGCCGGGGACGGTCCTCGAAGTACAGTACTCCGGCGACCACGTACGCGTGATCGTCGACTGCGGCGGCCGTCGCATCCAGGCGCACGTTCCGCCGCACACGGCGCCACACCCCGGGCAGGAGATCGACGTCGAGCTGCCCGCCGAGCACGTCTGGAGGCTGCCGTCGTCGGTTCCCGCCGCCGACGAGACGGCCTGAGTCGGGAGGGTCGCGGTCAGGTGGCGCGGCTCGGCTCATCGTCGCGCAAGGCGCGCGCAAGCGTCGCACGCGCGGACTCCTCGTTACGACCCACGGCGGGCCCCACTCGCTGCCCGGTGGCGTCGAGCGCCTCGGCCACCCAGCACGACGCCGCGCGTCGCAGCCGCCGCTTGCGGACACGGGTTACCGGCACGGGCTCTCCGTAGGCCAAGGCGGCAAGCACTCCGCGCCGGTCGAGGCGCGCCAAACGTCGGCGCCAGCGATCGGACGGCCGGCGTGCAGTGTGGACCGCCGGACATCGTCGCCGGCCTCCTCGAACTCCTGCGTTGTCGTCAACGCGTTGGCCATGCGGCCGGCCCCCTCCGGGGGTGTCCTGCCCGGCGAGCGAGGATGATCGCGATCTTGAGCACGGCTTCTCCTTCAGGGATTGATCAGGCGACAGCGGCGGTGCCCGACGCACTGTGAGGGCGACCAGAAGCGGTCGTCTTAGTTCGAGCGATACACGCTCAGACCACACGAAGCCGAGTCGATTCGGGACACGTACCGGCCGACTCCTCGGTGGGCCACGACAAGCGCCCGTGTCAGTCTGGATAGCCGCTCTGTAGGCAGACGGTGATCGCCCAGGTTTTGCGGACACGTGGATCCCGAACACCCGGCAGGCGTGCGAGACGCTCGTGCGGCCGGCCAGATCAAACAAGAGTATGTCGACCTCCCGAACCTGTCGGGGGAACTCGGAGTCAGTTCACTTGGTCGCCGCGGGCCGTGCCGCACCCGCATGACTGGCGGCGTGCCGCTCGGCAGTCGTCGAGGCGAAGCGGACGAGGAACGGGGCGACGATAAGGCCGTAGCCGAGATGCGCGATGACCTCGAACGTCTGGTTCGGCCCCTCCAGGAACCACTCGAACGCAACCCGACCGAGGATCTGGAAGTTGACGAGGTAGAGCACCAGCCCGAACGCGGCGCCCATGCCCATGAGGCGACCCGCCCCCCTTGCGAGCGGTGCGAGCGCCGCCAGCGCGGCACCAAACGCGGCGGAGAGCGTCAGGTGCACCACCAGGCCGACGGCAGCGTTGATCGGCTGGGGATCGGGCTTGTCGGTGAAGTAGAAGATGGTCGAGATGTCGTACAGCGGGGCTACCGCCGGCAGCCCCTGGGTATCTGCGTACCACATGTTCGCCAAGAGGAACAGGAGGCCGGCGAACGTGCCGCCAACGACGCCGTAGGCGATGCGACGATCGAGATCCCGGAGGAGAACCATCAGGTGTCCTTTCGGAGGGGGAACGAGTCGAGACCTCAGACCCGGTGCCCGCCGGGACGATTCACGGGCTCTTCGGCTCGGGTCACGAGCGCTGAACCGTTCGGCCCCCGGGGCACGGTTCGGATGGCTAAAAGCATTCTCGCTGGACGCCGCGGCGCCGACGGCGGTAAGCCTTCGGCCGGACAGCCGGTCCGCGCCGGCTGGGGCGGACGGGTACTGACGACCAGCGACGAGATCTGTTCCTAGGCCAAAGTGGCAAGCACCCGCGCCGGTCGAGGCATGCCAAACGGTCGGCGCCACCGATCGGACGGCCGTCGACGACGACCTGCGGGACGGTGGATCCACCGGTCAGCTCCTGCAGCCGGCGACGGAATCCGGGGATCCCGTCGCCCGGCACGGTCTCGTGCGTCATGCCGCGACGACCGA
>JBBRFO010000167.1:0-3744 GCA_038224135.1 Solirubrobacterales bacterium
GAGATGGACACCGAGCAGCAACTTCGTCCGCAGGCCGACCTCGATCTTCGTCGGGTCGACGTTCATCGTCTCCGGATCGACGTCGACGAGCACGGGCTTCAGACCGGAGAGCGCGACGACGTTGGCCGTCGCCGGGAACGTGTACGCCGGCACCAGCACCTCGTCGCCCGGCTCCAGCCCGAGCGCGAGCACCGCAAGGTGGAGCGCGGCGGTGCCGGAGGTGACGACGAGCGCGTGCTCGACCTCGCAGAGGCTCGCGATCTCCGCCTCGAACTCGCCCACCTTGGGGCCCATCGTGAGCATGCCGCTCTCGAGGACCGCCGCGACCTCGGCCAGTTCGGCCTCGCCGACGTCGGGCCAGCCTAGGCGGACGCGAGCGTCTTCTGCCGGTACCAAGCGATCGTCTTCTCGAGGCCGTCGTCAAGCTCGATCTGGGGCTCCCAGCCGAGCACCTCCCGCGCCTTCTTGACGTTCGGGATGCGCAGTTCGACGTCGGCGTAGTGGAGCGGCTGGAACACGATCTCGCCGTTGGCGCCCGCGATCCGCTTGATGCGCTGTGCGAGGTCGAAAATCGTGACCGCGGCACGCGGGTTGCCGATGTTGAACGCCTGCCCGATCGCCGCCGGATGCTCCAGGCAGAGCAGCACGCCGGCGACCATGTCGGTCACGTACGTCCAGGCGCGGATCTGCGAGCCGTCACCGTGGATCGTCAGGTCGCGGTCGGCGAGCGCGGCCTCGATGAAGGCGCGGATCGCCCCGCCGCCGATCTGACCCGGGCCGAAGATGTTGAAGGGGTGCACCGTGACGGTGGGCAGCTGCAGCTCGTCGTGGTAGGCGTGCGCCATGTGCTCACCGGCGAGCTTGGAGACGGCGTACGTCCAGCGCGCCTCGCCGACGGAGCCGATCGTCGAGACCTGGCCCTCCTCGACGTTCAACGCATGCGTCCCGAAGACCTCACTGGTCGAGAAGTCGACAAAGCGTTCGAGTGTGTCGAGCGTCGTGATCGCAGCCTCGAGCGCGTTGTAGGTGCCGATCACGTTGACGCGCATCGTCCGAACCGGGCTCGCGAGCACGGTGTCGACGCCGGCGATCGCCGCGCAGTGGACGAAGTGGGTCGCGCCCTTCGCGGCCTGCGCGAAGCTGGCGGCGTCGAGGATGTCGCCCTGGATCAGCTCGAAGTTCGGGTGATCGGCAAGATCGAGGCCCGAGAGCGAGTTGCGGTGGAGGTTGTCGAAGGCGACGACCGTGTTCCGGTCGACGAGCTCACGCGCGAGGGTCGTCCCGATAAAGCCTGCTCCACCGCTGATGAAGATCCGCTTGCCCTCGAGTGCCACGCGGCAACTGTAGCGAGGGTCACGCAAGTAGCATCCCGCCGTGTCGAAGACCGTTCTCTTCGTGGGCGCAGGGCGCCACCAGCGGCGCGCCATCCTCCATGCGAAGGAGCTGGGCCTGCGGGTCGCGGCCGTCGACAAGAACCCTGACGCGCCCGGCCTGAAGGCGGCCGACATCGCGAAAGTCGTCGATTTCGCCGACGTCGACGCCGTCCTGAAGGCGACGGCTCGTCTGAAACTGGACGGTGTGCTGACGGTCAGCGCCGACCGCGCGGTGCCGGTCGTGGCCGCCGTCGCCGAGGCGCGCGGGCTGCCCGGGATCGGCACCGCGACCGCACACCTCATGACGCACAAGGTCGCGATGCGCCGGCGGCTCGCAGATGCCGGCGTGCCGCAGCCGCGCTTCGCCGCGATCCGCACGCTCTCCGAGCGCCGGCGCGCCGCCGACGAGGTCGGCTTCCCCGCCGTGCTCAAGCCGGCCGACTCGGGCGGGCAGCGCGGCGTCTTCCGCGTCGAGTCGGTCGACGACATCGAGTCGCACCTGCACGAGGCGTTGATCGCCTCGCCCACCGGGGAGGCGATCCTCGAGGAGTACGTCGAGGGGATGGAGATGAACGGCATCGTGCTCGCCCGAAACGGGGAGGCGATCCCGCTGACGCTCTCCGACCGGATGCGGCCGCCCGGCATCGGCTTCGGCGTCGGCTGGATTCACGTCTACCCCGCGACGATCTTCGGCCAGCAGCTCGAGGAGTCGGAGCGGATCGCGGCGCACACCGTCCACGCACTTGGACTGAAGACCGGTATCGCCTTCCCGCAGCTGATCGCCGCGCCCGACGGGCGCGTGATCGTGGTCGAGTGCGCCGCGCGCATCCCCGGCGGCCAGATGGCCGACCTCGTGTGGCACGCCGTCGGCGTCGACCTCGTCGACGTCCAGCTCCGGATGGCGCTCGGCGAGGACCTGCCCGACGAGCTCGTCACGGCGCGGTTCAAGCAGCCGCTTGCGATTCGGTTCCTGACCGCCGAGCCCGGCCCGCTGCCGACCGGCAAGGTGAAGCGAATCGGCCCGCTCGACAAGGTGCTCGCGTTCCCCGGCGTCGTCCAAGCCGACGTGTACCTGCAGATCGGCGAGA
Organism: Solirubrobacterales bacterium; assembly: GCA_038224135.1. Taxonomy (GTDB): domain Bacteria; phylum Actinomycetota; class Thermoleophilia; order Solirubrobacterales; family Solirubrobacteraceae; genus F1-60-MAGs163. Next base: position 2,462 of record JBBRFO010000167.1, read on the forward strand.
CGATCCGCCCCGTGCGCGTCGACGGTGACCGCCGCGGCTACGTGATCGCGACGGCGGACACGAATCTCGAAGCGCTCGACCGCGCGGAGGCGGCAGCGCGGCTCCTCGACGTCGAAGTCGAATGACCTGCGACTTCTCTCTCGTGCACTACCGCGAGCTGCTGCAGGCTGCCACGGCCGGCGGGTACCGCTGGGCCGGGTTCGACAACCCGCCGGAAGCGGGCGCCGTCATCCTCCGGCACGACGTCGACCTGTCGCTCGACGCCGCGGTCGCGGTCGCCGAGGTGGAATCGGAGGAAGGTGCGTGGTCGACCTGGTTCCTGATGACGCGGTCGGTCTTCTACAACCTCGACTCCGCGGAGGGCGAGCGCGCGATCGACCGCCTTCGCGAGCTCGGGCATCGCGTCGGGCACCACGCGATCTATCCGCACGTCGACCTCGACGAGCGCTTCGATCCGGTGGTCGCCTGGCACAATCCCGATCCGGAGTACATGAGCACGCCCATCGAGGGCGTCGTGAACGTGATGGCGCCGCCGTTCTTCGATCCTGGCCACTACCGGTCGGATTCGAACCAGACCTGGCGCCACGGCTGCCCGGACAAGGAGCTCGCACGCGGAGACTTCGAGTGGCTGCACCTGCTGATCCACCCCGAGATCTGGGCGTTCGAGGGGGCAACGATGCGCGAATCGATGGCGGCGATGCTCGACGCCGACCGTGCAGCACGGCTCGAACACCTCCGAGCCGACAGAATCGACCTGTCATGAAGCCAATCACGATCATGGTCACCGCCTGCGGCGCGCCAGGGACCGCTGCCCTCCTGCGCGCGCTGCGCGAGAACGGCGAACGCGAGGTGCGGCTCGTCGGTACCGACATGGGCGACCGTGCCGTCGGGCGGTTCCTCTGCGACGCGTTTCACATCGTCCCGGCAGGCGCCGACCCCGGCTTTGCGGACGCGATGCTCGAGGTGGCGGAGCGCGAAGAAGTGGACGCGATCCTGCCGCAGTCGTCATTCGACCTCGAAGGGCTGGCCGAGCACATCGGCCGGTTCCCGATGCCGGTGCTCGTCGCGAACCCGAATGCGATCCACCGCTCGAACGACAAGGCGGAGACCTACGAGCTGCTGCACCGTCTCGGGCTGCCCGCACCGGAGTTCCGGCGCGTCAACGGCGCGCGCGAGGTCGAGGCGGCCGCGCTCGAGCTCGGCTATCCGGATCGGCCCGTCTGCTTCAAGCCGGTCTTCTCCTCCGGCTCGCGGGGCTTCCGGATTCTCGACCCGACCGTCGA
>JBBRFO010000168.1:0-3727 GCA_038224135.1 Solirubrobacterales bacterium
GCAACGACGGGGTCTACCTCGTTCCCGCCTTCACCGGCCTCGGCGCGCCGCACTGGGACCCGTATGCGCGCGGGACGATCGTCGGACTGACGCGCGGCAGCACCGGCGCTCACCTGGCCCGCGCGACGCTCGAGGCGATCGCCTACCAGACGGTCGACGCCGTGCATGCGGTCGAGCGCGCGGGCGGGCAGGCCGTCCGGAGGCTGAAGGCCGACGGCGGCGCGACCGCCAACGGGTGGCTGATGCAGTTCCAGGCCGACACGCTCGGCGTCCCGGTCGTGGTGCCGCAGATCGCCGAGACCACGGCGCTCGGCGCGGCGCTGCTGGCCGGCGTCGGCGCCGGCGTCTGGACCCAGGACCGGATCCGCGACCTGTGGCAGGCGCGCGTGACCTATGAGCCGGCGATGAGCGCTGACGAGCGCGAGGCGCTGCTGCACGACTGGTCGCGCGCCGTCGAGCGCTCACGTGGCTGGGTCGAGCGCTGACGACGGGTAGGGTCGGCCGCGAATGGAGACGCCGGCAACGAGCTTTCTCGAGCACGACGGTGTGAACATCGCCTGGCAGGTGTTCGGTGACGGCCCCGCGGAGATCCTGTTCATTCCCGGCTGGGTCTCCAATGTCGACCAGTTCTGGCAGTTCCCCGAGCCGCGGGCGTTCTTCACCGAGCTCGCGAGCTTCGCCCGCGTCGCGGTGTACGACAAGCCGGGTACGGGCGCGTCGGACCCCGTGGGCGCGACGCCGTCGATCGAGCTGCGAATCGAGCAGCTTGTGGCTGTCATGGATGCGGCGGGCCTCACTCGGCCGACCATCATCGCCCTCTCCGAGGGCGGCGTGACCGGCTGCCTGGCGACGGCCGCGCGGCCCGAGCGGATCGAGCGGCTCATCCTGCTCAACGCGACTGCCGGCGGGTTTGATCGCCGGGCGCAGGGCGAGATGACCGATGCCGAGTTCACGGACTGGCTGGCGTTCATCCGCAAGACCGCTGAGACCTGGGGCGAGGGCTTCGGCGGCGACCGCTGGCTCCCGGGCGTCCCCGACGCTGACGCGGCCTGGGGCCGCCTGCAGCGCGCCTGCGCGACGCGCGCCGTCGCCCGGCGCTACATGTCGGCGATGGAGCTGGGGCTGACGGCGTGGGACGCCCTGCCCGCCATCCACCAGCCGACGCTGGTCCTGCAGCGCGTCGAGGATCCGATCCTGCCGATCAAGGCCGCGCGCGCATCGGCGGCGCAGATTCCGAATGCGGAGTTCGTCGAGCTGCCGGGCAACCAGCATCTCCCGTGGTCGGGGGAGACCACCGACATGCTCGCCCGGATCCGCTCGTTCGTCGGAGCACCGCCGCCCGCGGCCCGGACCGAGCGCGTGCTGGCGGCGGTCCTGTTCACGGACATCGTCGGCTCCACCGACCGGCTTGCGAGCGTCGGCGACGCCGCGTGGGCGGCGCAGCTCGCACGCCACGACGCGATCGTGCGCGCAGGCCTGGATCGATTCGACGGCCGGCTGATCAAGACGACCGGCGACGGCGCGGTCGCCACGTTCACCGGGCCCGCCCGCGGAGCCCAGGCCGCGCGGGAGATCCTTGATGCGCTCGCGGCGCAGGGGCTCCACGCGCGCGCCGGGCTGCACGTCGGCGAGATCGAACTGCAGGGGGAGGACATCGCCGGGCTGGCGGTGCACGTCGCCGCGCGGGTGATGGGCAAGGCCGACGACGACGAGGTCCTCGTCTCGCGCACCGTCCGCGACCTGACCGCCGGGTCGGGGCTCCAGTTCACCGACCGCGGCACGCATACGCTCAAGGGCATCCCCGAGGACTGGCAGCTGTACGCGCTGGCGTGAGGCTCGGCGCCGCGCGATCTCGTCATCGCCGTAACCCCACAAGCCGGGGAGTGTTGAATGATGCGATGCCCGCCGACCACCACGCGCCGGACCGCGACGACCACCTCGCACCGATCAAGGAGCAGGTCTATCGCGACTCACGTCCGATCGAGGAACTCCAGCCCTACTACGACTGGGCGCTGACGCACAAGCCGGACCCGGTCTACACCCTCGTCCGCGTCGTGACCGGGCTCTACATCCTGCTGGCACATCGCCTCACGTGCATCGGACGCGGCAGCATCCCGGCTGAGGGCCCGGTGATCTTCGCGCCCAACCACGCCTCGAACATCGACCACTTCTTCCTCGGCGCGTACACCAACCGCAAGGTGCAGTTCATGGCCAAGTCGCAGCTGTTCAGCGGCCTGATGGCCTGGATCTACAAGCACGGTGGCGTCTTCCCTGTCCGTCGCGGCCATCACGACGAGCAGTCGTTCGCGGTCGCGCGGTCGATCCTGCAGCGCGGCGGGACGGTCTGCACGTACTGCGAGGGCGGACGCTCGCGGACAGGGCTGCTGGCCGACCGGGCGAAGCCGGGCATCGGCCGCGTCACGCTCGAGTCGGGCGCGCCGGTCGTCCCGGTCGCGATCCTGAACTCCCACCGCGTGCGCAACTGGAAGCGGCTGCGGTTCCCCAAGGTCACGGTCCGCTACGGCGAGCCGCTGCACTTCGACCAGATCGACGAGCCGACGCGCGAGCAGCAGCAGGCCGTCGCCGACGAGATCTTCGCGGCGATCCGCGTGCTGCACGACGAGCTGCGGGTCGACGGCGTCCGCGCGGTGCGGCGGGCGCAGCGCGACCGCAGCTGAGCGCGCTCTCAGCGCCGGACGACTTCGCAGTCCGCGGCGACCTCGTCGGTCACGTCGGCGTAGACCGTGTCGTAGCCCGGCCCGCAGGACACGCGGTCGAAGCCGCCGCCGACGACCTGGATCCGGTCGTCACCCTCTCCGCCCTGGATCGTGTCGTCGCCGAGGTTGCCCTGGATCGTGTCGTTGCCGGGGCCACCATCGATCGTGTCGTTGCCGCGCTCGCCGTACAGATGGTCGTCGCCCTCGTTGCCGAGCAGCACATCGTTCCCGTTGCGCCCGTGGAGCTCGTCGTTGCCCGGTCCGCCGTGCAGGATGTCATCGCCGTTCTCGCCGTCGACGTAGTCGTCACCGCCTCCGCCGAACAGCTCGTCGTTGCCGTCGGCGCCGAACAGCGAGTCGTTGCCCGAGGTGCCCATCAGCACGTCGTCCTGCGCGGAGCCGGCGATGACGTTCGTGCTGGGAGGTGCGTCGGTCGACGCCTCCGGCGGCACGAGCACGACGATCTCGCAGTTCTTCAGGACGTCGCGCGATGGGGCGTCGGACTCGGTGTAGACCGTGTCCTTGCCGGGGCCGCAGTCGATCACGTCGGCGTCGCCGTCGGCGGCGTGGATCTCGTCGTTGCCGGTGCCGGCGCTGATCGTGTCGGCGCCGGGGCCGCCGGTGATGATGTCGGCGCCGTAGGACCCGCTCAGATGATCGTCGCCCGAGCCGCCGTCGATCTCGTCGTTGCCGAACGAGCCGTAGATCGTGTCGCGCCCGGCGTCGCCGCGGAGCACGTCGTTGCCCTCGCGCCCGTAGATCAGGTCCCCGGCGGTGCCGCCGTCGATGATGTCGTTGCCGGTGCCGCCGTCGATCGTGTCGCCGCCCGGCCCGCCGAGCAGCGTGTCCTGGCCGTCGCCGCCGGTGATCCTGTCGGTTCCGCGGCCGCCGCTGACGAGATCGTCGCCCGGCCCGCCGTCGAGCAGCTTGTCGTTGCCCAGTTGGGTCTCGACGATCTTGTCGTTGCCGAGCCCGCCGCGCACGACGTCGTCGCCGTCGCCGCCGTCGAG
>JBBRFO010000169.1:0-3715 GCA_038224135.1 Solirubrobacterales bacterium
CACGGCGCTCAAGTTCGACCTGGCCTGGATCGCGCGCCATTCGAGCTCGCCGCAGATCGTCTCGCGCGTCCAGTCGGCGCTCGAGACGGTGACCCATGCGGTCGAATCGAGCCAGCGGATCATGCACAACCTGCGTCCGGCGATCCTCGAGCAGGGGCTCGCCGCGGCGCTGCACTGGATCGCGCTCCGTTTCGAGCGCAGGACCGGCGTCGAATGCCAGATCCGCCTGCCCAAGCAGCCGCTCGAGCTGCCGCCGGGGGTGCCGCTGGTCGCCTATCGCACCGCCCAGGAGGCGCTCACCAACATCAGCAAGCACGCCCAGGCCACGCGCGTGCAGATCGATCTCTCGATGGCCGGCGGCGTGTTGTCGCTCGAGATCAGCGACAACGGCCGCGGCGTCAGCCAGGACGATCTCGCCAAGTCGCGCTCGTTCGGCATCCGCGGCCTGCACGAGCGCGCCAAGACGGTCGGTGGCTGGATCGACCTGTCGAGCGGCCCGCACGGCACGACGCTGATCCTCTCGGTGCCGCTCGACGTCCCGGACAGCGGGTACGGGCCCGAGCCGCCCGACAAGTCGTACGACCCCAGCCAGTGGGCGGTTGTATGATGCCCCCAGGCTCACTTCGTTCACTGCCCCCGGAGGGGGCGCGGCCGGCCTTGGGGCGGCCCGGCGGCCGGCCGGTCGCGCTTCGCCATTGCCATTGACATGATCAAAGTCTTCCTTTGCGACGACCACGCGCTGATCCGGCGCGGCATCCGCGACACGCTCTCGGACGCGCCCGACATCGAGGTCGTCGGCGAGGCCGGCGACTACGGCGAGTTGCGCGCCCTGATGCGAGAGAAGACCGCCGAGGTGCTGGTGCTCGACATCAACCTGCCCGGGCGGAGCGGCCTCGACGTGCTGCATGCGCTGAAGGACGAAGGCACGGCGATGCGCGTGCTCGTGGTCTCGATGTATCCCGAGGACCAGTACGCGATCAGGGCGTTGCGCGCCGGCGCCTTCGGCTACGTCAACAAGGGCGGCGACCCGGCGCTCATCGTCAGCGCGGTGCGCACCGTTGCGCAGGGTCGCAAGTACGTCACGCCCGAGATCGCCCAGATGCTGGTCGAGAGCCTGACCGCGCCGGCGGTCGAGAACGCGCACGACAGGCTCTCCGATCGCGAGATGCAGACGCTCGTGATGATCGCCTCCGGCAAGCGCCTCTCCGATATCGCCGAGGAGCTGACGCTGAGTCCGAAGACGGTGAGCGTCTACCGCGCCCGCGTGCTCGAGAAGCTCGGCCTGGCCAACAACTCCGAGATGACGGTCTACGCGATCCGCCAGGGCCTCGTCGGCAACTAGCGAAGTCTCGACGCCGCTACTCGTCGACGCGGAAGTGGGACATCATGCACATGTCCTCGTGCTCGAGGATGTGGCAGTGGTAGGCGTAGTCGCCGCTGTAGCCGAGCGGATAGTGGACGAGCAGCTCGACGATCTGGTTCGACGGGATCGCCACCGTGTCCTGGCGGGCGATCAGGTCGAGGTCGAGCGCCACAGGCGCCACTGCGGCGAAGCTGCCGTCGTCCGCGAGCTGCCAACGCCGCAGCACGACGAAATTGACTAGGTGGATGTGGAACGGGTGCATGTCGGCCGCGCCCGCGGCGGCGTCGAGCGGCTGGCTGTTGTTGAGGTTGCCGACGTACCAGCGCTCGTACGTGCCCGCCTTGGCGCGGATCGTCGGCGCGTGCAGCGGCGGATAGGTCTTGGCCAGCGTGACGTCAGCGTTGAGCTCCTGGGCGAAGAAGCTGCGCCGCGCGATCCGGTAGCCCTGTGCCGCGGCGGGAGCCCCGGCGGCCGGTTCGGCGGCGGTGACGAGATCGACCGCGAACGGCAGCTCCCAGTCGGTGCCGCCCGCCTCGAGCTCGAAGATCTGGACGTCGCCGAAGCCGCTGACGCCGTTGACGTTCTTGTTGATCTCGAGCCGCAGCGTGTTGCTCACCAGCAGGACGAAGCGGTTGGCGCCGAGGGCCACGCCCGGCAACGGCCCGAGGCGCGTCCCGTCCCAGACGAAGTCGTCGCCGTCGGCGGCGTCGGCGAGCACCTTGTCGACGGCCGCCGCGCCCGGAACGGGCAGCGCCGCACCGGCGGGCGCGTCGCCGAGCGTCACCTTGGCGACCAGCGCGAGCGGGTCGGCCAGTGCGTCGTAGAGGATCTTGTCGTCGCTGCTGAAGGCGACGCTCGCCGGCGCGAGCACCGAGTCGTAGTAGGTCGTGAAGATCGCCTCGAGCGTGGCGGCGTCGACGGCGAGCAGATAGCGCAGCGACAGGTTGACCAGGCGCAGGCGCTTGACCGATGCCGGCAGGCCCGACAGGTCGAGGAGGACGTCGCGTCGCTGCGCCGGAGCGACGACGAGCGCATCGCTGCCCTGGAGCGCGACCGACGCGCCGAGGAGGCCGCCATCGGCGCCGATCATGCGGAGCCGGTCGGTGTACCAGACGCGGCCGCTGCCGGCGGCGATCGCATCGGGGTCGCACAGCGCGAGCGCGTAGGTGCGCGCGTTCGAGGCATTCAGCACGCGCAGGCGCCAGACGGCGCGCGCCATGCCCAGGTCGGGAGAGGGATGGCCGTTGACGAAGATCGCACGGCCGAGAAACTCCGGCCGGCCGACCAGGTCGTCCGAGCCGATCAGCGACAGGCTCGGGTCGTGCGGAATGCCGCCGTCGTAGTCGAGCTGGGTGGCGTCGGCGCTGAGCAGCCGGTCCTGGATCACGCACAGCAGCTCCTGCGCGCGGCCGCCGACGAGGCCGAGCATCGCGTCGTCGGCGCTGTCGCGGATGCAGTACGCGCCGGCGAGGCCGGCGTAGACGTGACGGCCGACGCGATCCATGGCGTGGTCGTGGTACCAGAGCAGGGCGCCGCGCTGGGCGTTCGGGTAGCGGTCCTGCTGGCTGAGCGGGAAGCCGTAGGGGTTGCCGGCGAAGCCGAGGGGCGTCAGCGGCCAGCCGTCGGCACCGGCCTGCACGCGCGCGCCGTGCAGGTGCACTGCGAGCCCGACCGGCGACTGCGTGCGCACGCGCCCGCACTGGCCGAGGTCGAGCGGCACGTTGATCGGCGGCGCGGCCAGCCGGGCCGGCTCCTGGACCGAGCGGCCGATCGTGTTGGCCCAGGTGACCGTGCAGGCGCTGTCCCGCCTGACGTTGAAGAACGGACCGAGCGCGTTGCCGAGCACGCCGCTCGCCGGCGTGACCCCGTTCGCGGCATAGACCCAGGCGTTGACGTCGGCAGGGCTCTTGCCGACCACCCACTGCACCTGGCGCGCCTCGATCGACACGCTCACGGCGGCCGGGTTCTCGAGCACGGTGACGTCGGGCGACGGCGCGGCGGCCACGCCGAGCGCGGGATTCGTCACCGTGTCGCTCGCGCCGCCGCAGGCGACCACGCTCAGCGCCGCGCCGCCGGGAAGCAAGCCGACGCCGAAGCCGCCGAACGCCTCCAGGAAGGTGCGGCGCTTCAGGCCATGGGTGACGGTCGAGCGGGCGGGGTCCGGCGTTTGGACGTCGTTCAAGCAATGCTCCTTGGACCCGGACGACGGGTCGCGAAGTGTCGGTGCTCGGTCCCGGCCGGGCAAGCACCCGTCCGAGGGGCGGCGCGGTTCAGCGCGTCGCGCGCCGCCGCACGCAGTCGACGTAGGCCGTGCCGTCGGGGGCGCGGCCGCTGCGTTGCGACTCCCAGAGC
>JBBRFO010000170.1:0-3685 GCA_038224135.1 Solirubrobacterales bacterium
ATCGTCGCCCACATCCGCCGCGCCGCGCGGAACTTCGCGACCTCCTGGAAGACGTTGTTGTGGCCGTTGAAGAAAAACGCCAGCCGCGGGGCGAACTCGTCGACGGCCAGGCCGCGGTCGACCGCAGCCTGCACATAGGCGATGCCCGAGGACAGCGTGAACGCCACCTCCTGCACGGCCGAGCAGCCCTTCTCGCGGAAGTGGTAGCCGGAGATCGAGATCGTGTTCCAGCGCGGGATGTTCTGGTGGCAGTACTCGAAGACGTAGGTCGTCAGCCGCATCGTCGGCCCGGGAGGGTAGATGTAGTTGCCGCGCGCGATGTACTCCTTCAGCACGTCGTTCTGCGTCGTCCCGCGCAGCTGCGCGCTGGGCACGCCCTGCTCCTCACCGACGAGGTCGTAGAGCATCAGCAGGACCGCCGCGGGGGCGTTGATCGTCATCGACGTCGAGACCTGATCGAGCGGGATCCCGTCGAACGCGGTGCGCATGTCGTCGATCGTGTCGATCGCGACGCCGGTCCGCCCGACCTCGCCCAGGCAGCGCGGGTTGTCCGAGTCGAGTCCGAGCTGGGTCGGCAGATCGAACGCCATCGACAGCCCCGTCCCGCCGCGCGAGAGCAGGTACCTGTAGCGCTCGTTGGACTCCTTGGCGCTCGCGTAGCCGGCGTACTGGCGCATTGTCCACAGTTGTTTGCGGTACATCTCGCGATGGACGCCGCGTGTGTAGGGGAAGTCGCCCGGCTCGCCGAGCGGCTTGTCCGCCGCGACGTCGGCCTCGGTGTACAGCGGGTTGATCTCGATGCCCGAATCGGTGAAGTGCCGCGGGTCGTCGGGACCGACGATCGGGGCGATCGTCAGGCGCTCATCGGGGGTGGATGACATGGCGGAACCGTAGCGAGGGGGCGGCTCCCGCGGCATCCGCGCGGCCGCGCGATCAGGCGCAGACCTTGATCTTCGAGCGGATCGACTTCTTCGGCGCCTTGCCCGAGCGGACCTTGATGAACGCCCGCGCACGCAGCGTGATCGTCGACCCGCGCTTGGCGGTCGCGACGACCTTCAGCGTCTGCACGAACGGCGCGCGCCGGTCGCTCTTGACGACCTTCGCCCCGATGTAGAAGTCCGCCCGGGTGACCTTCACGAACACGTTGCCCTTGCGCTTCTGGCGCTTCCAGGTGAGCGTCACGCGGAACGTCGCGCCAGGTTGCACGCAGCCGCGCGGGACCGCGAAGCCGAGCGTCGCCCCGGGGACGGCCCCGTCGGTGACCGTCGTCGCTCCGGGGGCGGACGTGTCAAGCCGCACGCCGCGGACCGCGCCGGCCGTCGTGTGCCAGACCGCCCAGCCGTGGCCGTCGGTCGCGGCGCCGACGTCGGGGTCGGCGAAGTCCTCGCCCGTCGCGATGCTCGCCGGCGCGGCAAAGCCCGTCCCGGCGGTCCCCGAGCTGGTGTATCGCAGCTGCCCCGACCCGGCGGCGCTGCGCCAGACGACGTGCAGCCGGCCGGAGCCGTCGGCGCTGACGTCGGGCCCGTCGATCGCGGCGTCGATCCCGTCGTCGCGGGGCACGACGCTCGGTGGGCCGAAGCTGCCGGCTGCGGGATCGAACTGGCGCACGCGGACCTGGTCCTGTCCGGGCACGGTGCGCTGATAGGCGAGCCACAGGCCGCTCGGACCGCTCGTCAGCAGCGTGCCGGTGCTGTCGCCCTCGGGGCCGGTGAGCTGCTGCCCGGTCAGCCAGGCTGCCGGGTCGGCCAGGCCGGCGGCGGTGAGCGGCCCGCGGAAGACCGCGAACTCGACACGCCCGAGGTCGTTGGCGGCGAAGACGAGCTTGTCCGATCCGGGCACCGCGGCGATCGACGGGTTGTAGACGACGCCTGGATCCACGACCGGCACCGCCGGAGTGACGTCGGTCCCCGGTGCGGCGACGAGCGCCGCCGTCCCCTCGCCGGGCGTCAAGAGCAGGCCGGGGCCATCCAGCCACAGCCCGCCACCCTGGGTGCCCGCGGCCGTCGGGGTGCTGCCGAGGAAGACGGGCGGCGAGAACGTCGCCCCGCCGTCCGTCGAGGTCAGCGCGTAGATCCGCGCGAATGGCGTCGCGACGCCGCCGCAGGCCGTGCACGACCAGCTGATCACGACCTTTGACGCGCTCGGCACGCTCAGCGCGAGCTGCGGCGGATCGGCGGCCGGAACGTCGCCGGCAGCCGGGAAGTCGAGCGTCTTGACGACATCGCAGGCATCGGCTCCGACGGGCAGGCGGCAGTACCCGATCCGCGCGGGCTGAGCGCCCTGCTGCGCGACGCCCCAGGCGACGTGCCCACGGCCGTCCGGGCCGACGACGATCTGTGGCGGCCCGCCCTGGCCGACGGCGAACGGGGGCGCCGCGGTGGCGACCCCGGGGAGCGCCGCGGCGACGGCGGCGGCGAGGACGGCGAGGACCTCGAGACGGCGCATGCGGCGAACACTACGAACAGCTCCGGCGCGCACGGACGCCTGCACGAGTCCCGCTGAACCACCGCGGTCTACGCTGTCGCGGTGCTCGTTCGCGTCCGCCTCTTCGCCATGCTCCGCGAGCGCGCCGGGACCGATGTGCTCGAGGTCGAGCTGCCCGACGGCGCGAGCGTCGCCGACGCGTTGTCCTCGCCGCAGCTGGCGGCGATCGCCGACGACCTGGCCTGCGTGCTGGCCGTCAACCGCGAGTACGCACTGCCGGCGACGCGGCTGTCCGACGGCGACGAGCTGGCGCTGATCCCGCCGGTGTCAGGCGGTGCGCAGGACGAGCCGCGGATCCACGTCGCGATCGCCGACCAGCCGCTCTCCGCCGACGCCCTCATCGCCCGTGTGCGCGACCCGCGGGCCGGCGCCCTGGTGACCTTCCACGGCGTCACCCGCGACGTCGACGAACTGCACTACGAGGCCTACACCGAGATGGCGCTCGATGCACTGCGCGTGATCGCCGAGCGCGCCGTCGCCGAACACGGGCTGTGCGCCGCCGCGGTCGAGCACCGCGTCGGCGTCGTGCCGCTGAGCGAACCGAGCGTGCTCGTCGCCGTCAGCGCGCCACATCGCGGCGAGGCGTTCGCGGGCGCTCACGCGATCATCGACGCCGTCAAGGCCGCGGCGCCGATCTGGAAGCTGGAAGTCGAGGGCGGCGAGCGCAGCTGGGTCCCGGGGACCGTCCCCCGCGACCCGGGCGAGGCGTAGCGCCGAGCGTCAGCCCACCGCCATCACCAGGCGCCGGTAGGCCTCCAGCACCGGGCCGGCGGCGCGCACCAGCGGCGCGTCGATCAGCGCGGTGTCGAAGCTCGCCGTCATGCGGGCGAGGATCTCGCCGTCACCGACGACCCGCGTCGCCTGCACCTCGCGGCGTCGCGCGGCGATCGCCCGGCGATCGCGCCACAGCTCGCCCCAGGCCGCTCGCTTCTGCGGCCACCAGCCCTCGCGCCGGGCGCGCAGCGCTACCGCGACCTCGGTCGCCAGCAGCAGCGGTGCGAGCAGCACCAGGCTGACCGTCGAGTAACACGTGAGCAGCGTCCAGGCGCGGTTGCGCTCCAGGCGGAACCATTTGCCGGCGCCCTTGTCGAAGTCGTAGTCGTGCGTGACGTGAGCAGCCGGCACAAAGCGCACGTCCCACCCCGCCAGGCGCATCCGCCAGCTCAGGTCGACGTCCTCGTAGTACAGGAAGAACCGCTCG
>JBBRFO010000171.1:0-3586 GCA_038224135.1 Solirubrobacterales bacterium
CTGCCGTACTCGAACCGCCTCGGCTACCGGCGCTTCCGCTGGCGCGGCCACGACTACACGACGCGCGCCAACTTCGACGACTCGCCGCATTCGCTGCACGGCGTCGGCTGGCAGCGCCCGTGGACGATCGTGTCGTCGAGCGTTCTCGAGGTCGTGCTCGAGATGAAGCACGGCGGCGATGAAGACTGGCCGTTCGCCTTCACCGCCAGGCAGTACTTCTCGCTCGGTCCGGAGTCGTTCGGCGTGCGCCTGCAGTTCACCAACGACGCCGACGGCGACCAGCCGGTCGGTCTCGGCTGGCATCCGTACTTCACCCGGCGCTCGCGCAGCCGCCTGCACATCGAGCTCTCCGACCGCTGGGACGCCGACCCGACGCTGCTGCCGACGCGCAAGGTCGCCCAGCGCGGCATCGACAGCGATCTGTCGCACCTCGATTTCGACAACTGCTTCGAGGGCTGGCGCGGCCCGGCGCGGATCCGCGACGAGCGCTTCTCGCTCCAGCTCTCGTCGTCGCTGACGTCGCTTGTCGTCTTCACGCCGCCGGAGCGGGACTACTTCTGCGTCGAGCCGGTGAGCCACGTGAGCAATGCGATCCACATGGCCGAGCCGGCGACGCACGGGCTGGTCGCGCTCGCACCCGGCGCCACCCTGGAAGCCTGGATGAAGCTCGAGGTGACGGTGCTCTGACCGGGCTCAGGGCGCGCGGCGCGGGAAGCGTCGCGTCTGGCCGATCGCGCTCACCGTGAACGCGTCGGCGCCGACACCGCGCGCTTGCGCGGCGCGGGCCAGGGCCCGTGGCGGCTCGTCGAGCGACTCGTCCGTGAGCTGAAACGTGCCCCAGTGGATGCCGATCGAGCGTATCGCGAGCACGTCGAGATGGATCCGCACCGCCTCGTCGGGATCGACGTGCTGCGAGCTCATGAACCAGCGCGGGTCGTAGCCGCCGATCGGCAGCAGGGCGAGGTCGAAGCCGCGTCCCACGCCCTGCCTGGCGGCGAAGTGCGCGTGGATGTCGGCGAAGTCCTGCGAGTACGCGGTGTCGCCGGCGAAGAAGGTCTGGAAGTCGGGCGCCAGGATCGCGTAGGAGCCCCACAGCGTCTCCATGCGGTCGGTGAGCGAGCGTCCCGACCAGTGCTGTGCCGGCGTGAAGACGATCTCGACCGCGCCGACGCGAACGCTCTCCCACCAGGCGAGCTCGACCGCGCTGGCGATGCCGCGGTCGGAAAACCACTTCTTGATGCCGAGCGGCACGACGAAGAGCGGCGGCCCGCCGGCTTGCGCGGCGAGGGCGTCGACGCTGGCGGCGTCGAGGTGGTCGTAGTGGTTGTGCGAGATCAGCACCGCGTCGATGTGCGGCAGCTCGGCGAGCGTCAGCCCCGGCGCGACGTGGCGCTTCGGCCCGAGGAAGGCCAGCGGCGACGCCCGCTCGGAGAAGATCGGGTCGGTGAGGACGTTCACGCCGCCAGACTGCACCAGCACGCTGGCGTGGCCGATCCACGTCACCGCCGGCTCCATCGCCGGCCCGGCCGCGGCGTTCGCGCGCAGGAAGGCGAGATCGGGGGCGATGCGCGGCGTCGGGGTGTTCGCCCCCTTCGGCAGACCCTCGCGGAACGCGTCGATGCGCCACTTGAGCAGCGCGCCCAGGCCTTTCGGCTCGAACTCGAGGTAGTTGTCCTGGAAGCGATCGCCGCGACGATGCGACGGCATGACCGGCGACCCCGAGGCGGCCACGACGACGGACGCCGGCGCTGCCCACGCGGCGCTGGCGGCGGCGCTCGCGGCCAGCACTGCGGCGCGACTCCAGGCCCGGGCGCCCTGTCGGTGACGGCGGAAATCGTCCGGCGACGGTGCAGGCATCGCGGTCATGATGGCATGCGCCCGTGCGCCGTGGTGCGCCGCGTGTCTGCGCTGGCGCGACGAGGTCGCCGACCTCCGCTTCTCGCACCCGGCGCAGCGGTCCCGGGTCGAAGGGGGCGGGCTTATACGTATAATCTTGGGCTGTGCTGAAAATCGCCCTGCCGCGCCCCTCCTTCGACGCGGTGTCCCGTGACGAAGGACGCGCTCCGCCTGTTCGAGGCTTCGACGACGAGGGAGACGAGCAGCCGTTTCGGCGCCTGAACCGGGCCGAAGCCGAGGCCTTCCGGCAGAGCCATCCGGTGCTGTCGCCGTGGCGTGTGGTGGTGGCTCAGATCGTGCTCGGCGCCTTGATCGGCGCGGTCGCCTGGGGCATCTCGGGAAGGGTCGCGGCGGTGTCGGCGTGGTACGGAGCGGCGGTGGTCGTCGTCCCGAGCGCGCTGATGGCGCGCGGCGCGACGAGCCCGCTGTCGACGCTGTCGCCGGTGGTCAGCGCCGTGAGCATGATGGGGTGGGGATTCGTGAAGATTGCGGTGTCGGTCGCCATGCTCGTGCTTGCCGCGCGCATCGTGCCAGGGCTGGTCTGGCCGGCGCTGCTGGTCTCGATGGTGCTGTGCCTTCAGTCGTACTGGTTTGCGCTCCTCTGGCGCGGCCGCACGGCTTGACGCACGAACGACGCGACGTTTGACGAGAAACGATCTGGACTGAAGAGATGGCCGCAGAAGAACATGCCCGGACCCCGGGTGAATACATCATCCACCACCTCACCCATTTCGGCACCGGCAAGCCGAAGGGGCTGGTCGATTTCTCGGTCGTCAATTTCGATTCCGTCGTCGTCTCGGCGCTGCTCGGCGCGCTGGGTTGCTTTGTGCTCTGGCTGGCGGCGCGCAAGGCGACCTCCGGCGTGCCTGGGCGCTTCCAGGCCGCGGTCGAGTTTCTCTACGAGCTGGTCGACAACGAGGCCAAGGGCATCGTCCACAACGCCGAGAGCCGAAAGCTCGTCGCGCCGCTCGCGCTCACGGTGTTCGTGTGGATCTTTCTGCTCAATGCGATGGATCTCTTGCCGGTCGACATCCTGCCGGCGATCTGGAGCTACGGATTCAGTGCGACCGGACACGACGCCGAGCATGCCTTTCTGCGTGTCGTCCCGACCGCCGACCTCTCGATCACGATGGCGCTCTCGATCGGCGTGCTGATCCTGTGCCTGTACTACAGCGTGAAGATCAAGGGCCTCGGCGGCTTCCTGCACGAGCTCTACGTGGCGCCGTTCGGCACGGTCAAGATGACCGCCAACCCGCTGACCTGGATCGGCTTCATCCTTCTCTCGATCGCCAACGTCGCGATGCAGCTCGTCGAGTTCGTGTCGAAGACGGTTTCGCACGGCATGCGGTTGTTCGGCAACATGTACGCCGGCGAGCTGATCTTCCTGCTGATCGCGTTGCTCGGCGGGGCCTTCACGCTGTCGGTCGGCGGTGTCCTGCTGGCGCTGCTGCACATCGGCGCGGGCTGGGCGTGGGCCATCTTCCACATCCTGATCATCACGCTGCAGGCGTTCGTGTTCATGATGCTGACGCTGGTCTACATCGGCCAGGCGCATGACGCGCACTGACCTTCCCGTTTCCGCCCGTTTCTTGTTTTCCCGCTTTTTTTTCTTGTCAACCCACGTTTCTTAGGAGTCATCATGGAAGTAATCAGCTCTGTTGCATTGGCCGCCGGCCTGATCATCGGTTTA
>JBBRFO010000172.1:0-3377 GCA_038224135.1 Solirubrobacterales bacterium
GCACAGCTCGGGCAGGGCTCGGGCGCAGACAAAGCAAGGCCCTCAGGAGAACACCTGCAAATCGTGTTAGTCGGCGGGAGGTGCCCTGGCGGACACCTCCCGCTTCACGGTGTTTCGCGCTCGGTCTCGCACGGGCACCACGGACCGGCCCGCCTTCGGCGTGCCTCTCGCTGCGCTCGCCGTGCCGCCCGGCGAGAAGGTCCCGCAGGACCCAGGCCGTCCCCTGGCGGGGCCGGACTCGCGCTGCTTCGCCGCGCCCGACGGCTCACGCCGTCCCAGCGGCCGAGCGGCCGCCAGCGGAATCCTGCAGAACCAACAACAGACGCTGCGGTAACGCCTCCCTCAAGGCCTATAGGCCGCGTGATAGAGGGTGCCTCGCGACAGGCCCGCTCAGTCACCACTGGGCGCTGGGCTGGGCGAAGGTGCCCGACCCCGGGTCCTCATCCCCCGGAAGCGGGAGGTGCTCGTCGGAGAACACGACCTGTGCTCGCGCTGCCGCGTCGAGGATGAGCTGGGCATCGACCTCCGAGCGGGTCAGCGGGACGCCCGCGGCCGGCCACTCGCACACCAGCACCAGTGGCCCGGGCGGCGGCAGCGGCCAGACCCACAGCGACTGCTGCCAATTCCCGCCACCACCGCCACCGCCGCGCGGAGTCATGAGCGGCCCAGCCGGAGGCGCTCCAGGCTCGTGCGGCTGAAAGCCGCCGGTGTTCGTCGCCTTGGAGCCATCCGCGAACTGGACGCCCAGACGCAGCATCTCCGGCGGGATTGTCGTGTTCTGGGCGTCGCGGCCGATGCGGTGGTGCGGCCTTTCGAACAGGAACGGATCAAGGCCGTCACGTTCGTCAGCCGACATGGTGACGATGTCGACCTCGAATCCGCTCGGGTATGCCGCGAGCCCGGTGACGCTCACGGCCACCTTCTCTGTCCGCGCCAGGACGCGCTCGATTGCCACGACCCCCGGTAGCGTGCCGGACGGCGGGCCGAACCACGGCGGCATCCGGTACCGCGGCTCGGTGTCGGCCGGCAGTGGGGGCGGCGGTTCGAAGAACTCGTTCAAGTCCTTGACCGTATCGCAGCGGTACGGCCTCCCGGGCGGGACGTAAGCCGCGCGACCATCAGCAAGCGCAAACAACTCCGCGAGGAGCTGACGCCGCGCGCCTGGGATCCGCCCTCCGCCCTGCAACCCCCTCTTCATCGAAGCAGAAGTCGGCCGGGGGCTCAGCGATGCGTCGGGCAGGCAGCTTCTACGAAACGAATGCCTTTCGAACGGAGGAAGCCGTCCACCCCTTCGTCCCGTGGATCGTCGGAACCTTCCGCTGGTTCAGTTGCTCGGCGATCTCCTCCAGCGACATCCGCTTCCCGAGCATCGCGCTGATCTTCATCCGCCATGTGTAGTCACGTCGGTTGCAGAGTCGGTGCGCAAGCCGGACGTTGTCGGGAGTGAGGTGACCCCCGTGCATCTTGAGTCTCGGATAGTGGTCGGCAGTCGGCTCCCAATCAGACTGTCCCGATTTCGGATCGAAGTGCCTACGACCCCGGAAGCAGTAGCACTGGGGCATCTCGCAGCGCACGTCGACGATCTGCCCGTTTTGGGCAAGCTGCCGGAGGATTCCGCGAACTCCGAGGTCCGCAAGCTCCTCGTCGGCAGATGCTTTGGCGCCACTGGTGCCGCTGGAGGTCGTGCTTGCGATTACCTGCTCTTCGTGATCCATTCTTCGATTCTGAGCCCTCGAAGGTTCCGATGGCTCACACCGGCCCGCTGCTCACCCCGACGACCCCGACATATGTGCACCACCATCGTCGGCTGAGGACCGCGCCGCCACGCGCTTCTGCTTTCCATGCAAAGCGACAGCGGGTAGCCGGCGCCGCCGGGTCGCAATGACGTGACTGCTTGCGCCGACCATCCCGTGACGGACTACGGCCAGCCTGGGGGGATCGCGTCGGGCGGCCGAGTGTCGCTCGGCGCTGCCCGCCGGCTCCCTACTCGGCGTCAGTGTCGATCCCGAGCGACTGATACTCGCGCCGCAGGGCGGCGTCCGCTTCCTTTGAGGAGCGGTCAAGATGTCTGACGCGGGCGCGCTCGATGGCTTCGGCGAGCTCGATTGCCGCCGTTGCTGCTTCGTGAAGGCTCATCGACTCGTCGGCGAGCTGGAGAAAGGTTCGCCCGTCGTCTGTCCAGACGGGCTGTGCGCGGACGTTTCGTTCGGTGACGGGCCGTTCCTGCTCGCGCCCACGTCCAGTCTGTCGGTTGCCGTCGCCGACGGCGTAGGCGTCGAGATGGGCCGCTATGTCGCGGATCGCTTCGGCACGGTGGGCGACAGCGTCGAATCTCTGTCGTGCGCGTCTGAGGTCGGCGTCGCCCGTGAGCTTGCACACCCGCGTTTCGAAGGTGAGAACTTGGTCGATTGCGACCACGAGCATGAGCGAGCTTCCGTAGAAGCGGTCTAACTCCCGGTGATCCGCAGTGCCCGCCTCAAGCTGTGTGCGCGCGGCATCGTGGCGGACGAGTTCGTCGGCGACGTTCTGCGCCCAAATCCTCGCCCCGGCGCCCTCTTCCGGCCCGAGGAAATGAAGCGACGCTGCACGGCGCGCCGCCGCGTCATGGATCTCACGATCTGTTGGCACCCAGAAACCGTAGGTCGCCGGTCGGTCGCCCCTCCATCGACGGCCCGCGTCGCGCTGCTGCTTTGCATGGAAAGCGACAGGCGCGGCAGCTAACCGCTGCGACTTCCCGCTTGTGTGGGCGGGCTACCGCCTGGCGAGGGCTGCTCCTCAGGCAGCGGTGCGCGGACGTTTGCCTTGAAGCGGGTCTCGCTGACACCGTGCTCGCGGAAGTTCTCGCGGGCCTGGTTGAGGCTGACCTTGTTGGCGCCCCCCTCGTAGTCGAGGTTGTGGAACTGGACGCCATCGTCTTCCCAGAAGCAGACCGTGCAAGTGTTGTAGGTGCCGGTCGGGGCCTCGTCGAGCGTCAGGTAGCCGCAGCAGGGGCAGGGATAGCGCCGGCCGAGCGCCGTGTCCCGTGCGGCGAGGTCCTCGGCGGCTTCCACAAACCAAGAGGGCCAGCCGCCATCTCCCGGTTCGACGAGGTCGACCAGGGCGTCGTGGATGTCACGGGCGGCGACAGGGCGGTCCTCGTGGCCGACGAGATGGACGACCCAGCCGACCGGTTCGCCTTCGTAGGTCGCGCGCAGTTGACGGCCATCGGGCAGCGTGTGGGTGCGCTCCGGCAGGCTCATCGCAGCGACGGCTGCAGTTCACGCCCTTGCGCGAGCCGACGCTCAAGCTCGGCGGCGGCCTGGCGGAGGGCGTCGTCCATGCGGATAAGTCTTACCGGACGCGGCCGTCGCCACTGTCGCTTTGGACGAAAAGCAGCA
>JBBRFO010000173.1:0-3253 GCA_038224135.1 Solirubrobacterales bacterium
CGCGAGCCGGCGCATGCGCCGGTGCATCCGCAGCACGCCGAGCTCGGCCTGCGCGACATCGCGCTCGGCCCCGAGCTCTGGATCGAGCGCGACGACTTCGCCGAGGTTCCAGCGAAGGGCTTCTTCCGCCTCTTTCCGGGCAACCGCGTGCGCCTGAAGTACGGCTATGTCGTCGAGTGCACCGGCTGCGACAAGGACGCCGACGGCGTCGTGACGCGCGTGCTCGCGACCGTCGTGCCGGACACCAAGAGCGGCACGCCAGGCGCCGACGCGGTGAAGGTCAAGGGCACGCTGACCTGGCTCGCCGTCGACGACGCGCTGCCGGCCGAGGTGCGCCTGTACGACCGGCTCTTCAGCGCGCCGCATCCCGACGCCGGCGGCAAGGATTTCCTCGCCAGCCTGAACCCGGGCAGCAAGAGGGTCGTGAGCGCCTATCTCGAACGGTCGCTGGCCGCCACGAAACCCGGCGATCGCTTCCAGTTCGAGCGCCACGGCTATTTCGTCGCCGACCGCGTCGATCACGCCGCGGGCCGGCCGGTCTTCAACCGGACCGCAACGCTGCGCGACACCTGGTCGCGCTGAGACAATGCCGGAGTTCTCAACAGCTCCGTCAAGCGAATGAAACCATCTTTGACACTCTCGACCTGCGCTGCCGCAATCGCCGTCGCCTCTCTGGCGAGCCACGAGGTCGCCGCCCAATCGACAGCGGCCTCGGCATCGCCTGCCGCGCCCACCCTGTCCTACCGATCGCTGCGAGACGGCAAGGGCGCCAGCCCGACGGCCGCGGACACGGTCAAGGTCAACTACCGCGGCACCCTGGTCGACGGCACCGAGTTCGACAGCTCGTACAAGCGCAACGAGCCCGCGAGCTTCCCGTTGGGCCGCGTGATCCCGTGCTGGACCCAGGGCGTGCAGCGGATGAAGGTCGGCGGCAAGGCCGAGCTGATCTGTCCTCCCGAGCTCGCCTATGGCGACCGTGGCGCGGGCGGAGTCATTCCCCCGCGCGCCACGCTCAAGTTCGAGATCGAGCTGCTCGAGATCAACCCGAAGTGATTCGGGGCCGCGGTCCGCGGCCCCTGTTCAGCGGTAGACGTGCTCGCCGCGGTTCGTCTTCCACGAATTCTCGAAGAAGCTGGCGTCCTCGTCGTTGCGCGGCCGGACGGCCATCAGGATGCCGCCGTCGCGGATGCCGGCGTCGTATTCCTTGACGCGCTCTTCCGGGATGCCCCAGCCGACCAGCGCGCCGACGATCCCGCCGGTCGCCGCGCCCGCACCCGCGCCGGCGATGGCCGCAGCCAGCGGACCGGCGATGACCAGACCCAGTCCCGGCAATGCGATCGTGGTGCCGACGGCCGCGATGGCCGCGGCGATCGCGCCCAGGCTGCCGCCGATCGCGCCGCCGATGCCCGCGCCTTCGGCCGCCTTCGAGCCGAGCTCGGTCTCGCGTCCAGCCGAGGTGCCGCCGAAGTGGCGCGTGCGGGTGTCGTCCGACATGACGACGTTGACGTCGTCGCGGGTGTAGCCGCGGTCGGAGATCGACTGGTAGGCGCGCTCGGCGCTGTCGCGATCGCGAAAGAGGCCGGTCAGCATCGGTGTATTGGTATTCATTGCGTCACTCCTGTCGGTTGGAACCAGGGACGAAGCATGAAACCGGCGCGGTGCGCCTCGAAGCGGAAGCCGCCGCCTGGCGGAGTCGTCGCGCGTGCGGACGACTCGTGAGCGCGCTCCTACACCCGGGCGCTCGGGCGCCGCGACGCGGCCCGGCTCAGCGCCTGGCGGACGCCGGCTTCATGAAGTGTCGGACCAGCGGCACCGTCAGCATCAGGCAGGCCGATGCGGCGAGTGCCATCGGCAGCATCGAGCCGGTGGCGTGCATGGCCCAGGCGCCGACGAGCAGCGAGGCGTGCCCGGTGGCGTAGAGCTTCAGGGGCCGGGCGACAGTGGCAGGCGTCTTGTTCGACATCGCGATTCCTCCTGGACGCGGCCAGTGTGACTGCCGCTGCGGCGGGCGCCACGCGGCGCACGCGAGGCCCGGCCTCGAAAACGTGCACTGTTGGCGCCGTGCGGGACCGCAAGGACACGAAAGCATCGAGCGTGCCCGACACACGGACCCGATGACGCCCTACAGCCCGGGACCGATCGCCCTGCGAGAGTCGTCTCTGCACTCTCAGCGTCCCCTCGTCCATGACTCCCTCCCGCACCTGCCTGACTCTTGCCATCGCCGCGCTGCTCGCTTCTTGCGGAGACACCGCCACGCTTCCGGTCGGGGCCGGGATGGGCCCGAGACCGCAGCTGCCGGCGCCGCGCAAGGACCTGATCACCACCGTCAACATCGCGCCGGCCAAGGGCTGGAGCCAAGGCGACAAGCCGGTCGCCGCCGCGGGCCTCGTCGTGACCGCGTATGCGACTGGCCTCGACCACCCGCGCTGGCTCACCGTGCTGCCGAACGGCGACGTGCTCGTCGCCGAGACCAATGCCCCGCCCAAGCCGGAGGACGGCAAGGGCATCAAGGGCTGGATCAGGAAGAAGGTGATGGCCCGTGCCGGCGCCGGCACGCCGAGCGCCGACCGCATCACGCTGCTGCGCGGTCTCGCTGCCGACGGCAGCGCCGCGACCAAGGCTACGTTCCTCGAGAACCTGCACTCCCCGTTCGGCATGGCGCTCGTCGGCGGCGACTTCTACGTCGCCAACTCCGACGGCGTGGTGCGGTTTCCGTACACGCCCGGCGTGACCCGGATCGACGCGGCGGCGACGACGGTCGCGGCGCTGCCCGCGGGCCCGATCAACCACCACTGGACCAAGAACGTGATCGCGAGCACCGACGGCTCGAAGCTCTACGCGACGGTCGGCTCGAACAGCAACGTCGCCGAGAACGGCCTCGCCGCCGAGGAAGGCCGCGCCGCGATCTGGGAGATCGACCGGCGGACCGGCGCGGCGCGCATCTTCGCGTCCGGCCTGCGCAATCCGAACGGCATGGCGTGGACCGACGACGGCACGCTCTGGACCGTCGCCAACGAGCGCGACGAGCTCGGCAGCGACCTCGTCCCCGACTACCTGACCTCGGTGCACGACGGCGCCTTCTACGGCTGGCCGTACAGCTACTACGGCCAGAACGTCGACGAGCGCGTCCAGCCGCAACGGCCCGAGCTCGTCGCCAAGGCGGTCGCGCCCGACTACGCGCTCGGCCCGCACACCGCATCGCTCGGCCTGGTCTCGTCGGCCGGTGCGACGCTGCCCGCGCCGTTCGCCAACG
>JBBRFO010000174.1:0-3116 GCA_038224135.1 Solirubrobacterales bacterium
ATGCTGTGCCGGTGGTCCGCAAGCGGCTTGCTGCGATGGCCGAGCGGACAGCCTCGAACAAGCGACTTGGGTTCGCGCTGCGTGACCGCGAGAGCGTCGATGCAATGACCGGCGGAGCCGACGCCTGAGCGCGCCCGATCCGAGGCGCCCGATCGAGGACCGCCTCGCCGACGCGGGCCTGCCACCGGTGCCGAGGACGGCCTGGGCGGAGATCGATCTCGATGCGCTCGCCGGCAATCTGGCTGTGCTCCGGCGCCTTGCAGCGCCCGGCACGGCGGTCCATCCGGTCGTGAAGGCCGACGCCTATGGTCACGGCGCGATCCCGGTCGCGCGTGTCCTCGAAGCGGCCGGCGCCGATGGGTTCTGTGTCGCAGCACTGGACGAGGCACTGCAATTGCGACGAGCCGGTATCGAGCGGCCGATCCTCGTCCTGTACCCGATCCCGATGGCACTCGCAGCGACGGCCGCTCGCGAGCGCATCGCGGTGACCGCCGGGGATCGTGAGCTTCTCGCCGCCCTCCTGGCCGCGCTGCGCGCACATCCGCCGTCGGTCCCGCTCGACGTGCAGCTGGAGATCGAGACGGGGCTCGGGCGTGGCGGATTTGCTGCGGAGGCCCTCGTCGCCGCTGCCCGCGATATCGCGGCCACGCCCGGCGTCCGCCTCGCGAGCGCCTGGACGCATTTCCAGGCGCCCGCGGATGCGGCCCGGACCAAGTCGCAGGTCGCAGCGTTCGAGCGCGCGACCGACCTGCTGGTCGCGAGCGGCATCGCGCTGCCGCCGCGCCACGTCGCTGCGAGCGGCGGGTTGCTGCTCGAGCACGTCGTCAGCCTGGATGGCGTCCGCCCCGGCCTCGCGATCTACGGGCTCGTTCCGGATGACCTTCTCGGCGGCGGGGAACGGCGTGCCGTTGAGGGCGCCATGGACCTCCAGCCGGCGCTCTCGCTGCACGCGCGGCCGGTCCGCGTCGCGGAGCTGCCCGCGGGCTGGGGAATCAGCTACGGCCCGTCCTTCACGACCACCCGTCCCTCCCGGATCGCGACGTTGCCCCTCGGTTACGGGGACGGCTGGGCGCGCTCCCTCTCGAATCGCGCTTACGCCCTGGTCCGTGGCACGCGCGTCCCGCTGGTCGGCAACGTGGCGATGGACGCGGTCATGGCAGACGTCACGGACGTGCCGGGCGCGCCGGTCGGCACAGGCGACGAGTTCGTGCTCCTGGGCGTCCAGGGTGACGACCGAATCACCGCCGCGGAAGTTGCCTCGGAACGCGGGACGATCTCCTGGGAGGTCGTCACGAGCCTCTCCAGGCGCCTGCCCCGGGTGTACCATGCGGCCTCGCTGCCGCGGGAGATCCGAACGTGAGTGAGCCCGATGCCCTGGGCGACGAACAGCGCGACGAGCTGGTCGAGGACGTGGCTCGCGAGATCCAGCTGCGGGGTCTGACCGCATCGGCCGTGCACTTCCTGCAGGCGTCGCGGCCGTACCGGCCGCTCGGTTCCAACGCGATGCTCTTCTTCGACCCGGTGCTGCGCGGCGTGTTCGGAGGCGACATGCCCGGCGCCTCGGCGCTGCTCGCCGACGAGGACGGCATCGAGCAGCTGATCGACCGCCTGGAGGACCTCTCCGAGGAGACAGGCTGGGACGCCTGACCCACTCCGCCGGTAGCATGAACCGGTGACGACGGTTCCACGGGCACTCCTCGCGATCGACTCCGGCAGGGCGACGACCTCCGTTGCGCTGCTCGGCAAGCCCGGGAACCGCTGGCGCCTCCTCGGCTCCCTGTCCGCGCCCGCCGGAACGTCGACGGACGCCATCGCCGAGATCCTGGCGATGCGGCTGGTGGAGGCTGACCTGGCGCTCGCCGACTGGGTGGGGGTGACCCGCGCTGGGGTTGTCGACCTTCCGCGCCTGGAGGCGGTCGGCAAGCGACCGCAGACCCTGACCGTCCTCGGCGCGTCGCGTCGCGCCGTGGGGTTGCTGGAAGCGGTGGCTGCTCGCACCCCATGGCGCATTCGCGTCGCTTCGCCGGAGAGCCACGATCCGCGCGAGATGACCGAGCTGGCACTGCGGCAGGACGTGTCGGCAGTGCTCGTCGGCGCAGGCGACCCACCCGGCCCGGATGAGCGTGGCTGGCTGGACGACCTCGCCAGCCTCGTCGGCGCTGTCGCGCGGCGCCGGCCGGATCTGCACGTCGTGCTGGCGGGTCCCGTGGGCGCTCGAGACGGCTGGCTGGAGGGCTTCGGGGCCCCGATCGAGAGCGCCGGTGACCGCGTTTCGCTCGCCCCAGCGCTCGGCGCCCGTAGCGGCCCCGACGAGCCGTTGCGAGAGATCCTCGAGCGGCTCCTGCCCGATACCGCCGATAGCCGCCACCTCGCCGTGCGCTCGGTCCTCTCGCTCGCCGACGCGCTGGATCGCCGGCTGGAGCTGCTGGACATCGGCCTCGATGGCGGCCTGCGCGCGATGGCCTCCCCCGGCGTCGCCGACCAGGGGCCGGTGGCCGTTGCCGTGCGGACAGCCCAGGCCGCGCTGGTCCCGCCTGACATCGACGATGCGATCGTGGACGGCGTCCTTGCCTGGACGACCGGGAGCCTTGACCGGCATCGCATGGGCGACCGCCTGCTCGACCTTCACGCGCACCCCTGGGCCGACGCGTCCGGCGAGGGCGCCCGGCTCCGACTCGCCGCGGCTCGCGCTGCATTGCGACGGCTGGCGATCAACAGCCAGGACATCGGCGCGATGCCGAGCCCGGACCTCACGATCATTGCCGGCGGTGCGTTCGCCGTCGCGCCGCCTCGTGCGGTGGCACTGGCGATCGCGGACACGATCCGCCGACCCGGGGCGACCCAGCTGGCGGTCGACCACGCGCGGCTGCTCGGACCGCTCGGGTCTATCGACGATCCCGACGAGCGACGGGGCCTGATCGGGGATCTCGCGGACGACCTGCTGGCGCCGATCGGCAGCCTGCTCGTCGTCGGCAGCGTGCCCGCGACGCGGCGCAATGCCGCGCGTGCCGGCCGCTTGACGCTCGATGGCGACAAGCACGGCCGGCACGACCTCGCCAGCGGCGAGGTGTCGTTCATCGAGCTCGCGCCAGGGGACACGGCGCTCGCAACGCTGG
>JBBRFO010000175.1:0-3088 GCA_038224135.1 Solirubrobacterales bacterium
GACAGGTCGCGACCCACGTCCGACAGCGCAGACGATTCCTTCGCGCGCCGCTCGGTCTCGTTCAGCAGGCGCTGGGTCTCGGCGAACAGGCGCGCGTTCTCGAGCGCGACGCCCATGCTGGTGGCGATGGTCGTCAGGAGCTCCACATCGGACTTCCCGAACGCATGGTCACGTTCGTGGTCCTCGAGCAGGATGGTGCCGATGACCTTGTCGCTGGCGATCACCGGAACGGCCACGGCGCTGCGACACTGGTCGGTGCCGAGCTGGTGACCGTATCCGACGGCGGCCTGTTCCTCCCGGCTTCCCGCGACCACCGGCAGCCGTTCCAGCAACACGCGATGAAACGCCGTTCCGGGGAGCGGGTGAAACGTCGGCGTCGTGATCCGCGCGCCGTGCTCGAACTGATATCCACCCTGAACCCGCTGCGTGGCCGAGTCCCAGAGCCAGATGCCAGCGTCTCCCGTTCGGAACACCTCGCGCAGCTTGTCGCCGACCAGATCGACGATCGCCTGAAATTCCAGCTTGGCCGCCATCCCTCGCTGGATGCTGTTGATCAGGGCCAGCTCGCTGGCGCGCTGCTCCGTCTCCTTCAGCAGCCGCTGGGTCTCGTCGAACAGGCGCGCGTTCTCGAGCGCGGCGCCCATGGTGGCCGCAACGGTGGTGAGCAGACGGACTTCGGCGGGCCCGAACGCGTCTTCCCTGTCATGGTTCTCGACGATGATGCCGCCCAGCACGCTGGAGCTGCCGAGGATCGGCACGCCGACGGCGCAGCGCGACTGGTCGGTGCCGGGGGTGGTGATGAAGCCCATCGCCGCCTGCTCCGAGGGGGAGCGGACGACCAGCACCTCGCGCTCACGCAGGATCCGCCACGACGCCCGTCCCGGCGTCATCGTGAACGGCTCCTGCTCCAGCCGCACGCCGTGCTCGTAGACGTAGGGCGACTGCACCTCATCGTCGACGCCGTTCCACCACAGGATGCCGATGTCTCCCGTGCCGAGCACCTCTCGCAGCTTGTCGCCGACGAGGTCGATGATCGACTGGAAGTCGAGCTCCGACGCCATGCCCTCCTGGATGCTGCCGATCACCGCCAGCTCGGCGTTGCGACGCTCGGTTTCCTTCAGGAGGCGCTGGGTCTCGTCGAACAGGCGCGCGTTCTCCAGCGCCGTGCCCAGCGTGGCGCCGATGGTCGTCAGCACGCGCAGGTCGCCATCGCCGAAGGCATGTTCGCGCACGTGGCTCTCGAGCGTGAGGTGGCCAAGGACCCGCCGTGTGCCGCGCACCGGCGCGGCCATCAACGACAGCGCCCAATCGGTGCCCGGCGCCGCGCCGCCAATGCCCGCCGCAATCTGCTCCGCGTGCGAGCCGAAGCAGCCGCCGACGCCGGTGCGCAACAGCGTCTCCCGCGCGCTGCCAGGCCTCACCGGCGCAGGCGGCACCACAGGCAGGCGCCGGCCATGCTCGATCGCATAGAGCCTCTGGATGGTGTGCTCCCGGTCGTCCCACCACCAGATGCTCAGGTCGCCGGTGCCGAAGACCTCGCCTAGCTTGCCGCCGACGAGATCGACGACCGCCTGGAAGTCGAGCCGCGCCGCGATGCCCTGATGGATGCCGTCGATCAGCATCAGCTCGGCTGCGTGCTGTTCGCTCTCCCGCGACCGCGCTAGCGCGACGGCCGCCTGCTCGGCCAGGGCTGCGAGCAGGTCGCGTTCGACCGCCCCGAACCGCCCTGCGGCGCCCTCGACATCGACGTAGAGATGCCCGAACCTCTCCCGGCCGACGACGAGCGGCGCGACGACGCAGGAGCGCTGCTCGCCGCGGGCGACTCCGGCCGGTCCGTGACGCAACCGGGCGCGGCGCGTTCGCCCGGCTTCGTCGAGCCACGGCAGGATCGCGGCGAGGAGCACAGGGGCGCTCTCTCCGGCAGGCAGCTTCTCGGCGGCGATGGCGAGGCCGCCCATGTCGTCGACCAACAGCAGCAGGACGCGGGTGGCGCCCAGCGACGAGGCCACGCGCTCGACCAGGCGCTCGCTCGCGACGCCGCTGTCGTGCGTGATGCGGGTGGAGGTGCGTGTCGAACCGGGCATGGCTGCGGATCAGGGCGACGGCATCGCGGACCTGTCAGGACGACAGGGCCGAGGCAGTCTACAGGCGGGCGTCGTCTCGCCACCGCGACGCTTCCCCTCTTGTATCGAACTGAACAACCCGGCCTCGTGCGGATGTTCACGGCGCACCTGCGAGCGGACGCGCACGGACGCGACGGCGTTCCTAACATGCGTTTCCCTCGACAGGAGATGCGCCACATGCCTCGGCGAAACGGCCCGCAAACGCGGGCAGCGGGATTCGATGTCCCACGCGACCGCCTTCCGCGTTCGATCGCCGCGCGCCTGGCGCGCGCCGGCCTCATCGCGCCGGCGGCGCCGACCGGCCGTCCCGACCCCGCGCGCGGCGCCGGCGACGGCGCCCGTCGCGACGATCCGGCCAGCACGGGCCCCGGCGATCTGAACCCATGAAGCTCGTCGAAGACCGGAACGAAACGTACATCCCGTCGTTCACGCTGACGCCCGAGAAGAAGGAGCTCGACCCGAACCGAAACGCAGACGTCGTCGCGCGCCCCAACTTCATCAACGACATCGCCGCCGGCAAGGTCGAGCTGCCGACGATTCCAGCCGTCGTCCAGAAGCTCATCGCCGCGCTGCGCGACCCGAACGTCGACGCCAGGAAGATCGGCGAGTCGCTGTCGAAGGATCCGATCCTGAGCGCCAAGGTGCTGCGCCTGGCGAACTCGTCGTTCTTCGGCGGCCAGCGCTCGATGTCGTCGATCGACGCCGCCGTGGCGCTGATCGGCGTCCAGGCGCTCAACCGGCTGATCGTCGCCTGCGGCGTGTCGTCGTCGTTCAAGCCGATTCCCGGCATCGACATGGACGGCTTCTGGCGCCATGCGCTGCTCGCCGCCACCGCCGCCAACAAGCTCGCACCGCGCCTCGACGCCGACCCGGAAGCGGCCTACGTCTGCGGCCTGCTGCACTCGACCGGCCACCTGATCCTCTGCCAGACCTATCCCGAGATCGCCGACCTCATCTTCACCGGC
>JBBRFO010000176.1:0-2951 GCA_038224135.1 Solirubrobacterales bacterium
CTGATCTGCGACCTGCGCGCCGGGGGTCGGCTGACCGGCGATGGCGAATTGCTGCTGGCTGACGGGCGGTTCGTCGGCGGCTGACAGTCGAGGGCCGCCGGCTCGATGACAGTTTGTCGCGCTCTGCGCAAGAAAACGTCATCGAGCTCCAGATCGGCGGCCGTGGCCGGCTCGCGAGTGCCCGGCGGGCGGCGTAGTCTGCCGCCATGGCCCACCCCTTCCGCCTGGCCGTCGAGCAGCGCGACCCCGACGCGATGACCGCGCTGATGGCCGAGAACATCACGTTCTTCAGCCCGGTCGCGTTCAAGCCGTTCGCCGGCCGCGAGTCGGTCGCAGAGCTGTTCTGGAATCTGTTCGAGGTGTTCGAGGACTTCGAATACACCGACGAACTCGAGGGCGACGGAACGCACGCGCTGATCTTCCGCGCGCGCGTCAACGGGCGAGCGGTCGAGGGGCTCGATCATCTGGTGATCAACGCTGAGGGACTCGTCGAGACGTTCACGGTGATGATCCGCCCGCTGTCCGCGCTCGTGGCGATGGGCGAGGCGATGGGCGAGCGCGTCGGCCACCTGCCCAAGGGCGAAGCCCCGGCGACGACGTGAGCTCGGCGTTCATCGTCGGGTTCGGGCTCGGGGCCCTCGTCGCCGCGCAGCTGGGGCCGATCTCGCTGCTGCTGATCCGCACGGTGATGCGCGGCGCGCTGCTGAGCGGCCTGGCGATCGGCTGCGCAGTGGCGATCGTCGACACGCTGTACGCCACGCTCGGCGTCGCCGGGGCTGCGCCGCTGCTGCAGATCGGGCCGCTGCGCCTGGCGCTCGGGCTGCTCGGTGCCGCCGTGCTGGTCGGGCTCGGCACGCGGACGATCTGGACCGCGTTCCGCGTGCGACTGGGCGGCGAGACGCCGGGCGAAGTCACGGCACCGCGGCGCGCGTTCTTCACCGCGCTGGCCGCCACCGCGTCGAATCCGCTGACGATCGCCTCGTGGGCCGCGGTGTTCGCCGCGGCGACGACGGCCGGCGCTACGAGCACGGCCGGCGGGACGATCGCCCTACTCGGCGGCGTCGGTGTGGGCAGTCTGGCGTGGCACGTCCTGCTGACGGGCATCGTCGGCGTCGTGCGCACGCGCGTGACCGACCGCGGGCTGCAGATCGTCGACGTCATCGCCGGGTCCGGTCTGGTCGTGTTCGGCGGCCTGCTCGGCCTGCACACGCTGCGCGACGAGTAGCGGCGCCGCTAAGCGATCGCCCAGATCGCCAGCGCCGGCAGGCCGATGCTGAGCGACAGGAACGAGACGATCGCGATCGCCTTGTAGAGCGGCCGCTGCTTGACCTGCGGCCCCCACGCGAGCGGCAGGAACAGCAACGGGTTGACGATCGTCCCGAAGGCGATGAAGCCGCGGATCCAGGCGGGCATGCCGGGCGCGACCGTCTGCACCGCGATCAGGATCAGGCCCATCATGATCCAGTCCAGATGTGCCTGGCGGAAGCGGCCGGCGGCCGGGATCCCGTGCTCGCGAAACCACTCCGGACGCTCGGTCAGCGCCAGCATCAGCCAGCCCGAGATCCCGCCGATGGCGAGCGAGACGAGTCCCAGTGAGCTCAGCAGCGGCATCGTGCGCGCAAACGCTAGTGACCGCCCGGTGAATCCGCGGCCGCGCGCGCCGTTCGACCCACTAGCGTCATCGCCACCATGGACCGCCGCACGAAGATCGTCGCCACCATCGGCCCGTCGTCGCGTGATCCCGAGGTCCTGGTCCGCATGGTGCAGGCGGGGATGGACGTGGCGCGACTCAACTTCAGTCACGGATCGGCGGAGCAGCACGCCGAGACCGCGGAGCTCGTGCGCGATGCTGCCAACCGGGCCGGCCGTCAGGTCGCGGTGCTCCAGGACCTGCCGGGCCCGAAGATCCGGATCGGCCCGGTGACCGACGACAAGATCATCCTTCGCGGAGGTGACCCGGTGACGTTCACGACCGTCCCCGGCGATGGCGAGCTGGGCACCGTCGACCGCCTCAGCGTCAGCTGGCCCGGGCTGGCCGCGGCCGTCGACGTCGGCGAGGCCGTCTACCTCGCCGACGGATCGGTGCGGCTGCGCGTCACCCACGTTCGCCCGGAGTCGGGCGAGTTCGACACCGAGGTCGAGCTCGGCGGGATGATCGCCTCGCGCCAGGGGCTGAACATTCCCGGCCCGGCCGACGAGCTCCCGTCGGTGCCCGAGGAAGACCTGCGACACCTCGCCGATGGGATGAAGATCGGCGTCGACATGGTCGCGCTGAGCTTCGTCCGCCGGCCCGAGGACGTGCTGGCCGTGCGCGAGCACACGCGCGTGCCGCTGATCGCCAAGATCGAGAAGCCGCAGGCGGTCGAGCACGCCGAGGACATCGTCCGCGTCAGCGACAGCATCATGGTCGCGCGCGGCGACCTCGGCATCGAGCTGCCGATCGAGGAGGTGCCGATGGCGCAGAAGTACCTGCTGCGCCTGGCCGGCCGCTATGCGCGGCCGTCGATCACGGCGACGCAGATGCTTGATTCGATGGTCCGTTCTGCGCGCCCGACGCGCGCCGAGGTGACCGACGTCGCCAACGCGATCCTCGACGGCACCGACGCGGTGATGCTCTCGCAGGAGACGGCGATCGGCGCCTACCCGGTCGAGTCGATCGCGATGATGGACTCGATCGCGCGTCGCACCGAGCGCGAGCTGCCCTACGCGGTCTGGAACGAGACGCGCGTGGCGCGCGACGGCCGCGACCCGAGCTACACCGTTGCGCACAGCGCGGTCGAGGCCGCGCGCGAGCTCGAACTCGAAGGGCTGATCGTGCCGACGCTGTCGGGGCGCTCGGTGCGGCTCGTGTCGGCCCACCGGCCGACGACGCCGATCTTCGCCCTCTCCCCCGGCCGCGAAACGGTTCGGCGCTGTGCGCTGATCTGGGGCGTGCAGGCCGCGTCGATGCG
>JBBRFO010000177.1:0-2755 GCA_038224135.1 Solirubrobacterales bacterium
GGGCAGCACGCAGGGATTCGTCAGCCCGGACCTGGTCCCGACCGCGGGCTTGACGGTGGCCAAGAGCGGCTACACGGTCCTCCTCGACAAGGATGGCACGGCGGGAGCGATCGGCGTGGGCACGGCGCTCGGCACCTGCAACGCCTCGGCCGCGCAGCCGTGGAGCTCGTTTGCCGCGACTGCGGACCCGATTACCCCGGGCAGCACCGGCACGCGCTACTTCGCCACCGACACGCGCGGCACGATCTTCTACAACAACACGGCGCCCATCGGCACGACGATCGTGCAGTCGGCCACGGTCCTGCCGGTTCAGTAACGGCGGGCGACACGCTACAATTGGCGAGTTGGCGATTTGGCGGGTTGGTGGTTAAATCACCAGGTCTCCGAGTCGTCCACTCGCCACATGTATTTTATGAGCAGACGCGCGGCGCTCTTTGCGCTCCTGTGTTCCCTGGTCGGCCTGGGCGCCTCGGCGGCGGCCGCCTACACGCACTACCACCTGCTCTACGACCCGGCGTACCGCAGCTTCTGCGACGTCAACGAGACGATCAGCTGCACCCAGGTCTACCTGAGCCGGTTCAGCACGTTCCGCGGCATCCCGGTCGCGCTGTTCGGCGCGACGGCCTTCGCCGCCGCCAGCCTCCTCTCGATCAGCGCGCTGATCGCCCGGCCCGCCGTGCGCGAGAACGTGCCGGGCTACCTGTTCGTGCTGTCGACGTTGTCGCTCGCCGTCATCCTGTATCTGGGCTACGTCTCGTTCGTTCTCTTGAAGGCCGTCTGTCTCCTGTGCCTGACCACGTACGCCGCCGTGATCGGGCTCTTCCTCGTGTCGGGTGCGGCCACCTCCTTCCCCATGACTACATTGCCTCGCCGCGCGTCGCGCGACGCCCGGGTGTTCGCCGGCAGCCCGCTCGCGATCATCGTCGCCGTCCTGTTCTTCGCCGGGGCCGCGTCGACCCTGGCCTGGTTCCCGCGCGAAGGGGCCGCCGCGCCGGGCGAGCCCTCGGGGCAGGCCGCCGCGCCGCCGCCGACGCCGGATCAGAGCTCGGAATTCCAGCGGTGGTACGCCGCGCAGCCGCGCGTCCCGCTCGTCTTGCCGTCCGAGGGCGCGAAGGTCCTCGTGGTGAAGTTCAACGACTTCCAGTGCCCGGCCTGCGGCCAGTCGTACCTGCAATACAAGCCGATCTTCGCGAAGTACGAGGCCGAGCACCCCGGCGCCGTCAAGCTGGTGATGAAGGACTACCCGCTCAACCGCGACTGTAACGACGCCATCGGGCAGACGATTCATCCGGCGGCGTGCGAGGCCGCGGTCGCCGTGCGCCTGGCGATGGGGCACAACAAGGTCGAGGCGATGGAGGAGTGGCTGTACACCCACCAGCCGGCGATGACCCCGCCGTCGGTGCGCCAGGCGGCGCGCGACATCGGGCAGATTACCGACTTCGACGCGAGATACCCATCCATCCTGAGCCTCGTCAAGGGCGACGTCGCGCTCGGGCGGCAGCTCGGCATCAAGTCGACGCCGACATTCTTCATCAACGGCGTGAAGGTCGAGGGCGCGCTCCCGCCGCAGTACTTCGAGCAGGCGATCGCCTTCGAACTGCAGCGCGCCAGTTTGAAATGACGTGCGCGCCCTCGCCACACACGAACTGACGAAAGACTACGCGGTCGGATTCTGGCGCAAGCGCCCGTACCGCGCCCTCGATCGACTGACGCTCGAGGTGGAGTCCGGCGAGGTCTTCGGCTTTCTCGGGCCCAACGGCGCGGGCAAGACGACGACGCTGAAGCTGCTGATGCAGCTGGTGTACCCCACCGGCGGGCACGCCGAGATCTTCGGACGGCCGCTGGGCGATCTGTCGGTCAAGCACCGCATCGGGTACCTTCCCGAAAACCCCTACTTCTACGATCATCTGACGGCCGAGGAACTGCTCGCCTACTACGCGAGCCTCTTCGGCATCCGCGGCGCCGCCGAGCGGCGCGCGCGCGCCAGCCGCCTGCTCGACCAGGTCGGCATCGGCGGCGAGCGCCGGCTGCCGCTGCGCAAGTTCTCGAAGGGCATGCTGCAGCGGGTCGGCATCGCGCAGGCGCTCGTCAACGACCCGGAGCTCGTCATCTTCGACGAGCCGATGTCGGGGCTCGATCCGCTCGGCCGTCGCGACGTGCGCGCGCTGATCCTGCGGCTGCGCGACTCGGGCTGCACCGTCTTCTTCAGCTCGCACGTGCTGAGCGACGCCGAAGCGCTCTGCAACCGCGTCGCGATTCTGGCGAAGGGGCGGCTGATCACGGCGGGCCGGCTGACCGACATGCTCGCGCTTCGCGCGGGCGGCTGGGAGCTGGTCGTCGCCGGCGCGAGCGAGGCGCTCATCGCCTCGCTGGGCGCCCGCGTCCGCCGCGCCATGCGCATCAGCGAGGGGCGCTACACGCTGGACCTGCCGCTGGAGCCGTCGCCTGAGCGGCTGCTCGCCGAGCTCACGGCCGGTGGCGCGCACCTGGCGTCGCTCAACCCCATCCGCGAGACGCTCGAGGACGTGTTCGTCGAGAGCGTCACGGCCCCCGACGTCCTCAACGCGCGCCGCGGCCTCGACGAGCCGACGGGGACGCCGTCATGAGGGTCGTCGGCGCGATCGCCGTCAGCGTCTTCCGCGAATCGGTGCGCGACAAGGTGCTCTACAACCTCGTGCTGTTCGCGATGCTCCTGATGGCCTCGTCGTACCTGATCGGCCAGCTGACGGCGGGGCAGGACGTCAAGATCATCAAG
>JBBRFO010000178.1:0-2746 GCA_038224135.1 Solirubrobacterales bacterium
CGCGACAGATCGCGCGGCTGCAGTTGCCGGTGCTGCGCGCCGCGCTCGTCGACAGCAGCTTCTTCTCGTCGCGGCGCCATCCGGTCCGGCGCTTCATCAACCGCATCGCCTCGCTCGCCTGCGCCTTCGACTCGTTCGAGACCGGCCCCGCACGCGAGCTGCTCGACCGCATCGGCGGCCTGGTCAAGGAGATCGTCGACGGTGACTTCGACCAGCTCCAGGTCTACGACGCCAAGCTGCTCGAGCTCGAGCGCTTCGTCGCCGAGCAGACGCACGCCGAGATCCGCGCGAGCGCCGCGGCGGCGACCCTGCGCGGCAAGGAGCTCGAATGGCGCGTCCAGCAGCGCTTCAGCCAGCGCCTCTTCGCAGCGCTCGATCCGCTTGCCCTGCCGGCCTTCCTGCGCGACTTCCTGGCCGGCGTGTGGGGCCAGGCCATCGTGATGGCGTCGCGGCGGGATGGCGCCGAGAGCACGCATGCGCAGCACCTGCGCCGCACCGGCGTCGCGTTGGCGACCAGCTTCCAGCCGAAGCGATCGCTCGAGGAGCGCAAGCAGTTCGTCGTCGGACTGCCTGGACTCATGTCCGAGCTCACCGCGGGCATGAAGTTCGTCGAGTGGCCGCAGGCCGCGCAGGACGCGTTCTTCGGCCAGCTGATCTCGCAGCACTCGGGCTCGCTCAAGGGCACCGATCGCAGCGACCTCGACCACAACATGCTGGTGCGCACGCTCGAGGCTGCGTTCCGCCTCCCGGTTCCGAGCCCAGAGGAGGCCGCGGCCGAGCCGGAGCCCGAGCAGGCGCAGGCAGCGATCCCGGTCGTCGAGCAGCGCTTCTCGGCCGCCGAAGGCCAGGCCATCGGCCTGATCTCCGAAGGCGAGATCGACTGGTCGCGCCATCCGGCGAACGAAGCGCGCGCGGCGCTGGCCCGGCGCGCAGCCGAGGCGCAGGCCGCCGCTGCGCTTGCGCCGCGGGCCGATCCGTCGGCGTCGGTCGACATCCCACTGGGCGACGACGCTGGCGGCGAGGTGCCGTTCCCGGTGCTATCGCACGGCGACCCCGACGCGCCGGCGCGGTCGACGCCGGCGCCGGCGCCGGATCCGGCGATCGAAGAGCCGGTCGAGTCGCCCGAGTTCGCTGCCGGCCCGCAGCTTCGCGATCACCTCCAGCTCGGCTTTTCGTACCAGCTCAATCTCAAGGACCAGTGGGAGAAGGTCCGCCTCACCTACATGAGCCCGGGCCGCACGCTCTTCCTGTTCGCTCACGGCGTCAAGGGTCGCGAGACGATCTCGATGACCGCTCGCACGCTCGCACGCCTGTGCGAAGGCGGACGGATGCGGGCGTTCGAGAACGCCTTCCTGATCGACCGGGCGACGCAGCGCGCTCGCCAACAGCTGGCGTCCATCGGTCGGACCGATTCGGGGATGGCGGCGGCCTGAGCCCCGCTCGAGCGGGGCCGCGGTCTACCGCGAGCGCTGACGCTCCGAGAGCGCCGACGCGAGCACGTACGAGTCCCGCCAGGCGCGGATGGCGCGGATGGCGCGGAAGATCGCATAGCCGACGGCGACGAATAGAGCCAGCTTCCAGCCGACGGAGAGGGCGATGTCCGCCAGGCTCCTCGGGTCGGGCTCGCGCACCTGCGCAGACGACTCCCTGAGCGGCCGCGGCGGCAGCGCGGACAGCTCGACGACATCGGCCGCGGCCGATGCGCCCGCGGAAGCGGGCGTCGCCGGGACCGGGCTGCACGGCGTGTCCTGCAGCCTGAGCCGGCCGGACGCATCGGAACAGCGATTGACCTGGACGGCCCGGACGTCGACGGTCGCCGGATGCGTCGGCCGCGGCTCGTCGACCTCGATCGCCTTCGACGGGGACGCCAGGGCCAGCAGGTCCTGATGATCGCGGGCATGCGCTGCGACCGACGCGGACAGGAGCAGGGCCAGGAAGATGCGCTTCATGCGTGGGTCAGGCGGCAGAGGGCCGGGCAGTTCCGGCGGAAGTCGAAATTCTCCACAGGTTCCCGATCTGCCGGCTCGGGACAATCCCAAGTCGCTCCGTCTGCCGATGCGGCGTGCCGACGGACAATGATGTCCATGCCATCGCGCCAATCGAACGTCGTGCCGTCCCGATGCGGAGAACGTCGGTGCGCGTCATGAGCGCCCCGTTCTCGCCCTGGCGCCTCGCGGTCGCGCCGATGATGGACTGGACGGACCGGCATTGCCGCTTCTTACACCGCCTGCTGACGACGCGTGCGCGGCTCTATACCGAGATGGTGACGACGGGCGCGCTCCTGAACGGCGACGTCGCGCGCCACCTCGACTTCGATGCGTGCGAGCAGCCGGTGGCGCTCCAGCTCGGCGGCAGCGAGCCCGATGATCTCGCCGCCTGCGCAAGGCTCGGCGAGCGCTGGGGCTATGCCGAGATCAACCTCAACTGCGGCTGCCCGAGCGAGCGCGTGCAGCGCGGCGCGTTCGGCGCCTGCCTGATGGCCGAGCCGGCGCTCGTCGCCGCGTGCATCGCGGCGATGCGCGACGCCGTCGCGATCCCGGTGACGGTCAAGCACCGCATCGGCCTCGATCGCTCCGAGGAGTACGGCTTCGTGCGCGACTTCGTCGGCACCGTCGCCGAGCGCGGCGGCGCGAGCGTCTTCATCGTCCACGCCCGGAATGCCTGGCTGCGTGGCGTCAGCCCGATGGAGAACCGGGAGCTGCCGCCGCTGCGCCACGACGTCGTGCGCGCGTTGAAGCGCGACTTC
>JBBRFO010000179.1:0-2650 GCA_038224135.1 Solirubrobacterales bacterium
GAGTGCCAGGACGATCGCTCGCAGCACCGCAACAAGGCCAAGGCGCTCGCCGTGCTGACAGCGCGGCTGCGCGACAAGGAGCGATCCGAGCGCGCCGCCAAGGAAGCTGCGACGCGCAAGAGCCTGGTCGGCACCGGGGACCGGAGCGACCGCATCCGCACCTACAACTACGCCCAGGGTCGCGTCACCGACCACCGCATCGGCCTGACGCTCTACAAGCTGCAGGCGATCCTCGACGGCGATCTCGACGAGGTCATCGCCGCCTTGCAGGCGGCCCAGGCGGCCGAGCAGCTGGCAGCGCTGGAGAGCGGCGAGGCGTGAGCGAAACCGGGTCGGTCAAGGCCGCGCTGGCCGAGGCGCGTCGCCGCGGCGTCGACCTGCTCGATGCCCGGCTGATGCTCGCCCGCCTGCTCGGCAGCACCCGCACGCAACTGATCGCCCACGACGAAGACCGGCTCGCGCCCGAGGTGGGCGCGCGTTGGTCGGACTGGCTGGAGCGCCGTGCCTCGGGCGAGCCGCTTGCCTACCTGCTCGGGGAGAAGGAATTCCACGGCCTGATGCTCGAGGTGACGCCCGATGTGCTGGTGCCGCGGCCCGAGACCGAGCTGCTCGTCGACTGGGCGGCCGATCTGCTCGGGGCACAGGCCCGGCGCCCGACGGTGCTCGACCTCGGAACGGGCAGCGGTGCGATCGCGCTCGCGCTGAAGCACCGCTGCCCGCAGGCGCTCGTCACGGCGACGGACGCCAGCGCCGTCGCGCTCACGGTGGCGCGGTCCAACACGGCGCGGCTCGGCCTGGACGTCGAGCTCCTTGCCGCGTCCTGGTGGGACGGCCTTGGAGCGCGCCGCTTCGACCTGGTCGTCGCCAATCCGCCCTACGTGGCGGCCGGCGACCTGCATCTCGCCGCACTCCGGCACGAGCCGCCCGAGGCGCTGGTGTCCGGCGCGGACGGGCTCGAAGCGCTGGCGACGATCGCCCGGGGCGCGGGCGATCACATCGAGCCCGACGGCTGGCTGTTGCTCGAGCATGGCTTCGATCAAGGAGCCGCTGTCCGGGCGCTGCTCGAGACGGCCGGGATGGCGGCGATCGCCACGCGCCGCGACCTCGCCGGCCACGAGCGCGTCACCGGCGGCCGACTCCGACCGGCCCGTTAACGAGCTGTCACACCCCTGACCATCGGAATCAATGCGCGACTTTCCCCCGTGAAATAGACCCGTTCTGCGCCGAATCCCGGCGCCGTGCAGCGGGGAACCAACACGTTGCGCAGCGCAACGTCGTAGGATGAATTCGAGGCCCGGTCGCGGTCTCGTTTCTGCCCCCGGTGGTGTCGTGGAGGGTCCCATGCGAGTCGTGCTCTGGATCGTGTTTGCAGCGGCCGCGCTGCTGCCGCCTGCTGCCGCTCTCGCGGCGGGCGAGGGTCTCTCCGCCGATGCCGATCGCGTGCCCTGGGCGCGCTTCCAGGGTCGGTTCGGTGCCGCCCCCGGAGCGCCCGCGTGGCGCGCGACGCTGGCCCCGTTCGAGCGCAGCGGCCTCAAGATCGGCAGCCTCGGCCTGCTCGGCGACGTCTACCTGTTCGGCACGAAGGACGCCGCGAATGCGCCCGTCACCGGCTTTCGCGCCACCAGCGGAGTGATCATCGGCTCGCGCAGCGCCTGGCTCGGGCCCGGCGCCACGCCGTCGAACGGCATGTTCGGCGCCGACCGGCGCCTCTTCGGATCCGGCGTCCCAGCGCTGGCGGCCGCGGGCGAGACCGGCATCGACACGTCCACCGTGCCCTACATCGGCATCGGCTACAGCAACCTGTGGCCGAAGAGCGGCTGGAGCTTCAGCGCCGATCTCGGCGTCGTCTCGCAGAGCCCGTCCAGCGTCACGCGATTCGGGCGCGTCGTCGGCGGCTCGCAAAACCTCGACGACCTCGTCCGCGACATGCGCCTGGCGCCCGTGGTGCAGCTCGGCGTCTCATATTCCTTCTGATCCTCTCGACGCGCGTTTCCCGGTAAAGTCGCTCGATCGACATTCCACTAGGCGGGCTCTCAGCATGAGCGACGTTCAACAACGCATCGACGACCTCGTCAAGACCCACCGCGTGGTCCTGTTCATGAAGGGGACGGCGCAGTTCCCGATGTGCGGCTTCTCCGGCCGCGCGATCCAGATCCTGAAGTCCTGCAACGTCGCCGATCTGAAGACGGTCAACGTCCTCGAGGACGACGAGATCCGCCAGGGCATCAAGGGCTACTCCGACTGGCCGACGATCCCGCAGCTCTACGTCAACGGCGAGTTCGTCGGCGGATCGGACATCATGACCGAGATGTACCAGGCCGGCGAGCTGCAGCAGACGCTCGGCGTCGCCGCCTGACGACGCGGCCCCCGTGGCCGGCGACCGCAAGCGCGTCGTCGTCGGCATCACCGGCGCGACCGGCGCCGTCTACGCGATCCGTCTGCTCGAGCGACTGCGCGCGTCGGAGTGCGAGACGCATCTGGTCGCGACGTCCGCAGGGCTGATCAACGTCCACCACGAGCTCGGGCTCGACCGCAAGGCGCTCGAAGCGC
Source organism: Solirubrobacterales bacterium (assembly GCA_038224135.1). Lineage (GTDB taxonomy): Bacteria > Actinomycetota > Thermoleophilia > Solirubrobacterales > Solirubrobacteraceae > F1-60-MAGs163. Next base: position 2,551 of record JBBRFO010000179.1, read on the forward strand.
TGGCCGATGTGGCCTACAGCCCCGGCGACATCGGCGCGGCGATCGCCAGCGGCTCCTTCGCGGCCGACGCGATGGTCGTCGCGCCGTGCTCGATGAAGTC
>JBBRFO010000180.1:0-2645 GCA_038224135.1 Solirubrobacterales bacterium
GGCTGTCGCGCGCGCTGCCGAGCCACGTCGCGAGCGTCGAGCCGTCGCGGCTCATCATCACGAACGCCAGCGCGAGCACCAGCGACGGAAGGAAGTAGTTGCTGAGGAAGAGCCAGGGCATGCGCTCGGCCCAGCGCGACCGTCCGCCAGAGCGCAGCACGACGACCGTGACGACGCACAGCGCCAGGACCACCAGCGCGGTCATCGCCGAGGTCCCCGCGGCGCGCAGCACGTCGCCGGGAATCGCGGCGACGTTCGTCCGGCCCCAATGCAGCCAGGCCCAGCGCGCGGTGAGCGCCTCTGGAATCCAGAAGGCCGGCAGCGAGCAGAGCACGCTCCAGCCGACGAGCGCGACCGTCGCCGGCGTCGACAGGCGCTTGCGGGAGACTGCCGATGCCGCTGGCGCGATCGGGTTCTGGCTCATGATCGCCGTCGACGCCCACGCAGCGGCGGCGACCAGCAGCACCGCGGGAACGATCAGCAGCACCGAGACGACGGCGGCGACGTCCGAGCTCTGGCTCGCCAGCCACAGGTTGTGCATGCCGACGCTGAGCGTGTCGATGCCGAGGCGGTCGGCGGCCGCGTAGTCGCCGACGACCTGCGCGCAGACGATCAGGAGCGTCGCGGCGAGCGGCACCGCATACGCCGGCGCGTGGACCCGCCACAGTCGCTCCCATGGACCTTGCCCGAGCGCCGCGGCGAGCTCGCCGAAGGCGCGCGGCATGCGGGCGGAGGCGACGCGAAAGATGATGAAGGCATAGGCCGCATCTGCCAGCCCGTGCTCGATCGCCAGCGCATGGCGGCTCTCGAGGAACGTCCACGACAGTCCCACCGTCCACGTGCCTGCCGTCACGTACGGAGCGAAGAGCAGCGGCAGCAGTGCCAGCGCCGTGACGAGGCCACGGCCGCGGAAGTCGAAGCGCGACGCCATCACGGCCGGCACCGCGCCCACGGCGAGCGCGACCGCCGAGGCCTCGAGCGCGACCCATGCGCTCGTCCGCGCCTGGTGCGGCAGGCTCGTCGTCGCGAAGTGGACCAGCCAGCCGCCGTCGAACAGCACCGGCCATGCCGACCCGAGCAGATAGCCCGCGGGCCAGAGCGCGCAGGCCGCGAGCGCCAGCGCGAAGGCCGAGCGCGCCAGCCGCGTCCGGTCATCGAGCCAGCCGGGCTGCACGGTGGCTGGCCGCGCCACCGTCTCAGCGCTCGGCGTCGAAGCCGATGGCGGTGACCAGCTTGATCACCTCTTCGCGCTTGCCCGCCATGCTCGCGAGCGGAACGAAGTCCATCTTGAACCGGCCGTCCGACAGGCCCTGCTCGGCGCCGAGCCTGACCATCAGCGGATGCACCGGGACGTCGCGCAGGACGGAGTACTGCTTGGTCTTGTCCACCATCATGAGCTGGCCTTCCTTCGAGGCCATGAACTCGAGCAGCGCGACCGCGAGGTCGCGGTTGGCGGTCGCCTTCGTGACGCCCGCCGCCGATCGCATGATGAACGTGCCCTTGTCGGCCTGGCCGGGGAAGAACACGCCGGTCGCGTCGGCCCAGGCCTTCTGCGCGTCGTTGGCCGCCATCATCGGGTGGTAGTAGGTGTTCATCAACGCGATGTCGCACTTGCCTTCGAAGATGCCACGAGCCTGGTCGCGGTCGTTGCCCTTCGGCGAGCGTGCGAGGTTCGACGAGATGCCGTCGATCGTCGATCTGGCCGTCGCTTCGCCGTACGACGCCATCATCTGGCTGAAGAGCGCGAGGTTGTAGTCGTGGCTGCCGGAGCGGATGCAGATCCGGCCTTTCCACTTCGGGTTGGCCAGGTCCTCGTAGGTCGAGAGCTCGCTCGGCTTGACCCTGGCCTTCGAATAGAAGATGACCCGGGCGCGGTAGGCGTCGACGAAGTAGCGGCCGGCCGGATCCATGAACTCCGCCGGCACGGCGGCCTTGATCTTGTCTGAGCCGATGACGTCGAGCAGGCCGCGCTGCGCGGCGATGTCCATCAGCTCGGCGTCCTTGGTGATCACGACGTCGGCTTCCGTCGGACGCGACTCGAGCCGGTTGACCAGCCCCTGGTCCATGAACACGCCGTCGACCTTGGCGCCGGACTTCGCCTCGAAGGCATCGAGGATCGGCCGCAGCGTGCCCTGGTCGGTGCGGTCGGAGATCAGCCGCAGCACCCGTTGCTGGGCGCCCGCTCCGGTGCAGATCGCGACGATGCCGACCAGTGCCACGAGGTATCGGATGCGGGCGATGCTTGAGCGGGTCATGGCGGGATCTCCTGGAAGCGCCGTGGGATCGGACCCCTCCACTTTGGGGGAAGAGCGGCCGTTTGGCCATCCCTGGTCCCGCGGATGCGGGGCTTGCGGGCTGGCGATGTCCGTGCCCGCCGACTGCGGCGAGGCGGGGCTCAGCTCCAGAACAGGACGCGCTCGCGCGCCTTGTCGAGCGCGAGGAAGCCACCCATCGTGATGCGCGCGTGCGGGCCCGAGATCCGGCCGACGCGATGCAGGCAGCGGCCGGAGGCGAGCAGGAACAGGTCGCCGGGGTTCGTGACGATGCGCGCGCGGTCGCAGCCGTCCTCGATCGCCTGCAGGTCGTAGGAGTAGCCGTTGGGCAGCTTCGGCAGTGTCGTGTCGTCGGACGCGGCGCCGTAGACG
>JBBRFO010000181.1:0-2639 GCA_038224135.1 Solirubrobacterales bacterium
CTCGGCAGCGCGATCGCCGCGGTCATCTCGACGCTGCTGGTGAAGGTCCTGACCGGGGTCTTCGACCCGCCACCCGACGTCCTGTCGATCCCCTGGAGCTACCTCGGGGTGCTCGTCGCGCTGACGATCGCCGCGGTCGTCACGGCCGGGCTGATCAGCCTGGGCGCGCTGCGACGGCCCGCAATCACCGAGCTGCGGGACCTGTGAGCCGTTCAGGTCATCCTCAGGCGGCGCTGCCACCCTCGGCTGACATGCCCGCACCACATCCCCGCCGCCCGCAGCTCGTTCGCCTCGAACGCCACGAGCTGGGGCCTCGCGTCCACGTCGTCGGCCGCCGGATCCATGAATGGCACGCAGGCGCCGCCCTGGTGCTCGCCGGGATCGCCGCCGCCGTCGCCGGCGCACGCCTTCCCGCGCACGGCGCCGTCGCGCTGACGCTGATCGGCGCCTACCTCGTCGCCAAGGACTGGCGCGACCTGCTGCCCGGCACGCGTGACACCGGCGCCTGGGGCGTCGGGCTGCACCGCCCGCCGCGCGCGCTGCGGCCCACCGACCGCGGCGACTGGCTCCCGGCGTTGTCGGCCGGACTCGCGGCGGCGGTCGGCGTACTCAACGTCCTGAACGCCGCCTCGTCCGAACTCCCGGCGCGGTTGCAATCGGTCAGCCTGTCCGCGCCGCAGGATCTGCTCGTCGGCGCGCCGGTTCTGGCACTCCCGGCCGGGCTGGCGCTGATCGGCGCGGCGGCGTTCCTGCAGCGCCGCCGGCTGCGTGCCCAGCGGGTGGCGGTCGTCCTGCTCGTCCTGCTCGGAGCGTTCAGCCTGGCACGCGGCCTTGACGTTCCCGGCGCGGCCTTGAGCTGGTCGCTCGCCGCGCTCCTGATCTGGGGACGGGCGGCGTTCCGCGTCGGGCACGACCCGGGGTCAGTCCAGGCGGGTCTGCTCCGCGGCGGTGCCGCGCTCGTGACGGCGCTTGCGAGCGCCTTGATCCTCGTCGCCGCCTCCGCGCACTGGGTCACGCCGGAGCCGACGGCGGCGCAGGTCCTGCGTGAGGCCGCCGGGCTGCTGACGCTGACCGGTGGACCACTCAGCTTCCACGGTCCCGTTCAGTGGATTCCGGGACTGCTCGGTCTCGCCGGCACCCTGACGTTCGCGCTGAGCGCCTGGTGGCTGCTGCGCCCATCGGCGCTGCCGTCGGTCATCGGCTCCGGTGTCGAACGAGCAACCTCAATCGTCAAGGCTCACGGCGACGACACCTTGAGCTACTTCAAGCTGCGCCAGGACCTGTCGCGACGCTTCTCCGATGACGGCGACGCGTTTGTCGCGTACCGCGTCGTGCACGGCACGCTCGTGCTGCAGGGCGACCCCGTCGGACCGCCGGCGTCGCTGCCGGCCCTGCTCGCCGACGTCTGCCGATTCGCCGACCGTCGAGGCCTGAAGGTCGCATGCGTCGGTGCCGGCGAGCAGTTCTGTGAGCTCGCCAAGGATGCGGGCCTGCGGAGCTTCTACGTCGGCGACGAGGCGATCGTCGACACGGCGACGTTCACGCTCGAGGGCAAGCGGATCAAGAAGGTCCGCCAGGCGACCCATCGCCTCGGCAAGGCCGGCTACACGGTCGCGGCGCACACCCTCGGCGACCTCACCGCCGTCCAGCTCGACGAGCTCGAGCAGATCTCCGATCGCTGGCGCGACGGCGCTCCCGAGCGCGGCTTCTCGATGGCGATGGACAGCCTGCGCAACCCGCTGGTTCGCGAGACGCTCGTCGTCGTCGCCTACGACGCTGACGACCGGGCGCGCGGGTTCCTGCACATCGTGCCGAGCTCCGGCCGCGGCTCGCTCTCGCTGAGCCTGATGCGCCGTGATCGCGACACGCCGAACGGCCTGATCGACCTGCTGATCGTGCGCGCGATCGAGCTGGCCCGCGATCGCGGGGTCGCCGAGATCTCGCTCAACTTCGCCGCGTTCGCGCGCCTGCTGCACAGTCCGGCGAGTGCCCGCGACCGCCTGCTCGCTCGGATCGTCCGCTGGGGCAATCCGTGGTTCCAGATCGAGAGCCTGTACAGCTTCAACGCCAAGTTCATGCCGCGCTGGGAGCCCCGTTTCCTGCTGTATGACGGGCCTGCCGGCCTGCCCCGAGCGGCGATCGCGGCGCTCCAGGCCGAAGGCCAGCTGCCGCAGCCGGCGTGGGTCGCCCGCCGCCGAGAGACGCGCGCACTGGCCGGATCGGTCCTGAGGCCAGTGCCCCTTCTACGCTGATGGACGTGCCCGTGCGCATCCTCGTCGTCGAGGACGATCCGGATCTGCGCTCGCTGCTGGCCCAGGGGCTGCGTGAGGAGGGCTACGACGTCGCGCTCGCCCATGACGGGGCAGAGGCTGTGCGCGCGGCCGATGCCGAGCCGGACGCGGTCGTACTCGATGTCGGCCTGCCGGACGCCGACGGGCGAGACGTCCTGCAGGCGCTGCGCGCTCGCGGGCTGACGGCCCCGGTGATCTTCCTGACCGCCCGCGACGCCGTCGCCGACCGGCTGTCCGGGTTCGCCGCCGGCGGCGACGACTACCTGACCAAGCCGTTCGTGTTCGCCGAGCTCGTCGCGCGGCTGCAGTCGCTGCTGCGCCGGGCGGGCGTCGATGGCAGCACCGCGA
>JBBRFO010000182.1:0-2633 GCA_038224135.1 Solirubrobacterales bacterium
GGCCGTTCTTGAACAGGATCATCGTCGGGATCGACATCACGCCGAAGGTCGCGGCGGTCTGCTGGTTCTCATCGACGTTGAGCTTGACGACGCGCAGGTCGTCGCGGTCGGCGTCGATCTGTTCCAGGACCGGACCGACCATGCGGCACGGGCCACACCACGGAGCCCAGAAGTCGACGAGGACCGGCTCGGCTGATTCGACGACTTCGGCCTGAAAGTTGGTATCGGTGACTTCGGGAAGGGCCATCTGGGTCTCCTTGGGCTGCTCTGACGGCGGGCGTTTCGGCGCTCGCCACTCACTATACAAAGTGTAGTAAGCGGGTCGTGCCGGAACGTTACGACGACCGTCGGCGGCGTGGGCGGCGGCCTGCGCTCAGTAGCGCGAGGACACAAGCCGCAGCAGATCGGGCCACACGGTGACCTCGATCAGCGCGGCCACGAGCAGCGCCGGGATCGCCATCGCGACGGTCGCAAACGTCGCCGCGAGCAGCTCATGCCAGGCGTCACGGCGGCTGGCGATGAGCCATGCGGCGAGTGGGACGAACAGCGCCACCAGCTCAAGCAGCGCGTGCGGCAGCAGCGTCAGCATCAACACGCCGGTCGACACGTCGAGCTGCAGCGCGAGGTCCGACGCGGTGCGGCCCAGTGCCCAGGCCTGCGTCAGCAGCGAGAAGAGGGTCGCGGCGCCGACGAAGGCGATCGCCAGCGGGCCGGCCTTGTCGTGGATCTTCTTCCACAGGCCAGTGTGGTATTCGGCCTGCAACGGCAGCGAGGACCCGGCGATGAACCCCGCGATGCAGGCGAAGCCGTGCAGCGCGAGGACGAGCGAGTTGCGGAACAGGATCCGCCCGACCGACCCGGCGTCGACCGGTTCGTTGAAGCCCGGGAGCAGCGTGATCGAGATGTCCGGCTTGACCGCGGTCGCGATGCCCCAGACGGCGAGCAGCAACGTGACGGCGATCGCCAGGGCGCCGAGCAGCCACGGACCGAGGACGCGCGCCGGCTCCGCCTGCCACCGATTGAGCGTCGCGCGCGTGTCGCGCATGCCCTGGACGAGTGCGAGGCGTTCGGGATCCACAGTCCTTGGGATTCGGCGCTCGCGGGTCATCGGACGACCCGGGCGGCGGCCGGTGGACGGATGTACGAGGCTTCAGCGGCGCCGGAAGCGCAGTGACGGCACGAGCCAGATCGCCTCCGCGGCGATCCGCCACGACATCTTCGACGTGCCGAGCTGGCGGTCGCGAAAGACGATCGGCACCTCGACGACGCGGAACCCGGACCCGATGGCGCGGTACGTCAATTCGACCTGAAACGCGTAGCCGCGCGAGCGGACGGTCGGCAGGTCGATCGCCGCGAGCACCTCGGCGCGGAAGCATTTGAACCCGCCGGTCAGGTCGCGCACGCCGATCCCGAGGACGGCCTGGGCGTAGCGCGATCCGCCGCGGCTGACGAACCTCCGCAGCAGGCCCCAGTCGGCGACGCCGCCGCCGGCGACGTAGCGCGAGCCCAGCGCGAGGTCGGCACCGTCATCGCGGACCGCCCGCAGCAGCCGCGCGAGGTCGGCCGGGTCGTGCGAGAAGTCGCTGTCCATCTCGAAGACGAAGCCGGCGCCGGCGTCGAGCGCGTGGCGGAAGCCCGCGAGGTACGCCGGGCCCAGCCCTTCGCGCGTCATCCGGTGCAGCACCTGTACCTCGGGCCGTTCCTGTGCGAGCCGATCGGCGATCGCGCCGGTCCCATCGGGCGAGCCGTCGTCGACGACGAGGATCCGGAAGCCGTCCGGTGAGGCATCGACCAGGACGTCGCTTGCGGCGGCGATGATCCGCGCAAGGTTCTCGGCCTCGTTGAACGTCGGCAGGACGAGCCAGGGGAGACCGAGCATCAGGGCGCCGTAGGGTAGCCATGCCGTGGCCGACCCCTCGAACAGCGCGATCGCCGACGCCCTCGACGAGCTGGGCGACCTGTACGAGCTGGACGGCGCGATCGCGCACCGCGTCCTTGCCTACCGGACCGCGGCGAAGACGATCCGCGACACGCCGGGCTCGGTCGCCGCGCTGGCGCGCGCCGGCCGCGCGACTGAGCTTGCCGGCGTCGGCGCGACGCTGGCCGAGAAGATCCTCGCGCTCACCGAGACCGGGACGATCCCGGCCGCGGAGAAGCTGCGCGCGGCGTACCCCGAAGGCGTGCTGGCGATGACGCGGCTGCCCGGCCTGGGACCCAAGCGCGCGCGGCGGCTGTTCGACGAGCTCGGGATCGCGACGCTCGACGCCCTGCGCGCCGCGGCCCAGGAGGAGCGGATCCGCGACCTGAAGGGCTTCGGCGAGAAGGCCGAGGCCGCGATCATCGCGGCGCTCGACGCCGGCCACGGAGAGCGTCCGCGCGGGCGCGTCAACCTGGCGACGGCGCTGGAGGCCGGCGAGCGGATCGTCGACGCACTGCGCGCCGATCCGGCGGTCGCGCGCGCTGAGCTCGCAGGCTCCGCACGGCGGTTGGCCGAGAGCGTGAAGGACCTCGACGTCGTCGTCGCGTCAGACGACCCGGCCGCGGTCGTCGCCGCGTTCTCGCGGATCGACGCGCTGGCGTCGGTCTCGGGAAGCGGCGACGGCGGTGCGCGCGGCGAGGCACAGAACGGGCTG
>JBBRFO010000183.1:0-2620 GCA_038224135.1 Solirubrobacterales bacterium
TACAGGGATGCAGCGCCGCGGCGTGGCGGCGCGACAACCCGGTCAGTCGCCGCGACCGACGTCGATGAACATCGGATAGAGGCCCCGGCTCACGCAGGTGCCGAGCGTGTTCGAGCTCGCTTCCGAGCTCGTCACCGCGTCGTACCGGGCGCAGCGGTGATGGTGGCAGCAGCCCACGCCGAAGCAGGCGCGAAGCGAGGGACTGCCGGCGCTTGCCGCCGGGCGAATCTGGATGACGGGAGGCATTCGGGTTCAACGGCATGCCGCCGATCCGGTTGACGCGCGTCGCCGGGGCGTGGCGGCGGCGCGACGGGAACGCTCAGGGCTCGCCGTGCTGGGTCGTGTCGGGAAAGCCGCTTCGGTCGGTGGCGGCCGCCTGCACCAGCTCGACGGCTTCGTCCATGAAGGTCTGCCAGCGCAGCGGATTGCCCGCGTACAGATAGACCAGCGCCTCCTCGAGCGCCTTCGGGCTGAGCGCCGTGAGGTCGAGCGCGAGGCTCACCATCTGTTGGCGCGTGTGCGCCCGGACTTCCTTGCGGCGATCTCTCATGGTCGGCTGCGGGTTGTTTCGCCGACTGTAGTGGGGTTTGTGCGCAGCGGCGTCTGTCAGTTCTGACAGGGGCGACGCACGTTGCGCGCGCGCCGCAGCGCGGGAGCGCGCCGCGGCGTGGCGTCGCCGGGGCGGCGGGATCTAGCCCTGGCGGCGGCGCGCGACGAAGGCGATCACGCCGAAGCCGGCCAGCATCAGCGCGTAGCTCGCCGGCTCGGGCACCGGCGTCACCGTCACCGTGGCGTTGACGTTCCCGTACACCGTGCCGATCGTGCTCGTCAGCGTGCCGATCGAGTCGACCGCGACCGTCACCAGGCCGAGGCTGCCGAAGTCGAACATCACCGGCGCCGGCGTCGCGAAGTTGAGGAAGTCGCTGGGGCCCGACGAATACCAGGAGTACGGCAGGTCGAGCTGGCGGGTCATGCCGTCGACGGTGAGGTCGATCAGCGCGTCGAACGACGGCGTCAGCGTGCAGCTGTTGCAGTTCCAGCCCACGTCGAACGAGAACTGGCCCAGGGTGACGACGACCGGGGTTGTCGGCGCGGCGACAGTGACGGTCTGGCCCGTGATCGTGAAGTTGTCGTACGCCGAGGCGAACTCGGCGCCGATGCCGGTGTTCGAGTACGAACCGGTCTCGATGACGATGGCGTGCGCCGGCACGACCGCGGCCGCGGTCACCAGCGCGGCGGCGGCGGTCTGTCGAATGAGCGAACGGATGGGGAACATGTCGGATCCTCGAGGAGGCCGTCCGGACCCGCGATGCGCGGTGTCCCGGCCCTGATGCGGCAATTGTCCGGAGCGCGACGCGCGGCGGCGCGACCGCCTGCCGCGTCGCATCCGCATGCGTGGTTCGGGTCACGGTGACAATCCTCGCAAACGCGCGCCGGCAGCGAAGACCGGCCGCGACCGTGACAAAGTCGACGCCCGTCCTCGCGAGGTCGAGGCAAGGAGTGCGTGAGTGCCGAGGCTGTTCCGCCGCCGCGAGATGTGGTGGCCCACGTGGTGGGCGATGCTGCTGCTGATCGCGATCGTCGCGGTGCTGGCCGTCGTCGGCCTCCGCCATCTCGGCACCTGGCTCGCGCCCGACGCGCCGGCGCTGGGCCGCGACGGGGCCGGCGCGCGCACGCTGGTCGTCGAGGGCTGGCTCGATCAGGATGCGCTCGACGACGCGCTCGCCCTCATCGCCCGGCGACGATACGAGCGCGTCGTCACCTCGGGCGGGCCGCTCGACGGCTGGCGCGAGGATCGACGCTGGCCGAGCTACGCCGAGCGCGCGGCCGACTACCTGCGCCGCCACGCGGCGTCGCTGCCGGTGACCGCGCTGCCGGCACCGGCGTCGGCGCAGGACCGGACGTTCCTGAGCGCGGTCGTCGTCCGCGACGGGCTGCGCCAGCAGGCCGCCGCGATCGACGCGATCGATCTCTTCTCGGGCGGCGTGCACGCGCGCCGCTCGCGACTCGCCTATCGGCTCGCGTTCGGGCCCGAGGTCGAGATCGGCGTCATCGCCGCGCGGCCGCGACAGTACCCGCTCGAGCGCTGGTGGTCGACCAGCGACGGCGCCAAGGCCGCCGTCGGCGAGCTGCTCGGCCTCGCCTGGACGTCGTGCTGCTTCTGGCCCGGCGCGCCGGGCTCGCACGAGGAGCGCTGGGCGGTGCCGAAGTCGCCGGCCTGAAGCCGCACGGGGTGTTCACCCCATTTTCCCGTGCACGCCGTTCAACGAGGGTCGTCCACCCTTGCGGAGAACCGCCATGCCCACGCGCCGTGCCCTGCTCACCCTCATCGCCGCCGCCGCCTGCGCCGCCTGCGCCACGCCGCCGGCGGCCGCCGTCGGCTCGATCGTCGACGTGCAGATCGTCGACCGCAGCCGCGGCGAAACGCTCTCCACCTGGCGCCATCGCGGCGAGAGCTACGTCGCCGGGCGGCCGGGTGACCGCTACGCCGTTCGCCTGACCAATCGCAGCCCGGGCCGCGTCCTCGTCGTGCTCTCGATCGACGGCGTCAATGCCGTCAGCGGCGACCCCGCGGCCGTCGGCCAGACCGGCTACGTGCTCGCGCCCTACCAGTCCGCCG
>JBBRFO010000184.1:0-2553 GCA_038224135.1 Solirubrobacterales bacterium
GTGGGAGCTGCTCTCGGCCTCGCCGCAGCAGTACATCGACGGCGTCAGCGACTGGTCGCGCGCCATGACGCGGGCCGACATGGAGACCCTTCGCGACCAGTTCGTGCAGTCGACCCGGCTCGCCGCCGAAGCCGGCTTCGACTGGCTCGAGCTGCACTGCGCCCATGGCTACCTGCTTTCGTCGTTCATCTCGCCGCTCACCAACCAGCGCACCGACGAATACGGCGGCTCGCTCGAGACCCGGCTGCGCTTTCCGATCGAGGTCTTTCACGCGGTGCGCGAGGTTTGGCCGTAGGAGCTGCCGATCTCGGTCCGCTACTCGGCCCACGACTGGGTCGAGGGCGTCATCCACCCCGACGACGCGGTCGAGATCGCGCGTGCCTTCAAGGCGGCCGGCGCCGACCTCATCGACTGCTCGTCGGGCCAGGTCAGCAAGAAGGAGCAGCCGGTCTACGGCCGCATGTTCCAGACGCCGTTCTCCGACCGCATCCGCAACGAAGCCGGCATCCCGACGATGGCGGTGGGCGCGATCTCCGAGGCCGACCATTGCAACAGCATCATCGCCGCCGGTCGCGCCGATCTCTGCGCCATCGCCCGCCCGCACCTGGCCGACCCGGCCTGGACGCTGCACGAGGCGGCGCGCATCGGCTACACCGAAGTCGCGTGGCCCAAGCAGTACCGCGCGGCGAAGTCGCAGCTCGAGCGCAACCTCGAACGCGAGCGCGCTCAAGCGGCTCAGGCCGCAGGCCTCTCCCCGATCGAGCAAGCCAACCGCGCGCTCGGCGTATGAAGAACGACCTCTCCCACGACCTGCTGCGCGAGGCCGATGGCCTGGGCCACGAAGGCCGCGTCGCCAAGGGCGACCACGCGGTGCTCAAGCTCTGGTTGCGCCTGCTGAGCTGCAGCACGCAGGTCGAGAACGAGGTGCGCCGCCGCCTGCGCGAGCGCTTCGACATCTCGCTCGCGCGCTTCGACTACCTCTCGCAGCTCTACCGCGCCAGGGCCGGCATGAAGATGCGCGAGCTCTCCAAGTTCCTGATGGTCACCGGCGGCAGCGTCACCGGCCTGACCGACGAGCTCGAGCGCGACGGCCTCGTCGTGCGCGAGAGCTCGCCTTCCGATCGGCGCGCCTGGATCGTGCGGCTCACGCCCCAGGGCCGCGCCAGTTTCGAAGCCATGGCCGAGGCGCATGAGCGCTGGATCCGCGAGCTCTTCGCCGGGCTCGATGCCGAGGCCGTGCGCCAGGTGCAGGCGCACCTGGGCACGCTGCGCGTGCACCTGCACGAGACCTTGACCGCGGCCGAAGGAGACACGTCATGAGCGAGAAGAACATGACACCGCAGGCCGGCGCTGCGGTCGACCCCGCGCTGCTGGCCGGCAACCGCCGTCCGCTCGCCGGCTACCCGGCCCGGCACTTCCTGTGGGATGTGAACGAAGGCGTTGCCCGCATCACGCTGAATCGCCCCGAGCGCAAGAACCCGCTCACCTTCGATTCGTACGCCGAGCTGCGCGACCTGTTCGAGCGGCTGCGCCATGCGCCCGACGTCAAGGTCGTGGTCGTGGCCGGTGCCGGCGACAACTTCTGCTCCGGCGGCGACGTGCACGAGATCATCGGCCCGCTGGTGAGGCTGAAGGCACCCGAGCTGCTGATGTTCACGCGCATGACGGGCGACCTCGTCAAGGCGATGCGCACCTGCCCGCAACCCATCGTCGCCGCGATCGACGGCGTCTGCGCCGGCGCCGGCGCGATCGTCGCGATGGCGAGCGACCTGCGCGTCGGCACCGCGCGCTCCAAGACCGCGTTCCTGTTCAACCGCGTCGGCCTCGCCGGCTGCGACATGGGTGCCTGCGCGATGCTGCCGCGCATCGTCGGCCAGGGCCGGGCCAGCGAGCTGCTCTACACCGGCCGCTCGCTCGGCGGCGAGGAGGCCGAGCGCTGGGGCTTCCTCAACCGACTCGTCGCGCCCGAGCGGCTCCTCGAGGAGGCGATGGCGATGGCGAAAGACATCGTCGCCGGCCCGACCTTCGCCAACGGCATCACCAAGACCATGCTGCATCAGGAGTGGGCGATGACGATCGAGCAGGCCATCGAGGCCGAGGCGCAGTCGCAGGCGCTCTGCATGCTGACGGGCGACTTCACCCGCGCCTACGAAGCGTTCGCGGCGAAGCAGAAGCCAGCGTTCGAAGGGAACTGAGATGAGCGACCCCAGGCCGGCCAGCGGCGCCATGGCCTACCTCGACTGGCCGTTCTTCGACGCGCGCCACGGCGCCCTCGCGCGCGAGCTCGACGCCTGGGCCGCCGCACACGTGGGCGGCGCGCACGACACCGACGTCGACGCGGCCTGCCGCCACCTCGTGCGCCTGCTCGGCTCGGCGGGCTGGCTCGCGCACGCCGTCGCCGGCCGGGCCCACGGCGGCCAGGGCGACGCGATCGACACGCGCGCGATCTGCCTGATCCGCGAGACGCTCGCACGCCATTCGGGCCTGGCCGACTTCGCCTTCGCGATGCAGGGCCTCGGCTCGGGCGCGATCAGCCTGGCCGGCACGCCGGAG
>JBBRFO010000185.1:0-2514 GCA_038224135.1 Solirubrobacterales bacterium
CGCCCCCGACATGTCGCGCACTGCGCCGCCAGCGACGAGGTTCCACGCGCAGAGGAGCTTCGACGTCGTCGCGTCACGCGCGACGATCGAGCGCACGTTCGCGGGCCAGTCGACGGCCGCACCAGTCGCCCACGTCTTGACGGCGAAGAGCTTACGGCCGAGCCCTGACGCGGCAGGCTCCGCCTCCGTCTTCGACGAGTAGCCTGTGCAGGTGATGATCCCGTAGCCGCCGGCGTGAGTGTCGGCCGCGGTGAAGGCGGTCGAGCCGCCCGCGCCGCCGACCGAGCGTGTCGAGAGCTCAAACGTGACCGTCGCCGGCCAGCCGGTGTCCTCGATCTCCTGGCGGCCTTCGTTGAAGCCGATGAAGTCGGCGATTTAGACCAGCCCCTCAGCCATACGTCGGCCCGATCGGCAGCGACGTCACGATGCCGCGGTTCGCGTCGATGTGCTCGTCGGCGACGCCGAGCGTGCGTTGCGCTTCGACCCATGCCTCGCGGGCGAGCTCGTCCTCAAGCGCGGCTGCGTCGACGGCGGCCGCCCTTGCCTGGTCGCTTGCCGCTACAGCGGCTGCGGCGGACTGGTCGGCGCGCTCACGCGCGAGCCGGGCACGTTCAGCGAGATCAGGTTCAGTCATCGGCGGGAATGTCGGCGTCGTAGCGAACGACGGTGCGCCCGTCGTCGCCCTTCTCGATGATCGCGTTCCGCGGCTTCGGCTCGCCCGGCACATGGATCTCGAGGTGGAGCGGCTGCGCGGGCGGATGCTCGATCGTGATCGCGGGCACCTGCGGGTCGCGGGCGGCCAGCTCGGCGATCGCTTCGAAGAGGCGCTCGTCGGTCGGCTGCGCGGGGACGTTGATGATGATCGGTGCGGGCGGCTGCGGTACGGGTGCAGGCTCGACGGCTTCGAGCTTGTCGAGGCGTGCGGCGAGATCGCGGGTGATCGCGACGGCGAAGCGGTCTCCGGCTTCGAGCTTGAGCCCGGTTCCTTCCTTCGGCGGCACGGCTCCGGTCGTGTTGCGGCTGATCCCGACGTCGGGAGGGAGCGCGAGCGCGACGGCGGCAAGCTGGGCGGCGTCAAGGCCCGCCGCGGTGAGCGCACCCTGGAGCTGCTCGAGCGTGATCCCGGACTTCTCAGCGACGTCGGCCACCTGGCCGAAGCCCATGTCCTCGCGGACGTCGTTCTGGACGTCGCGGTCGTTCAGCGTAAACCCGGCCGAGTCGAGGAGCGCGATCGCCTGCGCGGTCACCTGCAGCGAACGCGCCTTGATCTTCGACACCGTCAGAATCGGTGTGCGCAGCTCGGCGTTCTCAGCGCCGAAGTTGACCTCGACGAAGCGGCGGATCAGCTGGCGGGCCCTCTCGCGGCGGACGTAGTCGGCAAGCTCGGAGATCGCGAGGTAGTACGGCTCGCTCTGCGACTCAGCGGTCGCGCGTGCACCGTTGTCGCCGAAGCCCTGGCGGGCGAACTGCAGCAGACCGGCCTCGTAGATCGCCGAGGTGTACTCGCGTAGGAGCGGCACCGGGTTGGCGAGCGTCGATGCGCCGTTCAGCAGCTTGAGCATCCACTCGGAGTCGGGCTCGCCGTTGATCGCCGGGCCGAGCGTCGGGAAGTGGACGTAGCCGCGCTCGTGCTGGCGGACGGTGCGGCCTATCTCCTTCGCCTTGTCCTCGGCGTCGGGGTTGTCGGGGTGGTAGACGACGGGCGTGCCGGAGGCGAAGCGGTCCCAGCCGATCCCGGCGGCGATCATCAGCGCCTTTTTGAGCGTCCACGGCCCCCACATCGGGCGGAGCGGCGACACGCCGTCCCAGCGGTTGCCTTCGCGCTCGAAGACCATGTAGGAGACCTTGTCGCCCGGGATCGGCTGCGCGTTCGGTGAGTAGGCCTGCTCGATCTTGACGAGCTTTCCGCGCTCGAAGTGGACGTCCGTGATCGTGCGGGCGGGCCGAAGTGCGACGCGGTCCAGGGTGCGAATGTAGTGCTCGTCGCCGTCGGCGTCACGCCAAACGCGGATGTTCTTCGGCAGGCACCAAATCAGCTCCTCGATGCACGGTCCCATCGTCAGCATCTCCTTGAGCCCTTGCCCCTGGAGCTCTTTCCACGAGATGTCGAGCCACGAGTCGTCGCGCTGCTCGACGCCAAACTGGGCGTTGACCGCGTCACGGATCACCAGCGATTGCGCGTCCGGTTCGCTCTGCGTGTCGGGCGGGCGGGCGTTCAGCCCCCAAACGGCCGCTTTGACGGGCAGCGACCAGAACAGCTGGAAAGCCTTCACCGACGTGTCGGTCTTCGACATCTCGGCGTATACGTCGAACTTCTGCGAGCCGGTCAGCTCCGGGTTGACGTCCGGGCCGCCGCCGCGAACGGCGGTGTACCAGGAGTCGCCGTCGACGCCTGCCTCACCTGAGGGCGGGTCGGTCGGTGCGCCGGTGCCTGTGACGGCGTAGTCGCGACTCGACTGGCTGAACATGGTGAGGCGGGCGCGCATCAGGGGCGAATGTCGGCGCGCGCGCTCA
>JBBRFO010000186.1:0-2497 GCA_038224135.1 Solirubrobacterales bacterium
GCCTTCCCTCGGCTACCTCGATTTCGTGGCTGCGCTCGACGGCGCGGCCCTCGTCCTGACCGATTCGGGCGGCGTGCAGGAGGAATGCGCGGCGCTCGGCAAGCCGGTGCTCGTCATGCGACCGCTCACCGAGCGGGCCGAAGCGATCGATGCGGGCGTGGCGCTCCTCGTCGGCACCGACGCTGAGCAGATCGCACGCACTGCGTCGGCGCTGCTCGACGATCCCCGCCAGTACGCGTCGATGGCCCGGCCGAGCGACGCCTTCGGGGACGGCCTGGCAAGCGAGCGCATTCTCGACGCCTTGCTCCGCGCCCGATGAACCGAGTCGTCCGCTCACACGCCGATGATGGTGGCGGTGGCGCCGATCAACACGAACGCGGCAGACACTGTCGCAAACTCGATCCGGTGCGGCAGCTGCAGCGTCACGACGTCGCACGTCCGACGCACCCGATCGCGGTCCGGGCTAGGGAACCAGGACGAGTATCCAGTTGACGAGCACGCGCGCGTCGGCTTCGGTGATTGCCACGGCATTCGGCGGCATCGTGACGGAGCTCACCTTGCCGGCCCAGTGCCGGATACGCGGGTTCGAGCCAGTCATGACCGTGCGGGTGAGGCGATCCGATGCGCCGGGGTCGTCCCTGTACTTGATCGCGATGTCGCGCCACGCCGGCGCGATCGGAGGCAGCCCATCGGCTCGATTGGGCTTTGGCAGGATGGCGTGACAGGCCATGCAGCCGCTGCGGGTCGCCATGCGGACCATCGCCGCGTCGTTCTCGGCCGGGTTCGCGCGAGCGGACGTCGTCGCCACCAGAACGGCGGCAGCGATGCACCACGGTTTGAACATCCTATTTCTCCGCGAGCAGGCGTGCATTCCAGGGATCGGCGGTCGACGAGACACGTGCCCGCTCGTCCTGTGTGCGTGCATGACGGAGGCGAACCATCCGAGGACTGATCGGCGTGCACTCATCGATTCACCCAGGCTCGGTTCGGTTCCTGTCGCACTATAGGCTGCTGTGCCGGTCGGTGAGTCGGGCGATAGCCGCCGCGCGGGCTTGAAGTCGGCTCACTCCCGAACCGGTTGACAGCGTGGTTCGCCGAGATCGACCCGGCCCGGAGTCGACTTGCGTTGCCGCAAGTGCGCGCACCGACGTGCGGCCTATAAGAGGACAGGCAGAGTTCAAGGAGTCTTCATGTCCCGCACAGGCTTCTACGTCGTCCCCACGCGCGACTGGTACATCGAGCGCACCGTCTGGCTCATCGCCGGCATCGTGCTTCTGACTGCGACCGCTCTCGCTGCTCTGGTCGACCCGCTCTGGATCCTGCTCGTGGTCGCGACGGCGCTGTCGTCGATTGCGGTGTCGCTCACCGGCCTGTGCATCGTCGGCAACGTCCTGGCGCGGCTCGGCTTCATGCCCAGGCTCGCGCGCCCGGGCTGGAAGCCCGGCCAGTGGTACTTCCTGCAGACCGACGGCTGGTACCTCGAGCGACGGATCTATCTCGCCGTCGGCATCAACCTGACGCTCGCCTCGATCCTGTCGCTGCTGCACAGCCCGTGGTGGCTCGCCTTCACGGGTTTCGTCGGCGCGGCGATGGTCTGGTTCGCCGCGACCGGCTTCTGCATCATGGCCAACGGCCTCTACTGGCTCGGCGCCGAACCCCGTCTCGTGCCGAACCGGGTCGCCAAGCCTGGCGCCGCGCCAACCGGCGAGCGGCAGATCGCTGCCTAGGAACGGCATCGCAGCCCCTTGGAGTGCCGCCGCTAGGCGGCGCCCGCGTCGCCGCGCATCCAGATGGCCTCTTCCAGCTCGAGCTCCTCGAGCCTGTTCTCGATCGCGTAGATCTCGCCCTCGAGTTCCGGCAGCATCACGTCCTGCAGCGCCCGCGCGCGGCGCACCGAACGCTGGTATTCGAACGACAGCCGCTCGAGGTTGCCGGAGACGGCGGCGAGCCCGGCGGCCGCCGCCAGCATGTCGGCAAACGCCCGCCGGCAGGCCTCGGCCTCGGGCGATCGTTCGACCGACGGCGGCGCCGCCGCCGGTCGTGCGTCGAGCTCGGCTTCCTGAAGGTGAACGCCCATGAGGCCGCGCCGCCGCGACGCGACGCGCGCGTCGCCGAGGTCGTCGGCCGGATAGACCTGCAAGGCTTCCAGGCCGTGCCGTGCCGTCGCCGCCTGCAGGGCGGCCATCGCCACGTCGTGCAGCGCAAGCATGTCGCGTTGCAGGACGGCGAAGCGAGCCAGCTCGCGCAGGATCTCGCCGGCCAGCAGGAGGCATTTCTCGTCGAGGAAGACGTAGCCCTCGTGCATCGCCCGGCGCTCGTCCTTCATCTCGAGGACGGCGCTGCGGGTCGGGTTGATGTCGCTCACGACGGTGCGGCGGCCAGCGGCGCGACGTTGGCAGCGATCTGCGCATCGGAAAGGCGCGTCAGCTCGCCCGGCGGCAGGCCGGCGAGCAGCGACCAGCCGAGCGCCATGCTCTGCTCGAGCGTGCGCGGCTCG
>JBBRFO010000187.1:0-2469 GCA_038224135.1 Solirubrobacterales bacterium
AGCGACCCGGGAGGCGGTCGCGGCCGTGCCGCTGCTCGACGCCGCCTCGCTCAAACTGGCTCGGCGCCCGTAGGCTCGCGTACCCCTTTGGCCGCGTCGCGCGTTTCCTCCGCAGACCTACCCCCATTGGTTGAGTCCGGCGCCGGCTCCGTAGGCGCATTTGCACCCCCAAGGAGGAACACATGAAATCGCATCTGAGAGGGCTCAGCGCCCTTCTCGCCGTGTCGCTGGTTGGGCTCGGCGCGCTGGCGGGTGGCAGCCAGGCTGCGCAGAAGGTCGCACCCGTGAATACGGCGCCGCCCACGATCAGCGGGACGCCCACGGTTGGGCAGACGCTCACCCCAAATAACGGGACTTGGAGCAACAGTCCCACGTCCTTCGCCTACCAGTGGCTTCGGTGTAACCGCGGCGGCAACAGTTGCGCGAGCATCGCCGGCGCCACGCAGAAGTGGAATTCCCCCGCTTTGGTGGACATCTGCTGACTGAGTTTGCTCAGTCGGGAAGGATGTCTGGTGATGCCAAAGATCCCGCCGTATTCAGTGGAGTTCCGCTCGGAGGCTGTCAGGTTGCTCCGCAGCAGCGGTCGTTCGGTCCCGCAGCTCGCTCGCGAGCTCGGGGTCTCGCCGCAGTCGTTGCGTAACTGGTCGGTCCAGCTCGACGTCGACGAAGGCAAGGCCGAGGGGCTCAGCTCGGCTGAGCGTGAGGAGCTGCGTCGGCTGCGTCGCGAAAACCGGGTCCTTGCTGAGGAGCGGGAGATCCTAAAAAAAGCGGCGGCCTTCTTCGCCAAGGAAGGCGTGACCCGGTGAGCGTGTTTCGGTTCATCGCCGCGGAGAAGGCCTGCCATTCGATCGCGATCATGTGCCGTGTGCTCGAGGTCAGCCGCTCCGGCTACCACGCCTGGACGCAACGGCCGCTGGGGCCCCGCGCGCGCGAGGACGCGCGTTTGACCGAGCGGATCCGGGAGCTTCACCGCAAGCGCCGCGGCGTCTACGGCTCGCCGCGGATCTGGTCCGACCTCGTGCTCGACGACGGCGAACGGATCGGCCGCAAACGCGTCGAGCGACTGATGCGCCAAGCGGGCCTGTCCGGTCTGATTACGAAGAAGTGGCGCACGACGACGATCCGAGTGCCCGGCGTCAGGGTCGCCGAGGATCTGCTCGACCGCAACTTCGCCGCCGGCGCGCCGAACCGCTGCTGGGTCGCCGACATCACCTACCTGCGCACCTGGGAGGGATGGCTCTACCTCGTCGCCGTCCAGGACCTCTACAGCCGCCGCATCGTCGGCTGGGCGATGGCCGACCACCTCCGCGCAGAGCTCGTCACCGACGCGCTCGAGATGGCGCTCGCCCACCGACGCCCCGCGCATGGTCTGATTTGGCACTCCGACCAGGGAAGCCAATTCGTCAGTCTCGCCTTCGGTCAGAAGGCACGCGCCGCCGGCATCGCCCAGTCGATGGGCAGCAAGGGCGACTGCTTCGATAACGCCGTCGCCGAGAGCTTCTTCGCGACGCTGAAGAAAGAGCTGATCAACCGCCGCACCTGGCCCATGAAGGCCGAGCTGCGCACCGAGGTCTTCGACTACATCGAAGTCTTCTACAACCGCGAGAGGCGTCACAGCACCCTCGGACAGCGCTCGCCCGCCGACTACGAGAAGATCAACCACCCCAACGCGCTTGAAGAACAAGCCGCCTAATCAAACCTGTCCACCAAAGCGGGGGAATTCCAAAGACCTACGCGCTGGTCGCAGCCGACGCGGGCAACACCACCCGGGTCCGTGTGACGGCGACGAACGTCGACGGCTCGGCCTCGGCACAGTCGGCGCAGACGGCTCAGGTGGCGACGGCGACGTCGAGCAACGCACCCAAGCCGACCGACAGGCCGATCATCTCCGGCACTCCGCGGGTCGGCCAGACGCTGACCACCGATGACGCGAGCTGGACCGGCAATCCGACGTCGTTCGCCTACCAGTGGGAGCGCTGCGACGCCGACAACATCGTCGTCTGCACCGACGTAATTGGTGCGACGGCGAGGACGTATCTGCTCAAGGCTCTCGATCTCGGTTTCCGGATCCGCGTCAAGGTGACCGCGAAGAACGCCAAGGGCTCGGCGACGGCAACCTCGGCGACGACAGCGATCATCGCTCCGACGATCACGGTCACGAACAAGCGGCCGACGTTGACGATCATCTCGGTGCGCTTCATCGGTGCCGCGGTCTACGCCCGCGTCCGGATCTGCGACGACTCGATGAAGAACCTGACGATCGTCGAGACCGACTCACGGCCCGGCAAGCTCTCGTACACGCGGCGCTTCACGACGCTGTCGCCGCCACGTCCCTGCGGCGTCTACACCCGGCACTGGACGCCGGCAGCACGGTTCCGTGGGCCCGGCCGCTTCACCGTCGCGTTGAGCGCACGCGACAAGTCAGGGTTCACGAGCGCAGTCTCGCGCCGCAGCTTCTCCCGCGGCTAG
>JBBRFO010000188.1:0-2464 GCA_038224135.1 Solirubrobacterales bacterium
GATCCCGTGGCGGCCGGGGTTCTCAATGCCACGGGCTGGAACGGGCGCGTCGTCTTCCGCTTCGGCGAATCGACGGCGGCACAGTACAACCAGGGCTCCTACGGCGTCACCGAACCCGTCAAGACCAACGACGTCCAGAACCTGGAGGCGCTGAAACGCGGCTTCGCCTACGTGGTCTCGACGCTCAACATCAACAAGGTCAACGTCAACGACGTGCTTGCTGCCGAGACGGCGATGATGATCCGCGAGCACATCGCCAAGTCCTATGGCGTGCCCCGCTGGATGGTCGGGATGGGCGGCTCCGGTGGCGCGATCCAGCAGATGCTGATCGCGCAGAACTACCCGGGCGTGCTCGACGGCATCATGCCCGACGCTGCTTTCCCCGACGTCTTCAGCACCGCGCTCGCGGTCTCCGACTGCCGCCTGCTCAACCGCTACTTCATCGCCCGCCCCGCCAGCGACGCCGTGCGCAAGGGCTTCGAGGGCCACCTCAAGGGCACGTGCGCGAACTGGGACGCCGGCAACGGCGACGCCGTGCTCGCCACCAACGGCTCGATCAACCCACCGTGCGGGCTGCTCGACGCGTCGAAGGTCTACGACCCGCTCACCAATGCCACCGGCGCGCGTTGCACCGTCTACGACATCAACGTCAACACGCTGGGCCGCGACCCGCTGACCGGGGCCGCGAGGCGACCGCTCGACAACATCGGCGTCCAGTACGGTCTGGCCGCGCTCAAGGCCGGCACGATCACGACGACGCAGTTCCTCGACGTCAATGCCGGCGTCGGCGGCTTCGACGTCGACGGCAACATCGTCGCGCGCCGCACGTCGGCCGACCCGCAGGCGCTGAAGCTCTCGTACGAGAAGGGTCGCATCGGCTCGGGCAGCGGCGGCCTGGCGACGGTGCCGATCCTGCATCTGCGCTCCTACGCCGAGCCGGCGGGCGACATCCACACGATCTACAACGACATCAAGATCCGCGAGCAGTTGCTCAGGGCGAACGGTCGCGCCGACAACCAGGTCATCTGGGTGCTGCCGAATCCGGGGCTGGCGCCCTTGCTCGGGCTCGGCGCGGCCCAGCAGGCCGTGCTGGCCGCTCTCGTCAACGACACGTTCCTGAAGCGGCTGACGCTGATGACGAACTGGCTCGACGCGATCGCGGCCGATCCGGCGGCGTCGACGGCCGCCAAGATCGCGCGTCTCAAGCCCGCCGAGGCGGTCGATTCGTGCTGGGGCGTGGCCGATGCCGTCCAGCACAAGGAACCAGCCACTCTTTCGGGCCCGGGCGTCTGCAACACCCTCTACCCGAAGACCGTGCCGCCGCGCATGGTGGCCGGCGAGCCGATCACCGACGACGTCGTCAAGTGCCAGCTGAAGCCGGTCGACGAGCGCGACTACCAGCCGGCGGTCTTCACGGCGACGGAGAAGGTGCGTCTGGCCAACATGTTCGTGGATGGCGTCTGCGACTACGCGAAGCCGGCGGTATCGCAGTCGACCGTCAAAGGGACGTGGCTGTTCTACTAGGGAGACGGGGTCGAGCTGCACGACTTGAGTCAGCGATGGCCTTCTGCTCGAACGGGTCGAAGAGCTTTCGCAGGCTGCTCACTACTTCGACTCGTTCGCGGTCAGACTTCGGCCCTCCAGCCACCGGACCTCGCCATGCAACCACACGACCGCCCCGCCGCCGGCGAAGCTGTTCCCGCCCTCACGCTGCACACGCTGGCCGAGGGCGACGTCGCCCTCGAATCCGTTCCCGGGTGGCGCCTGCTCGTCGTCTATCGCGGCGCGCATTGCCCCCTCTGCAAGACCTACTTGAAGACGCTCGACAGCCTGCGAACCGCTTACGCCGACGCCGGCATCGCCGTCTACGCCGTTTCCGCCGACCCGAAGGAGCGCGCTGCCGCCGAGGCCGACGCAGAGGGCTGGCAGTTCCCCGTCGCCTTCGACCTGTCGGTCGACGACATGCGACGGCTCGGCGTCTACGTCTCCGAGCCGCGCTCGGCGCAGGAAACCGATCGGCCCTTCGCCGAGCCCGCGGTGTTCGCCATCAACCCCGATGGTCGCTTGCAGGTGGCCGACATCTCGAACGCCCCGTTCGCGAGACCCGACCTCGTCGCCCTCCTGAAGGGGCTGAAGTTCGTGCAGGAGAAGAACTACCCCGTGCGGGGAACGCGCTGATCAACCCATCGCTATCGGAATCTGCCGCTCGGCGCGTGCAGTTGGACGCAGCCGTCGAGAAGGCCGTGCAGGAACGAGGTCAAGTTCGCGCCTGACGCGATCCCGAGCAGCCCAATCTCGAGCTTCTGCTGCGGCTGCGGGCGCGCCGAGCGCACCGGGCGTCGTGCCGCCGTATCCCGTCGCCTTGAGCGGCAACGTTGTCGCGCCTTTGGTAGGCCGTGTTGGGATCGAACCAACGACCAAAGGATTATGAGTCCTCTGCTCTAACCGACTGAGCTAACGGCCC
>JBBRFO010000189.1:0-2448 GCA_038224135.1 Solirubrobacterales bacterium
GAAGCCGACGACCTGCTGTGCGATGCCGGCGGGCGCGCTGATCACGGTCAGCACCGCGAGCGTGCCAGTCACGACCGCCACATAGCTGTCCCAGCTGAAGAGTGCGCTCAAGACCCGGGCCATGAAGCCACCCGGATTGGAGAGCGCGCCCGGAATCACTCCGCCGATGAACCCGATGCCGCCGATCACGACCGACACGACGACGTTGATCGAGCTGTCGACGCTGTACGGCGCGAACGAGACGCTCGGCGTCCGAAAGGCAAGCAGAATCCCGCCGACCGCAGCAATCCCCGCAGCGGTCGCGAACGCGTACACCTTCGCGCCGACGACGCTGATGCCGAGCGACGCCGCAGCGCGCTCGCTCGCGCGCACCGCGAGCATGCGGCGGCCCACCTGGCCGCGGCGGACGTTTGCGGCGAGCAGCGCGAGGACGACAAGGCAAAGGAACGCGAAGATCGCGTAGCGCGCCGGGTGCAGCGTGGGGTCGAGATCGAGCCCGAAGAGGTCCGGAGGCGAGACGTTGAGCCCGAAGATCCCGCCGGTGTAGTTGGGATTGCCGAGCAGCACCGTCTGGACGGCGAGCGCGAGCCCGAGCGTGGCGATCGCGAGGTTCACCCCGCGGGTCCGCAGCGCAGGCAGACCGATCGCGATCCCTACTGGCACCGTCCCGAACGCACCGATCAGCAGCACCGACCAGAACGGCAAGTGGTAGACGGACGCGAGCTTGGCCGCGATAAACGCTCCGACTCCGGCCATCGCGTACTGCGCGAGCGACAGCTGCCCCGCCCACCCGGTGACGACGACGAGCGACAGCCCGATGATCGCCGCCGCGCTCGAGTTCGTCGCCGCCGACGCCGCACTCGAGCTCATCGTCGAAATCGCGAGCACCACCGCGACGGTCAGGGGCAGAACAATCCACCACCGGATCCGGCCCGATCCCGTCCGTGGCCAGCGCTCGGCGGCGAAGCTCCGCAGCGGGAGCGCGCGGCCGCGCAGCACGAGGACTCCGATGATCGCAAGGAAGGGGACGGCCGGAGGCCAGCTCGGGCTCGCCACGTAGCGGGTCACCTCCGACTCGGTGACCCCGATCGCGAGCCCGCCGGCCGCCGTCAGCCAGAACGACGAGAAGCTGCCGACGAGCGCGGACGCGAGCGCTGGGTAGAGCAGGAGACCCAGCTGCCCGATCGAGAGGCCGATGATCGGTGTGACGAGGATCCCGGCCAGGCCGGCGAGGCCCGCGCCGACGGCCCAGTTCACTGCGCCGACCACGTCGGGCGAGCGGCCGAGGGCGGCGGTGGCGAGCTCGTTCTCCGCCACCGCGGACGTGCTCAGCCCGAACGTTGTGAAGCGGTAGACGACAGACAGAAGGAGCGTCAGGGCGACGGCAACGACCAGCAGGCAGACGCGATCGGCGCCGACGCGCCCGCCGAGGATGTGTACCGCCTGCGTCGGGAAGATGGCCGCCACGAACCTCGTGCCGCTACCGAGGGTCAGCACGCCGACGCCCTGCACAGCCGTG
Source organism: Solirubrobacterales bacterium (assembly GCA_038224135.1). GTDB lineage: Bacteria > Actinomycetota > Thermoleophilia > Solirubrobacterales > Solirubrobacteraceae > F1-60-MAGs163. The sequence continues at coordinate 1,520 of JBBRFO010000189.1, forward strand.
AGCACACCGAGCGTCGCAACGAGACGCGTCAGCGGCGAGGCGCCCCGCAGCGGTCGCATCACCGCGACGTAGACGGCCCCGCCCAGCGCGGCGGCCGCGACCGTCGCGAGCGGGATCGCGACGGCCACGGGCACGCCGGCGTTGCGAAGGCCGAAGTACGCGTAGGCGCCGGCGAGCGCCATTCCGCCCTGCGCGAAGTTGACGACGCCCGAGCCCCTGTAGATGAGGACGATCCCCTGCGCGGCCAGGGCGTAGGTCGCGCCTACGCCCAGACCGAGCAGGAAGAATTCGAACGCACCGCTCACCGCTTGTCAGGCCTCAGTCGGAGCGGCTGTCTCGGCTCGCCGTCACGGGAATGCCGGCAGCCGTCCGATCGGCACGAAGTGGCCGTCCTGAATCTGCTCCGTGACGACGGTGTTGTTGGCGAGGCACTTCATCCCGGGGAAGCCCGTGAACGGCTCAGTGGTCGTCAGCGGCCCGTAGATCCCGCCCATCTTGTAGTTGCGCAGGCTCTTCGCCGCCTTCAGCACGTTCGCGCGCGTCACGTTCGGGAGCGTCCGTGCAAGCCGCTCGAACAGCCACACCGACGCCCAGGCGTCGATCGAGAGGTCGTCTTTCGCCGCGCTCTTCTCGTACTTGCGCATGTCGGCGTTGAAGAGCTTGATGCCTTGCGCCTTCGCGGTCGCGGGAGCACCGGCACCCGCCACGAGGATCCCGTCGCCCTTCTTCCCGAGAAACTTGAGGACGCTCTGCGAGAGCGCGGCGGCGGGGATGCCGATCTTGACCTTGTCGTTCGCGTTCTGGATTGCGAGCGCGAGCGGCCCTTGCGCCTGGCCGGGCGCGAATGCGACGACGCCGTCAGTGCCGCTCGTCAGCGCCTTGGCCACCGGCGCATCGAACTGGCTGCTCGTCAAGGGGAACTCCGAGAT
>JBBRFO010000190.1:0-2432 GCA_038224135.1 Solirubrobacterales bacterium
GGTCAGCACGGCGACGTCGGTGCCGGCGCGCTGCTGGGCGAGCAGCAGGATCGGCAGGTACGCGGCGCCCGCCGCTCCGGCGGCGCTCGCCAGCAGCAGCGCGCGGCCGCCAGGTGCGGCCAGGAGCACCGGCACGACCGCGAGGACGGCCCACTGCTTGGTCACGACCGCCAGGCCGAGCGCCAGGCCGGCGCGCACGCGGTGCCCGCCGCTTGCAAGCAGGACGGCGGTGACCGCCAGGACCCCGGCCAGCAGGTCCTCGGGGTGGCCGTCGCGCAGCGTGCGCAGGACGACCGGTGCGGCGAGGATCACGGCGACCACGGTGAGGCGATCGATGATCGGGCGATCGGCCCCGCGCATCCGCCGTTCCAGCCACCAGCCGAGTCCGGCTGCGGCCAGCAGGCAGGCGAACGCGCCGGCGCGGTAGATCGCCAGCGAGCCGCCGCCGAGCAGATCGGCGAACGCCGCGAACGGCGCCCGCGGCCACGCCGACGCGCCATAGACGGGCGCAGCCGAGGCGAAGCCGTGCAGGTCGCCGCCGAGCAGTGCCGACATCGCCGGGCGGACTTCGAGGTCGTAGTCGCCGGCCGACGGGATCGCCGCGGCGATCAGGGCGCAGAGGACGACGAGCGCTGCCGCGCGCAGCGCGTCGACCGTGGTCGCTCGGGGAACGCGCACCATCGACAATCCCATCGGCAGAAGTGCGGCGCGGGTTGACTGGATCGCGTGTGCGAGACTCGCCGCCCGTGCTCGCCCACAACCGCATCGACGTCCTGCATGGCGTCAACCTCGACCAGCTCGGCCGCCGCGACCCCGCCCACTACGGCGATCTGACGCTCGACCGGCTCGAGCAGCAGATCGCAGGCTTCGCGCGCGACCTGCACCTGGAAGTGCGCTTCTTCCAGACGAACGCCGAAGCCGAGTTCGTCGAGCACCTGCACCGGCTGCCGAGCACCGTCGACGGGGTGCTGCTCAACCCCGGCGCCTGGACCCACTATTCCTACGCGATCCGCGATGCGCTGGAGATCGCCGGCATGCCGGCCGTCGAGGTGCACCTGTCGGCGGTCCAGGAGCGCGAGGCCTTCCGTCGAGTCTCGGTGATCGGCGACCTCTGCCTGGCGACCGTCAGCGGTCAAGGTGCCGACGGGTACCGCGTCGGACTGGAACATCTGCGCACGGCACTGGAGGCGGCGGCATGAGCGCCCCCGCCGCGCGCGCCGACGCACTGGCGGCCGCCGCCGAGCAGGCGGGCGTCGATCTGCTGCTGGTCTCGAACGCCGCCAACCTGCGCTGGCTGACCGGGTTCACCGGGTCCAACGGCGTCGCGCTGGTCGGCCCGGACGGCACACGCCGCTTCATCACCGACTTCCGCTACGTCGAGCAGAGCAGCCAGCAGCTCGATCCGCTGTGGGACCGGCGGCTTGCCGCTCAGGACCTGCTCGGCGCCGGGCTGGGCGAGCATCTCCCGGCCGGCGCAGACGGGCTGATGCTGGGCTTCGACGACGCCAACGTCAGCGTCAAGGCCGCGGCCGCGCTCGCCGAGGTGGTGCCGGATGCGATCAGCCTGGCGCCCGCCGCCGGCCTCGTCGAGGCGCTGCGGCAGATCAAGGACGCCGGCGAGGTCGAGCGGATCCGCGCGGCGGCGGTCCTGGCCGACGCCGCGCTGGAGGCCGTCCTCGCGCGCGGCGTGACGGGCCGGACGGAGACCGCGGTCGCGCTCGACCTCGAGTTCGAGCTGCGGCGCGCCGGTGCTGAGGCGATCTCGTTCGAGCCGATCGTCGCCCACGGGGCCCACGGAGCGCTGCCGCACGCGGTACCACGCGATGTCCCGATCGAGGCCGGGACGCTGCTGACGATCGACTGGGGCGCCAAGCTCGACGGGTACCTGTCGGACTGCACGCGGACGTTCGCCGTCGGCACGGTGCCCGACGAGCAGCGCGAGGTCTACGAGCTGGTCCTGCGCGCGCAGGAAGCCTCGCTCGCGGCCGTCCGGCCCGGGCCGACCGGGCGCGAGGTCGACGCCGTCGCGCGCGACATCATCGACGCCGCCGGGCACGCCGAGCACTTCGGCCATGGCCTCGGCCACGGGGTCGGCCTGGAGATCCACGAGGCCCCGCGGCTGTCGCGCACCGGCACGACGGCGCTGGCCGCCGGGATGATCGTCACGGTCGAGCCCGGCGTCTATGTCCCGGGCGCGTACGGCGTGCGGATCGAGGACCTGGCCGTGATCACGGCCGACGGCAGCGAGGTCCTGAACACGCTCCCGAAGGTCCTGCGCTCGATCACCTAGAAGCTGTGAGAGGATGCCGCGCGGTCAGCGTGGTCGGGCGGAGGAGGAGCAGTCGGTGGACGAGGAGCAGCCGGGACACGGTCGGATCGCCCCAGGGTGGGTGCTCGCGGCGCTGTGGCTGCTGGCCGCCGTCGGCTACGCG
>JBBRFO010000191.1:0-2430 GCA_038224135.1 Solirubrobacterales bacterium
AGGCGATGGTCGGGGCGGCGGGATTCGAACTCGCGACCTACTGGTCCCAAACCAGTTGCGCTACCAGGCTGCGCTACGCCCCGAACGGTTCCGATTGTACGAGCGGGCCTCTCAGGTCGCGAGCGCCGGATAGTCCGTGTAGCCTTTCGGTCCTGGCGTGTAGAAGGTCGACATGTCGGGGGGACTTAGCGGTGCGTCCAACCGCATGCGCTGGACCAGGTCGGGGTTGGCGAGGAACGACCGTGCGAACGCGATCAGGTCGGCCTGTCCAGCGGACAGCGCGCGCTCGGCGCTGGCGTGATCGAACCCGCCGGCGAGGATGAACGGACCATCGAAGGCGCCGCGCAACGCCGACTTCAGCTCGGCCGGGACGGGCGGCGCCCCCATGGCCGAATGGTCGAGGACGTGCAGGTACAGCAGACCGAGCGCGGAGAGCTCGCGGGTGAGCGCAAGATACTGCGCCTCCACGTCCGCATAGGCGCCCGTTCCGTTGAAGACGCCGTACGGCGACAGCCGGATGCCCACCCGGTCGGCACCGATGGCGTCCGACGTCGCGCGTGCGATCTCCAGTGCAAATCGATTCCGGCCCTCGCTGCCCGCTCCATAGGCGTCGCCGCGCTGGTTCACGTTGGCGTTGAGGAACTGCTCGATCAGGTAGCCGTTCGCGGCATGCAGCTCGATGCCGTCGAAGCCGGCTTCGATCGCCAGACGTGCAGACTGCGCGAACTCGCCGACCGCATGTGCGATGTCGGCCTGCGTCATCGCGCGCGGCGTGCTGTGCGGTTGCATGCCCTGGGTGTCGGTGTACATCTCGCCCGGGCAGACCTGCGACGTCGGTCCGACCACCTCGGCGCCCGTCGGCAGGTTGGCGACGTGGGCCACACGTCCGGTGTGCATCAGCTGCACGACGATCTTCCCGCCCTTGGCGTGAACCGTGTCGGTGACCATCCTCCAGCCGCGGACCTGTGCGGCGTCGAACAGCCCGGGGATGCGCGCGTAGCCGAGGCCGTCGGCCGACGGCGACGTGCCCTCGGTGACGATCAGTCCTGCCGAGGAACGCTGGCCGTAGTACTCGGCCATCAGCGCGTTCGGGACATTGGCATCGACGGCGCGACTGCGCGTCATCGGAGCCATGACCGCGCGGTTGGCGAGCTGCATGGTGCGCGCGAGGAACGGGTCGAAGAGCATGGTGATTCCCTGGTTCGGGAAGCGAAGACGCTTCCGGGTCGCACGCCAGCTGGTGTCACGCGCAAGCACGCATGCGATGACGCAGTGCAGCATCGATCATAGGGATGTCCTTCGTCGCCCGCGACGGGACCATCAGCAGACCCTGTCGCTTGCCGTAGCCGTCGGGGCCGAAGAAGACGAGCGGGAGCGTCCCGTTGGCGTCTAGGGTCGGCCTCGCGTGCCGCCCGACATGCAGCCGAGAATGCAACCGATGAGCAAGCGCCCGACGGTCCACCACCTGGAGCTTCGCGTCGTCGAGGTCGCCGAGCTCTTCAACTCCATGGATCCCACGCCATTCCTGCATCGCGATCTCGATCGGGATGCGGAGCAGTTCCTGGAGAGCTGGGCTCTCGAATTCCCGCAGGACAGCCGCTTTCGAATCGTCGTCCATGTCGAGCGCATGCCCGCGGCCGACCCCGCACCGCTCGTGTCGGAGGCGATCCGCAACTACTTCGAGTACCGGGCGACGGTGACCCGCCGCAAGCTTCGAGCCCTGCTCGGAGAAGGGCGGGCGAGCCTCGTGATCGGGCTCGCCGTCCTCGGGCTCTGCCTTCTCGGCGCCGATCTCCTGTCGGCCAACACGGCAAGCACGCTCGTGCAGTTGTCGAAGGAGGGCCTGTTGATCGGCGGCGGGGTGGCCATGTGGCGTCCGATGCAGATCTTCCTCTACGAGTGGTGGCCTATCGCTCGCAGGTGCCGCATCTACCGCAATCTGGCCCGATCGACCGTCCAGGTCGTTCCGGCGAAGCCGTCAGCCGGGCGCGGATCGGTCTAGACGTTGCGCTGCAGAAAGCGCGGGATCGGCAGCCAGTCGAACAGGCTCGCCGCGCCGAAAGCGGTCGTGCGAGCTCTGGCCGGCATCGCGGTGCCCGGCACGGATCGCGTCGCCGAGCCCGGCGCGCGCGCCGTGATCGCGAGCGGGATGGGCCGCGAGCGCTCGGGTGGCGCCAGTTCGGCGCGCAGGACGCGCGACTCCGTGCCGACCGGCGGCCGACGCGTCGAGCGCAGCACGGGCTCGATCCATTCCAGGATCGGCGCCCACTGCGCCATGTCGATCTGCGTCTGCGCCGGCGGAAGGTCGAACAGGGTCAGGCCCTGCTCGACACAGCGGACGTACGCCTGCGTCTCGCGCAGCACCCCGAGGAACTTCAGGTGGAGGCTCGCCGCCCAGTCCTCGAGCACGTCGGCGGCTTTGGTGCGGCC
>JBBRFO010000192.1:0-2428 GCA_038224135.1 Solirubrobacterales bacterium
AGAACTGCACGAGACCGAGTTGATGAAAATGCGTTTGCGCCGCCGCGGCTTCACCCTGATCGAGCTGATGGTCGTGCTCGTCATCATCGGCGTGCTGGCCGCCCTGATCGTCCCGAACATGCTCGACCGTGCCGACGACGCACGCGTCACCGCCGCCCGCACCGACGTCAACAACCTGATGCAGGCGCTCAAGCTCTACAAGCTCGACAACCTGCGCTATCCGAGCCAGGAGCAGGGCCTGCAGGCGCTCGTTGCCAAGCCCACCGTCGGCACGATCCCGCCGAACTGGCGGCCCTACCTCGACAAGCTGCCGAGCGATCCGTGGAAGGGTCCGTACCAGTACGCCAACCCGGGGCTGAAGGGCGAGATCGACGTCTACAGCTTCGGCGCCGACGGCGTCGCCGGCGGCGAAGGCAAGAATGCCGACATCGGCTCCTGGCAGTAGGGCTGCGCCCTCCTGCCGGTCACGTGGAGGCTCGCGGGGCTTCACGCTGATCGAGCTGATCGTCGTCGTGGCCATCATCGCCATCGTCACTGCAGTCGCGAGCCTCGCCTTGCGCGATCCGGCCGCAGCCAAGCTCGAGCAGGAGGCGGTGCGCCTCGCATCGCTGCTCGAATCGGCGCGGGCCGAAGCCCGGGCGTCGGGCATCGCAGCGCGCTGGGAACCGCTCACCGACCAGTCCGACGGCAGCGCTTTTCGCTTCGTCGGCCTGCCCTCCGCGCAGCCGCGTCCGAGCCACTGGCTCGACCCGGGCACGTCGGCGCAGGTGATCGGCGCGCGCGTCCTCGTCCTCGGCCCCGAGCCGCTGGTCGGCGAGCAGCGCGTCGTGCTTCGCCTTGCCGATCAGCGCCTGATGCTGATCACCGACGGCATCGGTCCCTTCGTCGTCGCCGACGGCGACGCCGCCAAGCCGTGATCGCCCGCGCCGAGCGCGGCTTCACGCTGATCGAGGTCCTGGTCGCGCTGACGATCGTCGCGGTCACTCTCGGCGCCGGCATCAAGGCGGCCGGATCCCTCACCGACAACACGGCGCGCCTCGTCGAGGTCACGGCCGCCCAGTGGTGCGCCGACAACCGGCTGTCGGCGCTCAAGCTCTTCAACCAGTACCCCGACGTCGGTGACAGCGACTTCACCTGCGACCAGCTCGGCCGCACCTACGTGGGCAAGCTCATCGTCCGGCCGACGCCGAACCCGAATTTCCGCCGCGTCGACGCGCAGATGCTGGACGACAACGGCCGGCAGATCCTGATCCTGTCGACCATCCTCGGGCGCGTGTGATGCCCGCGCCAACGACCCGGGCCGGCGGATTCACCCTGATCGAGGTGTTGGTCGCGATGGTCGTCATGGCCATCATGTCGCTCATGGCCTGGCAGGGAGTCGACGGCATCGTCCGCACGCGCGAATCGAACCAGGTGCGCCTGGAGCAGACCCTGCGCCTGGAAACCGTCATCGCCCAATGGGAGCAGGACCTGGCGTCGCTGCAGGAAACGGCCGCCGTCCCAGCGCTCAGCTGCGACGGCCAGAGCGTGCGCCTGACGCGGCGCACCGACAACGGCATGCAGGTCGTCGTCTGGTCGCTCCGGCCCGACAGCCACGGCAACGTCTGGCAGCGCTGGGCCGGCCCGGCGGTGACGACGACCTCGGGGCTACAGCAGACGTGGCTGCGCACGCAGCAGTTCCAGGGCGGCGAGACCGGGCAACTGCGCACGCTGGTCGGCCTCGAGTCGTGGCAGGTCTACTTCTTCCAGGGCGCGTGGGCGAACTGCCAGTCGAGCCGCAACGCCGCCTCGCCGACGGCAGTGGCGTCCGGCCCGATCGGCGGAACGACCCTGACGCCGCCCGTCACCGCCAGCGGCACAACCACCCGGACCGGCACGGTCGCTCTCCCGAGCGCGCAGACGCTGCCCACGGGCATCCGCATCGTCCTGACCTTCGCGCCCGGCAGCGGCCTGATCGGCAACCTGACCCGCGACAACGTGATCGCGCCATGAGTCTCCACAAGAGAAGCGGCTCCGAAGAAGCCGGCCCCTCCCTCCTGGAGGGAGGGGAGCGAAGCCGGGAGGGAGCAAACCGATCGCATCATGGCTGTCAGGAGCGCGGCGCCGCGCTCCTGACAGCCATGATGATCGTCGCCCTCGTCGCCACGCTGGCCGCGTCGATGATCTGGCAGCAGTGGCGGGCGATCCAGGTCGAAGAGGCGGAGCGGGCGCGCACGCAGTCGGCGTGGATCCTCGCCGGCGCGCTCGACTGGGCACGCCTCATCCTGCGCGAGGACGCGCGCAGCGTCGGCGCGACCGGCTCGAGCGTGGACCACCTCGGCGAGCCGTGGGCGGTGCCGCTGGCGGAGGCGCGCCTCTCGACCTTCCTGGCCGCGGACAAGTCGAACACCGACGACGCGCCGGACGCCTTCCTCTCCGGCGCCATCAC
>JBBRFO010000193.1:0-2394 GCA_038224135.1 Solirubrobacterales bacterium
GAGGTCGTGTCGGGCACCGTCGTCGGCGACGCCTGGCGCACGACCCAGGAGCCGAGCCGCAGCAGCGCCTTCTTGGCCGGTGAGAAGTGGTCGATCGTCATCACCAGGCGGTCGCCGACGACCATGTCGGCCTTGCCCTCGAGGATCGGGACGCACAGGGCGGGGATGTCGAGCGCGGAGTACTGGTTGTCAGCGTCCGTGTTGACGATGACGTCGGCGCCGAGCTTCAGGCAGGCGTCGAGCCCGGCCTGGAATCCCGCTGCCAGACCCTTGGTGTTCGTCAGCCGCACGATGTGGTCGACGCCGCCGGCGCGGGCGACCTCGATCGTCCGGTCGGTCGATCCGTCGTCGATGACGAGCCACTCGACCGTGTCGAAGCCGTCGACCTCGCGCGGAAGGTCGGCGAGCGTCGCCGGGAGCGTCTCCTCCTCGTTGAGGCAGGGGATCTGGATGATGAGCTTCATAGGCCGCAGAGCAGAGTACGCCGCCGACGGGGGACGAGTTACGGGGAACGGCCACGCCCGGACGTCGCGTACACTCGCCCGCCGAGTATGGCGCAGGTGCGGAAGCTACGTCAGGCACCGGCGGCTCGCCCGTTGCCGTGACCACCACGCCCGCCTCCACCAGCCCAGGACTGCTCGATCGCCTGCGGTCGCTGCCTTGGCCCGGGCTCCTGTTCGGCGCGCTGTGCCTCGGGCTGCTCGTCGGCGCGGTGCTGTACCCGACGTACCCCAACTACGACTCCGTCTACTCGCTGCTGTGGGGGCGCGAGCTCGTGCACGGGCACCTGCCGAGCTTCGACGCCTATCGTGCGCCGACCGAGCACCCGCTCGGCGTCCTGTTCGGCGCGCTGCTGTCGCTGCTCGGCCGTGGCGGCGACCGCGTGATGGTCTTCGCGACGCTGGCGAGCTTTGCGGTGCTCGTGGCGGGGCTCTATCGCCTCGGCCGCGTGGCATTCACGCCGCTGGTCGGCGTCATCGCCGGCATCGTGCTGTGCACGCGCTTCGACTTCCCGTTCCTGGCGGCGCGCGCGTACATCGACATCCCGTACCTGGCGCTCGTGATCTGGGCCGCCGCGATGGAGGCGCAGCGACCGCGTCGCGGGACGCCGGTGCTGCTGCTGCTCGGGCTGGCGGGCCTGCTGCGCCCCGAGGCCTGGGTGCTGTCGGGCGTGTACTGGCTGTACCTGTTTCCGGGGACCAGCTGGGAGCAGCGGATCCGCACGGCGCTGCTGGTCGGCGCGGCGCCGCTGATCTGGCTGGCGACCGATGCGGTCGTCACCGGCGACCCGCTGTTCTCCCAGCACCACACCAGCGGGCTCGCGGAGGAACTCGGGCGCCAGAAGGGCCTGAACCAGGTCCCGAGCGCAACGGTCAACTTCCTCAAGGCGCTCGTCAAGTTGCCGGTCGCCGTGGCCGGCCTGATCGGGCTGCTGCTGGGCGGCTGGCTGACGCCGACGCGCCTGCGCGTTCCGCTCGGGCTGCTCGTGATCGGTCTCGGCACGTTCGGCCTGGTCGGCGCGGCTGGGCTGTCGGTGATCAACCGCTACCTGCTCGTGCCCTCGCTGATGGTGATGCTGCTCGGCGCGGTCGCCGTCGGCGGCTGGACGATGCTCGTCGATGGCCGCGCGCGGCGCGTCTGGGCGGGCCTGGCGCTCGCCGGGGTGATCTTCGCGGGCGTCTGGACGCTGCTGCGCGTCGACCTGCAGCGGCTGACCAGCGAGCTGCGCTTTCGCGGCGACAGTCGCGTGGCGCTCGCGCGACTGCTCGACGAGCCGAAGGTGCGCGCGGCCGCCCGCTGCGGTCCGGTGACGACGCCCAACCACAAGCTCGTTCCGGACGTGCGCTGGATCCTGAAGCTGCCGGAGAGCGGCGTCGTCGCCCGCAGCGACGTCACCCGCGCCAAGGGCATCGATCACGGTCTGGCGATCGTCGCCGCCAGCCGCACGGTGCTGCTGCGCCAGAGCTTCAACCCGGACGACACGAGCGCGCAGGACACGGGATACAGCCTGCCGCCGGCGGGCTTCAGCCGGATCAATGTCCCCTCGCCGTACTACGCGGCGTACGTGCGCTGCCCGTAGGCCGCGGCGGCGCGCGCCGTATCCTCCAGAGCGCGTGCCCGACGACCGCGACCTCGACCATCTCGCCCGGGCGATCGACCTCGGTCGCAACGGACTCGGGCGCGTCAGCCCGAATCCGACGGTCGGCGCCGTCATCGTCCGCGACGGGACGGTCCTCGGCGAGGGCTGGCACGAGGAGTACGGCGGCGCGCACGCCGAGGTCAACGCGATCGGCGCCTGCACGGTCGGCGATCTGCGCGGCGCGACGTTGTATGTCTCGCTCGAGCCTTGTTGCCATCAGGGTCACCAGCCGCCCTGCACGGACGCGATCCTCG
>JBBRFO010000194.1:0-2301 GCA_038224135.1 Solirubrobacterales bacterium
CTACCCCAGCACGGCGCGCTCGACGGCCGCGAAGTCGGGCTCGCACGGCACGACGGTTCCTGCCTGCTCCAGCGCCGTCTGCGGGTCTTTCAGGCCGTGCCCGGTCAGCACGCAGACGATCCGCTCCGCCCCCTCGGGCGCGCCATGGACGAGCAGGCCGGCGACCGATGTAGCACTGGCCGGCTCGCAGAAGACGCCCTCGTGCGCGGCCAGGAAGCGGTAGGCGTCAAGGATCTGCTCGTCGGTCACCGCGGCGACTGCCCCGCGCGAATCGCGCATCGCGGCCATCGCCTCCTCCCAGCGTGCCGGGTTGCCGATCCGGATCGCGCTGGCCACCGTCTCGGGCTGGTCGACGCGCTCGCCGGACACCAGCGGTGAGGCGCCCGCGGCCTGGAAGCCGTGCATCTTCGGCGCTTGGCCGCGCTCCTGGAAGCCCTTCCAATAGGCGCTGATGTTGCCCGCGTTGCCGACGGGGATCGACAGCACGTCGATCGGTCCGAGCTCGTCGAGGATCTCGAACGCCGCCGTCTTCTGGCCCTCCAGCCGGAACGGGTTGACCGAATTGACCAGACCGATCGGGTGCTTGGCGGTCAGCTCGCGGACGAGGTCCAGCGCCTGGTCGAAGTTGCCGCGCAGCGCGATCACGCGGGCGCCGTGCATCAGCGCCTGGGCCAGCTTGCCGGTCGCGATCTTGCCCTCGGGCACGATCACCGCTCCGGTCAGCCCGGCGCGCGCGGCATACGCGGCGGCGCTCGCGGCGGTGTTGCCGGTCGAGGCGCAGATGACCGCCTCGGCGCCGTCACGCACGGCCGCCGAGACGGCGCACGTCATCCCGCGGTCCTTGAACGAGCCGGTCGGGTTGGCGCCCTCGATCTTCAGCCAGACCTCGGCGCCGACGCGCTCGGAGATCCGCGGCGCCGGGACCAGCGGCGTCGAGCCCTCCTGCAGGCTGATGACGGGGTCGCCGGGGGCGAACGGCAGGTCGTCGCGGTAGCGCTCGATCAGTCCGGGCATCGTGCGACCTCCTAGCCGAACTGCTCGTCGATGACGCGGATCGCGCGCGGCCGGGCGCGGACGAAGTCCAGTGCCGCGATCAGGTCGCATGCGGCGAAGAACTTCGACTCCAGCAGCGGATGGATGACCATCACCAGCCGCGCGTTGTCGCCCAGCCCCTCCTGCACGACCGACTTGATCGACGCGCCCTGCAGGCCCAGGATCTGCGCGACCTGCGCCAGCACGCCGGGCCGATCGGCGACTTCCAGGTGCAGGTAGAACGCGGAGGCGACGTCGCGGATGATCTCCAGGTGCTCCGTCGTCTCCGGGGTCGACGTCGGCGGGATCATCGCGCTGACGACGTCGCCGAGGACCGCACTGGCCGTCTGCGGGCCGCCCGCACCGGGGCCCGACAACGTGATCTCCGTGATCGAGTCGGACTCGATCGTGACCGCGTTGAACGGGCCGTTGACGCTCGCCAGCGGATGCCCGGCATAGAGGAACGCCGGGTGCACGCGGACCGACAGCCCCTCGCCGACGCGCTCCGCCGTGCCGAGCAGCTTGAGCCCCAGCCCGAACTCGTGCGCGTACGCGATGTCGTCGGTCGTCAGGTGCTCGATGCCCTCCAGGACGACGTCGTCGACGTGGACCGGGGTGTTGAACGCCAGGCGCGCGAGGATCGCCATCTTCGCCGCCGCGTCGCCGCCGCTGACGTCCTCGGTCGGGTCGGCCTCGGCGTAGCCGAGCGCCTGCGCCTCGGCGAGCGCGTCGGCGTACGAGGCGCCCGTCGCGGCCATCTGGCTGAGGATGAAGTTCGTCGTGCCGTTGACGATCCCGTGGATCCGGTTGATGTGGGCGCCCGCGAGCGACTCCGACAGCACACGGATGATCGGCACGACGCCCGCAACCGCGGCCTCGAAGCGCAGCTGCACCTGATGCTCGCGTGCCGCCGCCCACAGCTCCTCGCCGTGGCGGCTCAGCAGCTGCTTGTTGGCCGTGACGACGTGCTTTCCGGCCGCCATCGCCCGCAGCACGTGCTCGCGTGCCGGGTCCAGGCCGCCCATCACCTCGACGATCAGGTCGCTCGCGGCGAGGATCTCGTCGATGTCGCCGCGGCTGCGCGTCAGCACGCCGACGACCTCGGGCCGGCGCCCCGTGATCTGCGCGATCCGGTCGGCGCGCTGGGCGACGAGCTGCTCGAACGCGGCGCCGACGGTGCCGTGGCCGAGCAGGCCGATCTTGAACGGCTCAGACATCGCGGGCCACCAGGTCGTCGTAGGTCTCGCGGCGGACGACGACGCGGGCATC
>JBBRFO010000195.1:0-2168 GCA_038224135.1 Solirubrobacterales bacterium
CTCGTCGCGACGATCCGCCCGGTCGTCGCGCCGAGCTCGGCGTAACGGCGCACGCGATCGCGCGCCGACGACTCGATGACGGGGGAGACCTCGGTGCCGAACGTTTCCGCCTGCCCGATCACAAGCACACGCACCGCTCCGGACAGGCGCTCGAGGAACGTGTCGGCGATCGCCTCATGCACCAGGACGCGGGACGCGGCTGAGCACTTTTGACCGGCATAGGTGAAGGCCGAGCCGACGATGCCGGGGATCGCGTCGTCCAGATCGGCGTCGGCGTCGACGATCACGCAGTTCTTGCCGCCCATCTCGGCGACGACGCGCGTCAGCCGGCGGCGCCCGGGCGGCATCGTCGCGGCGGCCCCCAGAATGTCCAGCCCGACGGCGCCCGAACCCGTGAAGGCGATCGTGCTGACGTCGGGATGCCGCGTCAGCGCGGCACCGACCACACCCTCGCCGGGCAGCAGCGCGAGCGCGCCCGGATCGACGCCGGCCTCGCGCAGCGCACGGACGATCTCGCCCGCGCAACCCGGTGCCTGCTCGGCCGGTTTGAGCACCACGCAGTTGCCGGTCGCCAGCGCAGCCGCCGCCATGCCCAGCGGGATCGCCAGCGGGAAGTTCCACGGTGCGATGACGGCGCTGACGCCGCGCGGGCGATACGTCATCGCGTTGCGCTCGCCGGGAACCTGGAGCAGTTGCGGGGGCGCCGCCTCGAGTGCCACGGCGCCGCGCGCGTAGTACTCGAGGAAGTCGATCGCTTCGCAGACGTCGCCGTCGGCCTCCGCCCACGGCTTGCCACACTCGCGCACCGCCAGCGCCGCGAGCCGCAGCCGGCGCTCGCGGAGGATCGCCGCGGCGCGCACGAGGATCGCGGCGCGATCGGTGGCCGGGCGCGCGGACCACGCCGGGAAGGCTGCGACGGCGGCGGCGACCGCGCGATCGACGTCGCCGGTCGATGCGGCGGCGGCGAGCGCGACGACGCGCTCGGGCCGGCCGGGATCGGTCGAGACGAGCTCCTCGCCCTCGCGCCGCTCGTCGCCGATCCAGACCGGGACCCGCAGCGGCAGCTCGGCGTCGAGTCCCGCCAGCGCGTCCGTCAGCGACGCGCGCGCCGGGCTGCGGCGCAGCTCGAGGACCGGCTCGTTGACGAACGGGCTCACGGGGCCGCCAGCAGCTGGTCGACGTCGACGCCGTGGGCCTGCGCGGCCAGGACGCCATCGTTGCTCGTGTTCTCCAGCAGTCTGCGCACGAGGTACGCCATCCCGGCGACCAGATCACCGATCGGGCAGTAGGCGCGCACGCGATGCCCGCCGGCGGCGAGCGCGTCCTGCAACTCGTCGCCCAGCCCGCGCAGGATCTGCAGCTCGACGTCCGCGGGGCCGCCGCCGGCGAGGCGGTTCGCGGCGATCGCGTGGGCGATCGAGCGGACGTTGTGCGAGGCGATCGCGATGCGGACAGCCGCGCCGTCAGCGCGTGCCTCGAGCAGCCGCCGCGTCAGCAACTCGAAGTTGCGGTCCGAGTCGGCCTTGACCTCGAACACGGGCACCGACCAGCCGTGCTGCTGGGCCTCGACGACCTCGTGGTCCCAGTAGGCGCCCTTGACCAGCCTCACGGTCAGCGGGTGGCGCCGTCCGGCGGCTCGCGTCCAGGTCAGAATCCGCTCGAGCAGCTCGGGCGAGTCGCGCAGGTAGGCCTGGACGACCAGGCCGGCCGACGGGCCGTCCGCGAACTCCGCCTCGCCGAGCACCGCGAGCACGAGGTCGGTGACGGCCTCGCGCGAGTCGAAGCTCTCCATGTCGATGTGCAGGTGCGCGTCGAGTTCGCGCGCGTGGCGCAGCAGCGGCCGCAGGCGATCGGCGGCGTCGCGCTGGCCGAGCGCCGGCGCGTCGGCGCGCAGCAGCGGCGTCAGCGCCGAGACCTTGACCGACAGGTTGACCCGCGGCGTCGGGCCGGCGCCGTCGGCCTCGAGCAGCGGCCGCGCCGGCAGCGATGCGTAGACGCCGGCCAGGTCGTCGAGCGCCGAGCGGCAGCGCACCGCGTAGCGATCGGCCTCGGCCGCGGTCACCGTCGCCTCGCCCAGCAGATCGACCGAGGTCGCCACGCCGCCGGCCCACAGCTCACGCAGGACGGCGTGGGCCGCGGCCGGCGTCTCGCCGACGATGAAGCGGTGG
>JBBRFO010000196.1:0-2123 GCA_038224135.1 Solirubrobacterales bacterium
TCTTGACTCGCGAGACCGCGGAGGGTGAGAGCAGTGCAACTGAAGGACATGCGGCGGCTGTCTGACACCGAGCTCGAGGGCGAGCTCAAGAACGCGAAGGAGGAGCTCTTCAACCTCCGGTTCCAGCTGGCCACCCGCCAGTTGAAGAACTATCGCGGCCTTCCGGCCGTGAGGAAGCGCATCGCGCGCGTTTTGACCGTGATGGACGAACGAAAGACTGAGGCGGCGAATGGCTGAGAAAAAGACGACTTCGAAGAAGGCGACCGCGGACAAGAAGACCGCGGGGAAGCCGGCTGCCGCCAAGAAGACGACGGCAACGGCGGCGAAGACGGCAGCGAAAACGCCGGCCGTCGAGAAGAAAACGACCGTGAAGGCAGCCGCACCGAAGAAGGCCACCGCGGCAGCCGCGAAGCCCGCCGCCGAGGCGCGTCCCGCGGCACCGGTCGCCGTGAAGCGCGCGCGCCCGCTTCGCCGCGCTCCAACCGCCGCCCAGGGATCCGCTGCGGACGCGCCCGCGCATTCGTGGCGCCGGTCGCACCGTCGCACCCGCGTCGGCCTGGTCACGTCGGCCAAGCAGGCGCACACCGTGACCGTGGTCGTCGAGCGTATGCGCGAGCACCCGCTCTACAAGAAGGTCATCCGCCTGCGCAAGAAGTACGCGGCCCACGACGCCGCCGGCGACGTGAAGGCCGGCGACCTCGTGCGCATCCAGGAGAGCCGCCCGTTCAGCGCGACCAAGCACTGGCAGGTCATCGAAGTCCTGTCGCGCGCCGGTGAGGCGGGCGCAGCCGCGCCGCGCGCCGCCGACGTCGAGAAGCTCCTCGAGCAGGCCGAAGGTGTCACCGACATCCTGATGCCGGTGCGCGAGGCTGCGCCGGCAGCCGTCGCCGATCAGGAGACCGCCGAATGATCCGTCCGTACACCCGCGTCCGCTGCGCGGACAACACCGGAGCGCGAGAGCTCTCCGTGATCCGCGTGCTGGGCAGCTCCACGGGCACCAGCGCATCGATCGGCGATGTCTTCATCGCCGCGGTGAAGCAGGCCATCCCGAACGCCCAGGTGAAGAAGGGCGACGTCGTCCGCGCCGTCGTCGTTCGTCAG
Organism: Solirubrobacterales bacterium; assembly: GCA_038224135.1. Classification (GTDB taxonomy): domain Bacteria; phylum Actinomycetota; class Thermoleophilia; order Solirubrobacterales; family Solirubrobacteraceae; genus F1-60-MAGs163. Next base: position 1,102 of record JBBRFO010000196.1, read on the forward strand.
ACGAAGGAGATGCGGCGTGCCGATGGCTCGCTCATCCGATTCGACGACAACGCCGCGGTGCTCCTCACCCCGCAGAACCAGCCGCGTGGCACCCGCATCTTCGGTCCGGTCGCCCGCGAGCTTCGCGAGCGCAACTTCATGAAGATCGTTTCGCTCGCACCGGAGGTCCTCTAGATGCCGACCAAGATCAGGCGTGGCGACGAGGTCGTCGTCCTCGCGGGCAAGGACCGTGGCAAGCGGGGCAAGGTGCAGGAAGTGCACCCACGCACCGCGGCCGTGGTCGTTGCCGGCGTGAACACGGCGAAGCGTCACACGAAGGCGAACCCGAACAAGAACGTCAAGGGCGGGATCATCGAACAGCTTGTTCCGCTTTCTGTTGGGAAGGTCATGCTCCTTTGCCCGCACTGCAACAAGCCGGCACGCGTCGGCTACCGCATCGACGGAGACACCAAGGAGCGCTTCTGCAAGGTCTGCGGCCAGGCGCTCGCCACCGAGGGGAAGGACTGATGACGACCGAAGTCAAAGCGGCTCCGACGAAGACCTCGCCCTCGAAGCGGAAGTCCACGACCGCCGCTCCGCAGGCGACGTCCGACGGCGAGATGCCGAAGGTCGTGAGCGTCCTGCGCGAGCGCTACGACAAGACGGTGAAGGACGAGCTGCGCAAGCAGTTCAGCTACGCCAACATCATGCAGGTCCCGCGGCTCGACAAGATCGTGCTGAATATCGGGATGGGCGAGTCGATCGGGAACGCGAAGACGATGGACGCTGCCTCGAACGACCTCGCGATCATCACCGGCCAGCGGCCGGTCGTGACGAAATCGCGCAAGGCGATCTCGAACTTCCGCCTGCGGGTCGGCATGCCGATCGGCCTGAAGGTGACACTGCGCGGCCCGCGGATGTGGCACTTCTTCGAGAAGCTCGTCACCGTCGCGCTGCCGCGCATCCGTGACTTCCAGGGCATCCCGGAGCGGAGCTTCGACGGCCGGGGCAACTACTCGCTCGGCCTCAAGGAGCAGCTCGTG
>JBBRFO010000197.1:0-2070 GCA_038224135.1 Solirubrobacterales bacterium
GACGCCAAGACGCAGGAGCACAGCCAGCAGGTCAGCGAGCAGGTGCTGCGGACCCAGACCCAGGCGTACTACTCCCCCGACAACAAGGGCCATTTCGGCCTGGCGCTGGCGAGCTATGGCCACTTCACCTCGCCGATCCGCCGTTATGCCGACTTGATCGTCCATCGCGCACTGGTGCGGGCCTACAAGCTCGGCGACGGCGGACTGTCGGACGCCGAGGACGCCCGCCTGCCCCGCACCGCCGAGCATATCTCGATGACCGAACGCCGGGCTATGGAGGCGGAGCGCGACACCGTCGATCGCTATGTCGCGGCGTTCCTGTCGACCCGCGTCGGCGAGACGCTGCAGACCCGCATCACCGGGGTCGCCAAGTTCGGCTTCTTCGCGACCGTCGACGGCGTCGGCGGCGACGGGCTGGTGCCAGTCTCGACGCTGGGCGACGAGCGCTTCGTCTTCGACGAGGGCACCAAGGTGCTGGAGGGCATCGAGACTGGCACTCGCTACGTGCCCGGCCAGCGCCTCGACCTGCGGCTGGTCGAATCGAACCCGGTCACCGGCGCGCTGCGCTTCGAGCTGCCGTTCGGCGAGGCTACCGGCATGACGAGGCCGCGGAACGACCGCGTCCACAAGGGCCGGCGCATGGGGCAGAGCCGGGTGCCGAAGGGCGTGCGGCGGGGGCGGTAATTTATCGTCATTCCGGCGAAGGCCGGAACCCAGCTGCCCTGAAGGCCCGGCATTTGGTGCCCTTGGGTCAACTGGGTTCCGGCCTTCGCAGGAATGACGAGATTGGTTGACTTTTCCGCCCCCTCTCGCCATTGAGCCGCTTCGTTCGCGCAAGGCCCTGCCTGATGCGCCCGTCAGGATAGTGAAATGGCCAAGCCGACTACGCTCAAGATCAAGCTCGTTTCGACCGCCGACACGGGCTATTACTACGTCACCAAGAAGAACCCGCGCAGCCCGAACACCACGGAAAAGCTGACCTTCCGCAAGTACGATCCCGTCGCGCGCAAGCACGTCGAGTTCAAGGAAGCCAAGATCAAGTAAGCCCGCGCTGGCGGACTTTCCCGGCAGGCGGTAGAGCCTGCGGCGTGATCACCAAAACCCTCAATCGTGACGACGCGACCGTGCTCGCGCTGCGTGCCCTTGCCCATGTCGCGGGCGACGACGACCTCGGCCCGCGCCTGCTCGCGGTCACCGGGCTCGACCCGGCCGAGCTTCGCGCCCGGGCGGCGGACCCGGTGGTGCTGGCGGCGGTCCTCGAATTCCTGACCAGCCACGAGCCGAGCCTGATCGCGGTCGCCGACGCCCTCGACGTCAGGCCGGAACGGCTCGCCGCTGCCGAGCGGGTGCTGGCATGAAGCCGCTCCTGATCTGCGACTGCGACGAGGTGCTGCTGCATTTCGTGGCGCCGTTCTCGGGCTATCTCAACGACGTCAACGACCTGACCCTCCACCTCGACAGTTTCGCGCTGACCGGCAACGTCCGCCGCGCCGACGGCAGCGCGGTCGAGCCGTGGGAGTTCAAGCCGCTGCTCGACGGCTTCTTCGACAGCCACATGCCGACCCAGACCGAGGCCCCCGGCGCCGCCGCGGCGCTCGCCGAGATCGCCAAGGTCGCCGACATCGTCATCCTGACCAATATCGCCGAGCATCACGCGCTGGTCCGCACGCACGAACTGGAGAAGCTCGGCATGCCCTACCGCGTCATCGGCAACAACGGGCCGAAGGGTGGCCCCGTCGCGGCGCTGGTCGAGCAGTTCGGGGCGACCCGGACGGTATTCGTCGACGACCTGCCGCCGCACCATAGTTCGGTCAGGAAGGCGGCCCCGGAAGTCCACCGCCTGCACATGGTCGCCGAGCCGAAACTGCGCGGACTGATCCCGGTCGCGCCCGACGCCGACCTGCGCCTCGACGATTGGTCGCAGGCCGGGCCGCACATCCTGCGCTATATGGAGGGTTGAACCATGAGCATCCACGACCGCCTCGCCCATCTCGGCATCGTCCTGCCGCAAGCCGCTGCGCCCGCCGCCAACTACGTGCCCGGGGTCGTCCACCGCGGCCTGCTCCACAT
>JBBRFO010000198.1:0-1964 GCA_038224135.1 Solirubrobacterales bacterium
AAGGTGACCGACGAGGTGTTCTTCCTGCCCGGCGTCAATCGAACCACGCTGCGCTCGCTGTGGACGCCGAACGTGCGCTACACCGTCAGCGTGGAAGGCGGCCTGGAAGCCAACGCGGTCGTGCCGCCCGACTACAAGCCGACCGCAGAAGGCGCCGCGCTCGTTCGCCGCAACGTGCTGCGGGCAGACCTCGTCGGTAGCCTGGTCTCGCGAGACGCGACCTCGTCCCTGATCCTGGCCGAGCTGCACGACGTCGATCCTTCGAGCGGCAAGGCGATCGACTATGTCGACACGGCGCGGGCCCTCGACCGGCTGCGCGCCAAATACACCGACGCGGCGATCGACGTGCAGATCATCGGTTACGCGCCGCTGGTGGGCGCCATCGTCCAGGGTGGGCAGGCCGTGCTGGCCTTCTTCGCGATCAGCGTCCTGATCACGGCCCTGCTGGTGCGCTGGTACGCCGGCGCCTGGAAGCCGACGCTGATGCTGCTCGCGACGTCCGTGTCGACGGTGCTCTGGCAGCTCGGGATCACCGGCGCGGCGGGCGGCGGCATGAACCCGCTGTCGGCGATCGTGCCTTTCCTCGTCTTCGCGATCTCGGTCAGTCATGGCATCCAGGTCGTCAACATGCACCTGGACGGTCTCGCCCACGGGATGTCGCCCGTCGATGCCTCGCGGCATGCGTTCCGCACCTTGTGGGTCCCCGGAATCTCGGCGCTCGCCGCCAACGTCGTCGGGTTCGCGACGCTCTGGTTCATCCCGATCGGCGTGATCCGCGACATCGCGATCATGGCGACGGTCGGCGTCGCCGCCGTCAGCGTCTGCAAGCTCACCGCACTTCCCCTGCTCCTGACGTTCGTGACCCATGGCAGTCCGCGGGTGCGAGGCGGCACCGCAGGCGGGGGTGGCGTGCCGCTGTGGCGATGGGTCGGCCGGGCCGCCGAGCCGCGGCCGGCGATCGGACTGGTCGCTGCCGCCACCCTGCTCGGCCTCGCCGCCTTCACGGTCGGCAAGGACCGCATCGTCGGCGACACCCAGGCGGGCGCATCCGAGCTGCGCGCGAGCTCCGTCTACAACCACGACGTTCGCGAGATCGTGTCTCGCTTCGACCTGTCGTCGGACGTCTTCGTCGTCGTCGCCAAAGGCAAGAACGACGCCTGCCTCGATTACGACGTCATGCGCCAGATCGACCGGCTCGGCATGACGCTCGCGGCAACGACGGGCGTGCGCTCGGTGTTGAGCCTGGCGAGCGTGGTGAAGGGCATCAACGCCGCCTGGGCCGAGGGCAATCCCAAGCACTTCGCGCTCCAGCGCGGCGACGGCCTGCTCGCCCTCTCCGTCGACTACGTCCCCGCGAACGCCGGCCTGCGAACCCTGGACTGCACGGTCATGCCGATCTACGTCTTCGCCGCCGATCACAAGGCGCAGACCATCGAGCGCCTCATCGCGACGGTCGCTACGTTCGTCGAACGGCATCCCGGGCCGGTGCAGTTCGAGCTCGCCGCAGGGCCGCTCGGCGTCGACGCCGCGGTCAATCAGACGGTCGTCGCCGCCCAGCTGCCGATGCTGCTCGGCGTGTTCGCGGCGGTCGGCCTGGTCAGCTTCCTGGGCCTGCGCCGTTCCTGGCGCGCGACCCTCGTCGTGCTGCTGCCGCTGATGCTCGTCACCGCGCTGGCCGATGCCTTGATGGTGTGGCTCGACATCGGTCTGAAGGTCGCCACCCTGCCGGTCGCCGCGCTCGGCGTCGGCATCGGCGTCGACTACGGCGTCTACATCTTCTCCCGTTTCCAGCAGGCGCGTGCCGATGGCCTGACCTTCGACGACGCATACGGAGCGGCGCTCGCACAGACCGGCCGGGCGGTGCTGTTCACCGGCGCGACACTGTCGATCAGCGTCGCCACCTGGGCCTTTTCGCCGCTTCGCTACCAGGCCGACATCGGCATCACCCTGACCGCGATGTTCAT
>JBBRFO010000199.1:0-1962 GCA_038224135.1 Solirubrobacterales bacterium
CGAGCAGGGCCAGGCCGTCGAGGAGGGTCAGATCCTCTGCATCATCGAGGCGATGAAGATGGAGAACGAGATCACCGCGCACAAGGCGGGCGTGATCAAGGAGCTGTCCGTCACCGAGGGCGCGGCGATCAACGCCGGCGACCCGATCGCTCTGATCGTCGCCGCCCCGGCCCCGGAGTGACCAGATGAGCCTCGACTACGCCGCGATGGCCGCGGGCTACGAGGGCCTGATCCCGTTCGCGAAGTTCATCGGGCTGCAGGTCAAGGCGATCGGGCCGGGAACGGCGACGGTCGTGCTTCCGCAGACGCCGGACACGATGAACCACGTCCAGAGCCAGCACGCCGGGGCGCTGTTCACGCTCGGCGAGTCGGCCTCGGGCGGTGCCTTCATCGGCACCTTTGCCGAGCGGATGGGCGAGATCACGCCGCTGGCCCAGAGCGCGGAGATCCGCTACACGAAGATCGCCCGCGGCGACATCACCGCCATCGCGACGTTCGGCGCCGACCCGGCAGCCGTGTTCGAGGAACTCGACCGCGAGGGCAAGGTCCGCTTCACGGTCGATGTCGCGCTCGCCGACCCCGACGGCAACGCGGTCGCCGAGATGGCGGTCGAGTGGTACGTGCGCAGGAACGCCTCCTGAGCGCGTGATGGAGGCGGGGCCGCAGGTCTGGGTCGCAGCACCCGACGAGGCCGCCACGGTCGCGCGGCTGATGACGGCCTTCCGCGACCACATGGGCAAGGACTGGCCCAGCGACAATGCCTTCCTCGCCGGCGTCGAGAAGCTGATCGCCCAGCGCGACAGCGTGTTCGTGATCGGCGCCGTCGACCCCGACACGCCGCCGGCCGGCGTCATCGCGCTGCGCTTTCGCCACAGCGTCTGGACGGCGACCGAGGACTGCCTGGTCGAGGACGTGTTCGTCGCGTCGCAGGCGCGCGGATCCGGACTCGGCCGGGCACTGATGGTGGCGGCGCTGGACGTCGCGCGCGAGCGTGGCTGCCGCCGCGCCGAACTCGACGTCAACGAGGAGAATCCGGCGGCGCTGGCGCTCTACGAATCGCTCGGCTTCGGTCGCAAGTCGACGCCGTGGGCGGGGCGCGACCTGTTCCTGAATATCCGGCTGGACGAGTAGCGCCCGTCCAGCGTCGGCTACGAGTGTGCTACGTTTGTCGCATGACGGAGATCGCGGCGCGCGAACTGCGCAACAGCACCGCCGACGTCCTGCGCCGCGTCGAAGCCGGAGAGCCGGTGACGATCACCTCGCGCGGCAGGCCCGTCGCCGAGCTGATCCCGGTCCGCAGCACGCGGCGCCGGCCGATCGCTCGCGCCGAACTGGTGCGGCGCCTTGCCGGGTCGCAGGCCGACCCGAGGCTGCGTGACGATCTGGCCGCGCTCGCCGGCGACACCACGGACGATCTCGGTCCGATCCGCTGATGGCGACCGCGGCACGCGGCCTGCTGGACACGAGCGTGTTCATCGCGACCGAGTCGGGAAGGCCGATCGATGTGAACGGGTTGCCGGACGAGAGCGTCGTCTGCCCGGTCACCGTCGCGGAACTGCAGGCCGGCGTCCTGGCCGCAATCGACCTCGATGCCCGAGCTCGCCGCCTGGCGACACTCGAGTCGATCGCTGATGTCGAGGTGCTCATGATTGACGCCGATGTCGCCGCCGAGTGGGCACGTCTGCGCGTGCATCTCGCCCAAACCGGACGACGCATCAACGTCAACGACCTCTGGATCGCGGCGACCGCTGCTGCCAACCGCATGCCGGTCGTGACGCACGACGCCGACTTCGACGTCCTCGACGGCGTGGCTGGTCTGGCCGTCGTCCGCGTCTGATCTCACCCACATGCCGCCGCAGCGCTAGCGTCTCCCGCGTGGCCGGCGCCCCCCTCTTCGCGTTCGACCACGTCACCGTGGCAGGGGCTGCCCGGCCGCGGCTCGACGCTGTCACGCTGACGCTT
>JBBRFO010000200.1:0-1927 GCA_038224135.1 Solirubrobacterales bacterium
CATCGCGCGTGGCTTAGCCGCTAACGTCCCACTCGTCGCGCAGGATCGAGAACAACACCGTATCGCGGCGGTGGCCGGTCCAGGTGGTGCGATCCTGGCGCATCACGCCTTCGCGAACCGCGCCGAGCTTGGTCATCGCGGCCTGGCTTCGGGAGTTGCGCTGGTCGACGCGAAACTCGATGCGGGTGAAGCCGCACTCGAACGCGCGGGCCATCATCATCGCCTTGATGCGGCGGTTGATCCCGGTGCCGCGAAAGCGCGGGCGGTAAAAGGTGTTGCCGATTTCCAGCGTCTGGCGGTCTTCGACGATGTTGAGGAAGCAGCTCATCCCGATCAGATCGCCAGAATCGTCGAACAGCACGAACCGCACCCAAGGCAGCGCCATGATCATGTCAAAACTGGCGTTAAACTTGTCCGGCCCGAACCCGATTGCGAAGATCGTCCAGATGTCGGTATCTTCAGCGCAAGCAGCCTTAAGCAGGTTGCGGTGCGCCTCGGTCATCGGTTCCGCGCGGACGCCGTCGCCCGTGATGGGCGCGGCGAGGGCGGTCACTCGGCGTCTTCCTTGCCAATATCCTGCGCCACGTGGGCGCCCCTCAGCAGGCTGTCGATCTTGCCGCCTTCGTCGAAGCTCTCGTCGCTGCGGAACTTCAATTTGGCGGCATATTTGAGTTGCACCCGGCTGGCGACTTCGCGCTGGAAGAAGGCGGTGTTGGTGCGCAGCGCCTTGAGCACGACTTCCTCGTCCTGGCCGAGCAATGGCTTCACGAACACCAGGGCATGACGCAAATCGGGCGACATGCGGACCTCGGTCACGCTGACCAGATGGCTTTGCAGCGTGTCGTCATGGACGTCACCGCGAGCGAGGATGTCGCTCAATATATGGCGCACCTGCTCGCCGACGCGGAGCAAGCGGACCGAGCGTCCTTCGGGGGTTTCGACTTTGCGCATCAAGTTTCTCCATCGGCGGAGCCGTCACGGGAGTAAATCCCGTGACTTTGATCCGGTCGCTGCGCGCCGGTCGGCCGGCGTCCGCCGTCTCTCGACGCAACATCGCTCACTCCGCTCCGCTCCCGTTGCGCTCGGCGGCTCACAGCGTCCGTGCGCGTTCCTCGGTCTCGAACACTTCGAGATTGTCGCCGGTCTTGATGTCGTTGGTGTCGGCCAGCAGCACGCCGCACTCCATGCCCGCGTTGACCTCCTTCACGTCGTCCTTGAAGCGGCGGAGCGAGGAGATGGTGGTCTTCGACACGATCACATCGTCGCGCGTCAGGCGGGCGTGGAGGCCCTTGCGGATGACGCCCTCGAGGACCAGCAGGCCAGCGGCCTTGTCGCGCTTGCCCGCGGGGAAGACATCCTTGACTTCGGCGCGGCCGACGACGGTCTCGATGATCTCGGGCCCGAGTTGGCCAGCCATCGCTTCGCGCACCCAATCGGTGAGGTGGTAGATGACGTCGTAATAGCGGAATTCGACCTTGGTGCGGTTGGTCGCCTCGCGCGCCTTGGCGTTGGGACGAACGTTGAAGCCGATGATCGGCGCGCCGGTCGCGGCGGCCAAGGTGACATCGCTTTCGGTGATCGCGCCGACGCCGGACGCAAGCACGCGGACCTTGATCTCGTCGGTCGAGATGCGGTTGACCGCACTGACGATCGCCTCGACCGAGCCCTGCACGTCGGCACGGATGACGAGCGGGAATTCGATCGTCTGGCTCGAACGGTTAGCGAACAGATTTTCCAGGCTGACCGGCGCGGTGGTGGTGCGCTTGCGATCGAGCAGGCCCTGGCGATAGGTCGCGACTTCGCGCGCGCGGGCCTCATTCTCGACCACGGTGAACGGATCGCCCGCCGACGGAACGGCGCCAAGGCCGAGCACCTCGACCGGGAAGGACGGGCCGGCTTCCTTGACCGGCTTGCCATGATCGTCGCT
>JBBRFO010000201.1:0-1924 GCA_038224135.1 Solirubrobacterales bacterium
CGGCCCGGGCTGCTTCTCGCTCGACGCGTTGCGGGGCTCGAGGCAGCGCGGCGCCTTCTGGGCGCTCGCCGCACTGGGGGCCGGCGCAGCCGCATCCGCCGCCACGCTCGAGCTTGCGAAGCGCGAGTCGGCGGCGCACCCGCTGCCCGTCGCGGCGTAGCGTCTACTTCCCCCTGAAATAGTCGGTTTGGCCTGCCGGGCTGGCGGGGGCTGTGTTCGGTCGGGCGGTTGGCGGTTCTTCGAATGGTTTTCGTCAGCTGAGCAGTGCGAGGCGCTGCAGGTTGTGGCTGAGGGTGATTCCTGCGACCCAGGTCTGGGCGCCTTCGAGCGTTCGTAGGCGTGTGCGGCGTAGTCCTTTGCGTTTGAGCTGGGAGATGCGGCCTTCGAGTCCGTTTCGGAAGCGGTATCGGCGCCGCCAGGAGCGGCTGTGCTCGCGTGGCCCGGCGCGTTGCTGGCGTGGGATCACCGGGTCGGTGATCTGGTGCTTGGCGAGCGCTGCGTCGCCGGTCGTGGTACCGAAGCCGCGGTCGGCATAGACGGAGCGCACGTGCATCCCCGCGCGTTTCGCTTTTGCGATCGCGCCGTCGAGCAGGCGCCCGTCGACGGGGCCGCCACGCTCGGGCACGTCGGCGATCACGAAGCCCTCGGCGGTGTCGGCGATCCGCGCCTTGTAGCCGAAGCCGATCGCGCGGCCCGGGCTGCCACGATGGATCGGACGCGCGTCGGGATCGACGAGCGAGACCCGCCGATTCGGGATCGTGCGCTGTCCCGAGAGACGCAGGTCGGTCTGGGCGAGGATCTGCTCGGCCGCGTCGAGCTCGCGCTCGAGCCGGCCAAGCAGCGGCGCGACGAGACGCGCACGCCGACCACGCGGGCGGGCGAGCTCCGCGGCGAGCCTGCGCGCCTCACGGACGGTCTGCTTCGCGCGGGCCGCGATCTCGCCGGTCAGCCGATCGATCGCCGGCAACGACTCGCGGCCACGGCCACGCTGGCCCGAGATCGCGCGGATCCGCTTCGCGACCGCGCGGCGGCGGTCGCGAACACGGGTGCGGGTCGTCGCGCCGGCCCGCTCGATCCGACGCGCGAGCCGCGTCAGCCGAGACACGGCATGCGAGCACAGCCCCGAGTCGGTCGGCGTGCTGATATCGGCCTCGACGAACGTCGTGTCGACCCGCAAGCGCCGCGAGCGCAACACCCGCCGCTCGACCGCAAGGGCCAACAGCTCAGCGTTCAGCTCCTCGACGAGCTCCGGCCCGAGCCGCTTCGTCAGCTTCATCAACGTCGAGGGGTCCGGCACGCGCCCGTCGATCCCGATCCGGCAGAACCGACGCCACGTGAACGAGTCAGTGACCTCGCGACACAGCGTCTCGTAGCCCATTGCGTAGCGGTGCTTGAGGTACATCAGCCGCAGATACGTCTCGATCGGGATCGTTGGCCGGCCCGTCGTCGCCGTCAGGCGCGAACGAAACGGCACGAGAAACCGATCCTCAGCGAGAATCGCGTCGACCTTACCGAGCTCCGCCGGCAACTCGCGAAGCGCCGCCGGCAGAACGGCCTCCCACAAGCTCTCACCAACCGCCCGCTCGCGCCGCATCCAGCCTCCCGAAATCGCCGGTTTCCAGCGACTCTAGGACCTCGACCGGACGGACCACCCCGCCGACTATTTCAGGGGGAAGTAGCGCTACGAGACGAGGAGCGCGACGGGGAGGGTGGAAAGCGCGGCGGCGAGCGCGAGGCCGCCGTTCTCGGTGGTCAGCCTCTCCCCCGTCAGGGCATTGCGCCAGGACGTCGGCGCGTCCTCCGGCAGCGCGAGTGCTGTCGCATTCCAGACTTCGCCCCCGAGCGGCGCCTCGCCGACACCCACGAGGCCCGACGGCCGCCGCGGCACGGCCGCGATCACCCATTGGTCGACGTAGCGTCGTGC
>JBBRFO010000202.1:0-1923 GCA_038224135.1 Solirubrobacterales bacterium
ACCTGATCGCCCTGCGCGAGGCGTGCTTCGACTCCGACGACATGCGCGAGGGCGTCCGGGCGTTCGCCGAGAAGCGCCCGCCGCGCTGGCAGGGACGCTGAGCGCCGCTACTTGGAGACTGCCGGGGCCGTCCAGCGCAACGTGCCGGTGTCGACGCTCGCGCATCCGGGCACCGAGCCGCTGACACGGATCGTTCCCGTCGCCTTCCGGAAGTCGCTCGAGAACCGGCCGACGACTTTGACGGTGACCTTGCCGCCGTTGATCGCAGTCGTCACGTGGAATCGCCGCTTGGCGTTGACCGCGAAGGTCGGAGTCAGCATGTCGCTGACCGCGGTCGCGCCGTAGCCCTTGCACTGCGCCGGCACGTTGAACCAGCCGAACCTCCGAACCACAATCGGCCGCCCGTGGCTGAGCCGCGTGCCGAACTCGACCCCGGCGTGAACCCCGGTCTCCGTCGGCCCGTTGTACTGCCGGCTCGCGGCGAGCGCGATGCCCGGCAGGCCCAACAGTCCCAGCACGGCCAATGCTCCCAGCGTGATCCGTCCCATGACAGCCTCCCTCGATCGGTTGCAGCGACGCTACCAGCGCCGGTGATCAGCGTCTGATGCACGCCGCGAGCTCGCCCGTGAACGTGCTGCCGGCGCCATCGGCGCAGACGACCACGAGCCTGGCGTTGAGCCGTCGCGCGCTGCGCAGCTTGGCCCGGTACCGCTTGGCCAGCACGACCGCGACGCTCGTGGCGCGGCCCGCGGGCAGCACCGTTGTACGACTCGTCCCGAGCGTCACGATCTTGCTGCCGAGCTTCAGCCGCTTCGCTTCGGACGCCGTGACCGCGAGCGCGATCCGTGCCGAGCACGTCGCGGACGGCGTCAGCTTGACGGTCACACGCGCGCCGGCGGCGAGCTTGCCGATCGGCGGGAACGACGGCACCGCCGGTCACCGTGTCGCTGCCGTCCCAGCCGTCGACCTTGTCGTTTCCGTCGCCGCCGTCGAGCGCGTCGTCGCCGCGGCCGCCGTTCAGGTCGTCGTTGCCCGCGCCGCCACGCACCGTGTCGTTGCCGGCCCCTGCCTCGATCGTGTCGTTGCCGGCGCCGCCGTCGATCTCCTGTGGCGGATTGATGGTCGCCCACTTGTAGTAGTCGTCGCCTCCACCGAGGTTCGCAACGACCCGCGCCCCCGCCGGGAAGTCGCCGCAGTCGACGGAACTCGCGGACAGCTGCGCGCAGCCGGCACCGGCCGTGACCGCAGCGCCGAGGTCGTCCTGGATCTGGGCGCGGGTGAAGTACTCCGTGGAGACGAGCCGGCTTGGCGCGTCATCCCCGGTGACCGTCAGCACGCCGCCGGTGAGTGAGACGGTCGTCGCCGCCCCGGCCGCAGTCGGGACGGCGAGCAGGCCGACGATGACCGCGAGGACGACGTGGCATCGCGTGACGAGAAGCGGGCTAAGAGCATCAGCAGGAGTTTGCCAGGGGCAGACGACCGACCGGACTATGGTCCGCTCACCTCCGATGAAGCTCGCCACCTGGAACGTCAATTCGCTTCGCGCCCGGATGCCACGGGTGCTCGAGTTCCTCGAGCTTCATGAGCCCGACGTCCTGCTGCTGCAGGAGACGAAGGTCGCGGCGGACCAGTTCCCGGCGGATGAGCTGGCGCCCGCCGGGTATGACGTGGTGCACCACTCCGGCGGGCAGTGGGCGGGGGCCGCGATCCTCGCGCGGGCGGGGCTCGGCCTGAGCGAGCAGGTCGCCGGCCTGCCGGGCGAGGCGAGCCCCGACGAGGCGCGCTGGATCGACGCCGCCGTTCCGGGGCTGGGGATCCGGGTCGCAAGCGTGTACGTCGTCAACGGGCGCGAGCTCGACAGCCCCTGGTTCGACGACAAGCTGCGGTTCTTGGATGCGCTGGCGACGCGGGCGGCGGACCTGG
>JBBRFO010000203.1:0-1900 GCA_038224135.1 Solirubrobacterales bacterium
CCGCTGGGCCGGCTGCTGCTTCCGCGGCTGCTGAAGAGCTGGGATGGCGGGCCGGTGCGGATCAGCGCGACGCTGGAGGAGGGCGACGACGTCGCCGGCTTCCAGGTGATCCACCTGCCCGGCCACGCCCCAGGCCTGATCGGCCTGTGGCGCGAGTCCGACCGCCTGGCACTGGTCAGCGACTGCTTTTACACGCTCGATCCGCAGACCGGGCTGAAGGGCAAGGCTCGCGTGCCGCACGCGACGTTCAACTGGGACACCGAGCAGGCGCGGGCGTCGATGCGCAAGCTCGCGGCACTGGAGCCGACGACGGCCTGGCCCGGGCACACCGAGCCGCTGCGCGGCGACGTCCGGGCCCAGCTCGAGACGGCTGCGGCGACGACGTAGGCGGCCTCGTGGGCAAGCGGTCGCGTCGTCGCGAGCAGTTCCCCGCGCCCGAGGCGCCGACCGTCGACCACGCAGGTCCCGACGGCTCGTCGCTGACCCTGCGCACGGTCATGACGCTGAAGACGCGGGCGCAGTACCGCGACGTGCTCCACGGCAACGTCCTCTCGCAGGAGGACGCCTGGCAGCGCGCGATCGAGTTCCTGTTCGAGCGGCTCGCGGTGCGCTGGACGATCGCGGACGTGCCGACCGAAGGCCAGCGCTCGCTGTTGCTGCGCCTGCGCGCGGCGACGCCCGATGAGCGCCGCTTCGTGCGCGACACACTGCGCGCGCACGCGACCGAGTGGTTCCCGGACGTGGAGGCACCATGAGCGACGGCATCGACCCACGGGCCTTTGCCGAGCTGCTGACCGGGTACTGCCTGGAGGTCGCGCCCCGCAACAAGGTCGTGATCCGCTCGACGACCGAGGCGACGCCGCTGCTGCTGGAACTGCAGCGCGCGATCCTCGCTCGTGACGCGTGGCCGACGCTGCACGTCGAGCTGCCCGGCCAGGGGCGCGGCTTCTACGAGCACGCACGCGAGATGCACCTCGACGACTTCGACGACCTGACGATGGCCGAGGCCAAGGAGCTCGACGCGGTGCTCGGGATCCAGGCGCCGTACGGGCGCCACGAGTTCGCCGGCATCGATCCGGCGAAGCTGGCCCGCGCGGCGCGCGCCCGGCGCCCGGTCCGCGAGCGGACGATGAAGAAGCGCTGGTGCTCGACCCTGTGGCCGACGCAGGCCGGTGCCGAGCAGGCGGGAATGCCGGTCGACGAGTTCGCCGCCTTCGTCTCGCGCGCGCTGTTCCTCGACACGCCCGACCCTGTTGCCGCGTGGCACGGGCTGTCGGCGTTTCAGGACCAGCTGATCGCCCGGCTGCGCGGCGTGCGCGAGCTGCGGATCGAGGCCGAGGGCACCGACCTGACGCTGACCGTCAAGGGCCGCACGTGGGTCAATTCCGACGGGCGGCGCAACATGCCCAGCGGCGAGGTCTTCACGGGCCCGCACGAGGCGAGCGCCAGCGGTCGGGTCCGCTTCACGATCCCCTCCGCCCCGGCCGGCGTCGAGGTCGACGGGGTCGAGCTGGAGTTCCGCGACGGGGAGGTCCTGAGCGCGACCGCCGAGGTCGGCGAGGACTACCTGCGTCACGCGCTGGCGACCGACGACGGCGCGCGACGCCTGGGCGAGATCGGCATCGGCACGAACTTCGGGATCGATCGCCCGATCGGCGCGATCCTGTTCGACGAGAAGATCGGCGGCACCGGGCACCTGGCGCTCGGGCGCTCCTACCCCGAGACCGGCGGCAAGACCGACTCGGCGCTGCACTGGGATCTGATCTGCGACCTGCGCGCCGGGGGTCGGCTGACCGGCGATGGCGAATTGCTGCTGGCTGACGGGCGGTTCGTCGGCGGCTGACAGTCGAGGGCCGCCGGCTCGATGACAGTTTGTCGCGCTCTGCGCAAGAAAACGTCA
>JBBRFO010000204.1:0-1852 GCA_038224135.1 Solirubrobacterales bacterium
GGTGGGGAGCACGCTTGGCCAGCATCCACGTGTCCGCCCAGCCCGTTGCTCCCTCCTTCGGGATGACCTCCTTGACCGGAACCTTCGCGGCCTGAAGCTGGAGCGTCTGATAGGACCAGGTCGCCCCGATGGTGGTGTCGCCCGACTTGAAGCTCTTGATCTGGTCGGCCGGATAGTTCCAGTACCGCTTGAGCAGACCCTTCTGCTGCGCGAGCAACGCGAGCACGGCATCGAACTGCGGCTTCGTCAGCTCGTACGGGTCGCGGATGCCCAGGCTTGCCCGCGTCTTCATCAGGTACAGGGCCGCGTCTGCGATCTGAATCTTGTTGTTCGGGACGGTGATCTTCCCCCGGTATTTCGGGTCGTAGAGCGCGCCCCAGGACGTGGGAGCAGGGTTCACCTTCTTGGTGTTGTAGATCAGCGTGTTCGGTCCCCATTGCAGCGAGACGCCGTAGTGCACGCCCTTGATGGTGTTGAAGGCCGGTGACTTGAACGCCGGCAGGAAGTCCTTCCAGCTCGGGATCAGGTTGACGTTCACCGGCACGACGTCTCCGCCGAAGATGAGGCGCAAGCTTGCGTCGCCGGAAGCCGAGACGAGGTCGTATTGCCCCCCGCCACCCCCGCCGCCGGTCCGCATGAGCGCGACCATCTCGTCCGAGGAGCCGGCATCCTTCCGCTTGATCGTGCAGCCGGTCTGCTGCTCGAACGGCTTCGCGAAGCTCGGGTCCGAGTACGCCCCCCATTCGATCAGCGTCAGCGCGCCTTCTCCCTTGCCGATCGCCGTCGGCGGGCCTGCGCTCGACGAGCTGACGCCGGCGGCCGGCACAGCGAGTGCCACCGCGAGCACGGCAAGCAGCGCATGTTGCCTGCGAATCCTCCTCATTCTTTCTCCTCAACCCTCGCGGATCTGCGCCCAGGCGTCCGACCAGGCGAACCAGTCGGCGCAGGCGGCGCCACGCGCATCGTGGCAGTCGCGCTGCGGCGTACGCCAGAACGTGAGCCTCGACCACCACGCCTCGTCGCCCGCGTGCACCGCGCGGCAGCTCATGTACGCGCAGGCGGCAGGCGTCGCCGGCGCCTCGCCGAGGAACTTGGCGGAGGCTGCGTTCGCCTTCGGCGACAGGATGTAGTCGAGCCAGCGGTACATGCAGCCGGGGTGTCGCGCCCGTGCGAGCACGAGCCAGGAGACCGAGCGCGCCGTCCCACCCGCCGGCACGGCCGTTCGCACAGGCACGTCGTCAGCCCGCAGGAGGGCGGCCAGCCGCGGGGTCGACTCGCCGACGAGCGCGTTCCCCCCCGTGTAATCCGCCAGGGCGTTCGTCAGGTCTTGCCAGTAGACGCCGACGCTCGCCTTCTGCTCGGTGGCGAGGCGGACGACCGCACGGAACTGTTTCGGGTCGAGCTCGTACGGGTTCCGGAAACCGAGCTGGATCGCAGCGTCGGCAAGCGTGATCGCTGCGTCGTACAGCCCGATCCGACCGACGTAGCGAGAGCCGAAGAGCACCCCCCACCCGGCCGGCGCCTTCCGTACACGATCGGTGCGCCAGATGAGCACGTTGGCCCCCCGGCCGTGCGGCACCCCGACGATCTTCCCGTCTTCGATGTTCTGCGGCAGCCGTTTCAGCGCCGGATACACGGACGCGTACCGCGGGATCAGAGCGGTGTTCAGCGGGACGACATCTCGCCCACCGGTCAGGACCTGCGTGACGTCGCCGAAGGCGGCGACTCCGTCGTAGCGCCCGTGTGCGACAGCGTCGAGCAACTCGGTCGAGCTGAGCACGGTTCGCACGTGCACCTTGCAGCCGGTCGCCTGGACGAACGGCGTCACCCAGTTCACGCTGGGGTCGTAGCC
>JBBRFO010000205.1:0-1844 GCA_038224135.1 Solirubrobacterales bacterium
GTCGAGGACCATCCGATCGACTACGGCGGCTTCGAGGGCGTGATCCCGAAGGGCCAGTACGGCGCCGGCACCGTGATCGTCTGGGACAACGGCACCTGGGAGCCGGTCGGCGATCCGCAGGCCGGCTACCGCGACGGCAAACTCAAGTTCGTCCTGCACGGCCGCAAGCTGTCGGGCGGCTGGACGCTCGTGCGCATGCACGGCCGCGGCGACGAACGACAGGAGCCGTGGCTGCTCATCAAGGAGCGCGACGACGCGGCGCGGCCGGCAGCCGAGTACAGCGTCGTCGTCGCCGAGCCGGGCAGCGTGCTGTCGGACCTGACGATTCCCGATGCGGTCGCGCCGGCGAAGAAGGTTGCGAGCGCGAAGGCCAGGGCGACGCCGGCCGTGGCGAAGGCGGCAGCGAAGAAGGTCGCCGCGAAGGCCGTCCATGCCGCCAAGCCGATCAGGTCGTCGGGCGACGAGGCGACCGTCGAAGGCATCCGCATCAGCCACCCCGAGCGCGTCATCGATGCCAGCACCGGCATCACCAAGCTCGAGGTCGTCCGGTACTACCTCGACGCGGCCAGGCTGATCCTGCCGCATCTCGTCGAGCGCCCGGTGTCGCTGGTGCGCGCACCGACGGGCATCGCCGGCCACGTCATCTTCCAGCGCCACGCCGGCACGCTGCGCATCCCCGGGCTGCGCGAGCTCGACCCGGCGATCGCGCCCGAGCTCGAGCCGATGATCGAGATCGACACGCTGCCGGCTCTGATCGGCGCCGCGCAGGCCAACGTGATCGAGCTCCACACCTGGAACGCGACGACGCGCGACACGACCCGGCCCGACCGCATCGTCCTCGACCTCGATCCCGGCGAAGACCTGGCGTGGAAGGCGATGCAGGAAGGCGCGGCGCTGACGCGATCGCTGCTCGACCAGCTCGGCCTCGCGAGCTTCCTGAAGACGAGCGGCGGCAAGGGCCTGCACGTCGTCGTGCCGATCACGCCGAAGGACGACTGGGACGCGGTCAAGGCGCTCTCGAAGCGCATCGTCGAGCACATGGCCGCGACGATTCCCGAGCGCTTCGTCGCCAAGAGCGGGCCGAAGAACCGCGTCGGCAGGATCTTCGTCGATTACCTGAGGAACGGCTTCGGCGCGACGACGGCGTGCGCCTGGTCGGCGCGCGCGCGACCCGGCCTCGGCGTGTCGGTGACCTGCGACTGGAACGAGCTCGGCGCGATCACCGGTGGCGCGCAGTGGACGATCCGCAACGTCCACGGGCGCATCGTGGAGCGCGGCGACGCATGGCGCGGCTACGCGACCACGAAGCAGACGACGGCCAAGGCGCTGAAGCTGCTCGGCCCGGCGAAGGCCAAGACGAAGGCCAAGGCCTGAGCCGCCGGGCGCTCAGATCGCGCCGACGCAGCCCGTCACCGGCAGCACGATGCCGGTGATGTAGCCGGAGCATGCCGGCGAGGCGAGGAACACGTAGGCGGGCGAGAGCTCCTCGGGCTGCGCCGTGCGCTTCATCTGCGTGTCGGCGCCGAACTCGGCGACCTTGTTCGCCGGCGCGTCGGCCGGATTGAGCGGCGTCCATACCGGGCCGTGCGCGACGCAGTTGACGCGGATGCCCTTGTCGATGACGTTTCGCTCATGGCGGCTCGTGTTCGTTGCACGCGACCGGGATGGCAGGGCACATGCCCGTGCGCAGCACGGGCGGTGTGTCGTGCCGCGCGGTGCTTGGGCACAATCGGCGCGCGCCGGAGCTGTCCCGGCCGAGGCCCGAGCACGATGAGCGACCCGCTCCACCTCGTCGACACGACGATGTTCTGGAGTCCGACCGGCGGTGGCGTGCGCCGCTACCT
>JBBRFO010000206.1:0-1839 GCA_038224135.1 Solirubrobacterales bacterium
AAGGCGCCCGTCGCTCCGAGGACGCCGACCGCTGATGACGTCGCCGCAGGACGAAGCCGCCATGCGGCAAGCGCTCGACCAGGCCCACAACGCCTGGATCGTGGGCGAGGTGCCGGTGGGCGCCGTCATCGTCCGCGACACGCCCGCAGGCCGGCAGGTGATCGCGACCGGCTACAACCGGCCGATCACCGACCACGACCCGACGGCGCACGCCGAGATCGTCGCCTTGCGCCACGCCGCGCGTCTGCTCGGCAACTACCGGCTTCCCGAGTGCGAGGTCTTCGTCACGCTCGAGCCGTGCGCGATGTGCGCGATGGCGCTTCTTCATGCGCGCGTCAAGCGCGTCGTCTACGGCGCGCGCGATCCGAAGGCGGGCGCGGCGGGCTCGGTGATCGACGTCTTCGGCAACGCGGCGCTCAACCACCACACGACCATCGAGGGCGGCGTGCTCGCGAGCGCGGCGAGCGATGTCCTGCGCTCGTTCTTCGCCGAGAAGCGCGAGCGCTACCGGACGCGTCGGGCGACGCCGGCGCCGTCGCCCGACACCGACTTCGCGGCCGAGCCGATTCCGGCGGGCGAGTCGCTCGAGATCGATAGCAAGACCGAGCGATGAGCGACGCCGGCCGCGGTCTGCTGCTGTTCTCGCCTGCCGGCGTGCTGCGTTCGGTGGCGCCCTTGCGCCGCGCCGCCGCACGGCTCGGCAAGCTCGGCTTCGCGGTCGGGATCGACGCGGACGCCGCGGCGAAGCACCAGCGCTTCGCCGGCGACGACGACGTCCGGCTTGCGGCACTGCATCGCGTCGCCGACGCGCGACCGAGCGTCGCCCTGGCGACGCGCGGCGGCTACGGCCTGACGCGCCTGCTCGACCGGATCGAGTGGAAGCGCGTGATCAAGAGCGTCGAGGCCGGCACGCGCTGGGTCGGGATGAGCGACATGACGTCGCTCCAGCTCGGCCTGCTCGCCAAGGGCGGCGGCGTCACCTGGGCCGGGCCGCTGGCCTGCGACGACTTCGGCCGCACGGCTGCCGAGGGCGGCGTGGACGACATCACCCAGGCGTGCTTCCTGGAGGCGATGTCGGGCGAGCTGGAGGCTGTCGGGTTCCGCACCGACGCGGGCTTCGACGGGCTGGAAGTCAGGGGCACGCTCTGGGGCGGCAACCTGGCGATCGTCAATTCGTTGCTGGCGACGCCGTACTGGCCGCGCATCAAGGGCGGGATCCTGTTTCTCGAGGATGTCAACGAGCATCCCTACCGCGTCGAGCGCAACCTGCTCCAGCTGCACCAGGCAGGGGTGCTCGACCAGCAGAAGGCGATCGTCCTCGGCTCCGTGTCCGGCTTTCGCAAGTCGCCGCTCGACCGCGGCTACTCGGTCGCGGCGATGCTGGCGCGAGTGTGCGCGAGCACGCGAACTCCAATCCTGTCGGGCTTGCCGTTCGGGCACGTCGCGACCAAGGTGACAGTGCCGGTGGGCACCACCGTGAGGCTGGTTGTCGACCGTCGCCAGGCCTACATCGGCTGGGCCTGACTCGTTCGCCGCAGGGACGGAGCCACCCAGTCGCGTGTCTCCCGCGATATTTCCAGGCGAGTCGCTTCGCGCGCATGTTGCAGCGAGCCAACGTCGCAGCGCGTCAGCGGACTGCCGCAAACTGCCTTTTTGTAAAGCTCGATCGGCGCCGGTACCGCCGCGCGCCCGCAACACACGGGCTACGCCGGGCGACGCCTGACCCGAGCGGGCCGATTTCTCCCTACGCAGCAAGCGCCGCGGCGCGCGAGTATCGGAAACCCTAGCAATTCGCGCTCGACCGCCCCCATGACAATTCGTTTACACGCCTTTTCAGTG
>JBBRFO010000207.1:0-1827 GCA_038224135.1 Solirubrobacterales bacterium
ATCGCCCAACGGGCGTCGGCCGACTAGCCTGAGGGCCCACATGACGACTTTCAAAGAGCTCGGACTGTCCGAGCCGCTCATCGAGGCACTCGAGGACGTGGGGTACGAATCCCCCAGCCCGATCCAGGAGCAGTCGATCCCGACGATGCTCCAGGGCCGCGACATCATCGGCCAGGCCCAGACGGGCTCCGGCAAGACGGCCGCCTTCGGCCTGCCGATGGTCGAGCACGTCGATCCGACCGAGCACAGCGTCCAGGGCCTCGTCCTGACGCCGACGCGCGAACTCTGCATCCAGGTCACCCAGGCGCTTCGCACGTACGGAGCGCCGAAGGGCATCGACGTCGTCGCCGTCTTCGGCGGCGCGCCGATCCGCACCCAGCAGGCACAGCTGCGCGCCGGCGGCCACATCGTCGTCGGCACCGTCGGCCGCGTGCTCGACCTGCTCCAGCGCGCCTCGCTGATCCTGCACGACTGCCGCTTCGTCGTGCTCGACGAGGCCGACGAGATGCTTGACCTCGGCTTCCTCGAGGACGTCGAGAAGATCCTCTCGCTGACCCCCAACGGTCGCCAGACCGCGCTCTTCAGCGCGACGATGCCGCCGCCGATCCGCAAGCTCGCCGACCGCTACCTCTACGAGCCCGAGCTGATCAAGGTCGAGGCCAAGCGCCTGACCGTCGACACCGTCGAGCAGTTCCAGACCGAGGTCGCCTCGAAGGACAAGCCGATCAAGCTCGTCGAGGTGCTGAAGGCCGAGCGCCCCGACCAGGCGATCGTCTTCGTCCGCACGAAGATCCGCTGCGATCAGCTGAACCGCACGCTCAGCGACAAGGGCCTCAACTGCAAGGCGCTGCACGGCGACCTGTCGCAGGGCCAGCGCGACGGCGTGATGCTGGCGTTCAAGGGTGGCCGCGTGCCGATCCTCGTCGCCACCGACGTCGCCGCCCGCGGGCTGGACATCTCGACCGTGACGCACGTCATCAACTACGACGTCCCGGTCTCGCCGGACGTCTACGTCCACCGCATCGGCCGCACCGGTCGCGTCGGCCGTTCGGGCCGCGCGATCACCTTCGTCGAGTCGCGCCAGCACCGCGACATGGAGGCGATCGAGGAGCACATCGGGATGAAGATCTCGCCCTGGAGCGCCGGCGCCAAGACCGCTCCCGCGCCGGTCACCGAGCGCCCGCGCCGCCACGAGAAGCCCGAGGTGCGCGTGCCGCAGGACCAGCCGTGGACGACGCTGATCATCGCCGCCGGCCGGGCCGACGGCCTGGAACCCGCCGACATCGTCCACGCCGTCACCTCCGGTGCCTCGCTCGACGGCGAAGCCGTCCGCGACGTCCGCGTGCTCGAGCGCGTCTCGTTCGTCGCCGTTCCCGGTAGCGAGGCCGAGCGCGTCGTGCAGGCCGTCGATGGGTCGAGCTCCAACGGCGCGGTCCTGCGTCTGGAGGCCGTCGGAGCGTAAGTTCGCGCGGTTGTCGTTTGTCGCCGCCTGACCGGTATGGAAAGCTGACCGTGATGACTTCCGACGAGCTCGTGAACGAGCCCGCCAGCGACGCGCCCGAGCCTGTGGAGGCCGAGGTCGCGACGGCACCCGAGCCGGCGCCCGCCCCGGGCACCATCTGCCGGGTCTGCGCGACGCCGCGCGCGGTCGGCCAGGACTGGTGCCTGCACTGCGGTACCGCGTACGCCGAGCCACGCCGGCTCGGCGGGCTGAAGAGCCTGGGCGCCGCGACCGCCGCCACGCTGCTGTTGATGAGCGGCGCCGCCGTGGCCAGTGTTGCGGCGATCAACGACGAGAAGCCCGGCGCGCCGACGGTCGTCGCCACC
>JBBRFO010000208.1:0-1822 GCA_038224135.1 Solirubrobacterales bacterium
CGCCGTCGTCAGCGCGGCCATCACCGATCCCATGGTGAACTTCTGCGGCGGCCTCTGCGCCAACATCGCGGCGTCCCTCAAGTCGTTCCTCGTCAGCCAGCTCTCGTCGCAGATCCAGGGTCAGGTCAAGAGCGCGCTCCAGAGCAACCTCTGCACGAAGACCAACGCCAGCATCACCCCCGCATGCCCGACCGGCGCGCACGACAACGGGGGCACCTGCTACTACGACGCGAAGCCGGCCGCCTGCGTCCCGATCGCGCTCGGCACCGAAGGTCACGCCGATCCGAGCAGCTTCCTCGCGAGCATCTCGCCGGGGACCACGGGCGGCATCGACTTTGTCCTCGCCGGCGGCGGCAACGGGATCGCGGTCACGAGCATCAATCCAACGGTCGATCAGCCGGACGCGAACAACGGCCTCACGCTCGCGTTGCTCGGCGGCGTCCTCCCGCACCCGCAGAGCGGCTGCGTGCCCGCGTACGACAACAAGCTCCCGACCGGCATTCCCATCCCCGATGAGCTCCAGACCAATGCCGTCGCGCCGTGGCCTCAGGGCGACAACGGCCCGGACCTGGGCATCGCGCTCGCGGGCCGCTACCTCGACTACGCCATGGGCAGCCTCTACAACAGCGGCACGCTGTGCCTCGGCGTCTCGACCGAGCAGTTCGCGCAGCTGCAAAGCGGACTGCTCAGCGTGCTCATTCCGGGCATGAAGCGGCTGACGTTCGAGCAGAAGCCGGCGCCCGTCGCCATCACGACGCGCCCGCAGTCGCCCCCGAAGATCAAGATCGGCGGCGGAACGAACCTGGACACCGATCCGCTGCTGCGCATCGACATGCCGCAGTTCGCCATCGACTTCTACGTGTGGAGCATGGACCGCTTCGTCCGGGTCATGACGTTCACCGGTGACATGACCATTCCGCTCAACCTGAGCACGGCCGTCGACGCGAGCAAGAACCCGAACGGCGGCCTCCTGCCGGTGCTCGGGAACATTGGCATTGCGAACGCCAAGGTCACCAACAGCGATCTGCTCATCGACGATCCCGCGGCCATCGCCACGGGGCTCGGAGGCTTGCTCGGCGGCGTGGTGAGCCAGGCCCTGGGCGGCATCAAGCCCATTGACCTCTCGACCACGCTCGCCAGCCTTGGCCTCGGCATGAAGATCCCCGACGGCGGGATCCGCAAGCTCACCAAGGGGACCGACGATTACCTCGCCATCTTCGCCGATCTCGCGCTCGCCAAGGCCAACGCCGTCCCGCAGGCCGACGTGCAAGCCCGCATCCTGGACAAGACGGTCTTCCCCGAGGCGATGAGCCTGACGACAGCCAACCGCGCGAAGAACCCGAAGCTGCACGTGCTCTTCGGCTCGTCGCTCGACAACGGCACGAACGCGGTCGAGTACGCGTACGCCGTCGACTCGGGCACGCACAGCGAGTGGTCCGCCAACCGCGACTTCACGATCCAGAACGACTCGCTCTTCTTGCAGGGCAAGCACACGCTCAACGTCTGGGCACGCATCCACGGCGAGCCGCAGAGTCAGTCAGCGCAGCCGGCGCAGGTGCCGTTCACCATCGACGTGCTTTCCCCCACGCTCGATCTCGCGGGCAACGACGACGGAAGCCTGCACGTCGCCGCGTGGGACATCGTCAGCCCCGACAGCGAGCTCCGCGCGCGCTACCGCACGGCGGACGCGAGCGGCAAGGCCGGCACGTGGACCGAGTGGGCCGCGGTCGCCGACGTCCCCGCAGGCGTGCTCGTCAGCGCGAGCGCGGTCACCGTGGAAGCGCGAGACGAAGAGGGGAACGTCGGAAGTCAGTCCTCGCCG
>JBBRFO010000209.1:0-1804 GCA_038224135.1 Solirubrobacterales bacterium
CAGGACGATGCTCCATCCGGCGATCGCGGCCTCGCAGCCGGCGTACCAGCGCGCTGGACGGGAACTGCGCTCGATGGCCGGTCCGAGCCAGGATGCCCCGGTCGCGAGGCCGCCGAAGAACGCGGCAACCACCGCGAGGACGGCCGCCGACTCGTGGCCGAGCCAGAGCGCGCACTGCTGCGTCCAGACGATCTGGTAGCCGAGCCCGGCGAAGCCGGAAGCGGCCATCAGGACGAGCGAGGCTCGCCAGCGCACCGTGTCTCGCCGGTTCAAGCGTCGAAGCTGACGGTGTAGCCCCACGATTCCAGCCGCGCGGGAATCGCGTTGAAGGCCAGCGAGATGCGCCTGCCGCCGGCGTTGGGCGGGACAGCGTGCCTGAGGTAGATCGGGAACAGCACGAGGTCGCCGGGCCCGGGCTGCGGGCTGATCCACTTGTCGGCGTTGAACGGTCCCGGCGTCATGCGTGCGTGGTCGTTCCTGAAGATGAAGTCGGTGCCGCCCGGCGACTTCATGAACACCGTGCACGACGACTCGTGCGTCGGCGTCAGGTAGACGACGCCGGAGACGAAGCTGTTGGCGTGGTTGTGCATCGCCTGGCGTCCGCCGGTGTCGAGCACGTTGACCCACATCTCCTTGATCGACCAGGGCAGCCGCTCGCCGAACATCACGCTGCCGAAGTCGGCCAGCTTCGGATCGATCAGCGTCGCCACATCGCGCAGGAGCGGGTTGTCGCGCGGCCGCAGCATCTCGGTGTGCGACAGCTGCCCGGAGGAGTTGTTCTCGCGCAGCGCCATCGCGCCGAACGACGCGATCAGTGCGTCGACGAGACTGCGCGGCAACGTCGCCGGCGCGCGCAGGAAGGGGACGGGGAAGAGGCCGTGGATCTCGTCCATTGCGCGGGCCTCAGCCGAAGATCGCGACGATGCGCAGGCACGACCACCATGCGGCGACCGAGCCGATGCCGTACAGCAGGACGGTGCGCAGCCGTTGCAACGCGGGCAGGCGCGATGCCGCCTGCCAGACGAGCCAGGCGACGGCGACGGTCAGCAGCTGGCCGATCTCGACGCCGACATTGAACGTGAGCAGCGCGATCGGCAGATGGTTCTCGGGCAGGCCGATCTCCTTCAGCGCACCGGCGAAGCCGAGGCCGTGGACGAGCCCGAAGAGGAACGCGACCAGCTCGGGGAAGCGACGCGCGAGCGTGTCGCGGCGATGCAGCGCCTCGCCGGCGACGAGCACGATCGACAGCGCGATGCAGGCCTCGACCGGCGCCGGTCGCAGCGTCAGCCAGCCGAGCGCCGCGCTTGCCAGCGTCAGGCTGTGCGCCGCCGTGAACGCGGTGATCGTCCAGACCAGCCGGCGGCGAAAGCCGACCAGCAGGAGCAGGCCGATCACGAACAGCAAATGGTCGACGCCGCTCAGGATGTGCTCGACGCCGAGCACGAGGTACGCCGACGCGATCTCGCCCATCCCGCGCCGGTCGTCGGCCGCGCCGTACAGGTGCACCGTCGGCTGGCCGGCGGTGAGGGTGTAGACGCGCGCCTCGCCCCCGAGCCACCAGATCTTCACGAGCGCGGCCGAGTAGGTCTTGCCGACGCCGTCGACCGTGAGCGTGCCCTGCATGCCGCCCTCGCCGCAGCGGACGACGCTGCCTTCGGCGCGGCAGCCCTCGGGCCAGACAGGCGCGAGATCGACGGGGCCGCCCTGGCGGTCGTCGCGCGCCGTCCATTGCCAGAGGAATTCGCCGCGCGCGGTCTCGCGCACGTCCATCTCGGCCATGCTCATCTCGTGCGCCCCCGCGGGG
>JBBRFO010000210.1:0-1793 GCA_038224135.1 Solirubrobacterales bacterium
TCGACGCAGCGGAGATCATTCAGAAGAATCACCTCGACGCCACGCGAACGTAGGAAGTCTTCGTTGCCGCCGAACGTCTTGTTTTCGCCTATCACTACCCGTGGAATTTTAAACTGCACGATCGTGCCCGCGCACATCATGCAAGGGCTAAGTGTCGTAAACAGGGTTGTCCCGCGATAGCTCCGCCGACGGCCAGCCTGACGCAAACAGTCCATTTCGCCGTGGGCGATGGCGTCTCCGTCCTGGACGCGCTTATTGTGGCCGCGCCCGACAATCCGACTGTCTTCGCTCAGGATCGCACCGATGGGGATTCCCTTCTCGGCATATCCTTGGCGCGCCTCGTCCAGTGCGGCTCCAAACAATTCCAGGTCCGCTTTGCCGGCCATGCCCCCTCCTCACGTGATGTGTAGTCAGCCTAGCTTTCGCGCCCATGAATAACCCTATGGCCGGAATGCTCCATTACTCTTTTGTCGGCGACGAGGTCGCTTCGTCCGCCGCCGCTTTCCAGTCGGAAACTGTCCTTGAGGACAATGTCCTGTTCGATGCCTATTCGTAGGCCGTGATCGACGTCGTCGACCGGGTCGGTCCTGCCGTCGTGCGCGTCGAGACGCTCGCGAAAAGCGCCAGCGCGGCGGCATCGGCTCGGGCGTTGTAATCTCGCCCGACGGGCTGGTGCTGACCAACAGCCAAGTCGTCCAGGGCGCCTCCACCGTGCGGTTGGCGCTCGCCGACGCACGCACCGTCAAGGCGCGCGTGCTGGGCGACGACCCGCACACCGACCTCGCGTTGCTGCGCATCGTCGACGACGTCTCCCTGCCGGCGGCGCGGCTCGGCAACTCCAAGGGCCTGCGTCGCGGCCAGCTCGTGGTCGCCATCGGCAATCCGCTGGGCTTCGAATCGACGGTGACGGCGGGCGTCGTGTCGGCGCTCGGCCGCTCGCTGCGCTCGAGCACCGGCCGGTTGATCGACGACGTCATCCAGACCGACGCCGCGCTCAATCCCGGCAATTCAGGGGCCCGCTGGTTTCCTCGCGCGGCGAGTCATCGGCATCAACACAGCCGTGATCGCGGGCGCCCAAGGAATCTGCTTCGCCGTGGCGAGCAACACGGCAAGCCACATGGTGAGCGAGATCATAC
The DNA here is from genome assembly GCA_038224135.1 of Solirubrobacterales bacterium. Classification (GTDB taxonomy): domain Bacteria; phylum Actinomycetota; class Thermoleophilia; order Solirubrobacterales; family Solirubrobacteraceae; genus F1-60-MAGs163. The sequence goes on from JBBRFO010000210.1 coordinate 1,137, forward strand.
GTCACGGCCGGGTGCGGCGCGCCTTCATCGGCCTGGCCGGCCAGACCGTACCGCTGCCGCGCCGGCTCGCGCTGGCACTGGGGTTGGTTCAGGCGCGCGGCGTGGCGATCGCCAGCCTCGAGCCCGACAGCCCCGCGGCGAAGGCCGGGCTCCAGCCGGGCAATATCGTACTGGCCCTGGATGGCGAACCATTGACCGGCGCCGACGACCTGGTGCGCCTGCTGGGCGGCGGGAGCATCGGCGCCGACACGACGCTGTCGGTGATCGCGGACAGCGAGCTCAAGCAGGTCGTCGTGGTGCCAGCCGAACGGACCGAAGGGCAGGGAAAATGAAACCCATCGCCGTCGTCACGACCGTCACCAACCGCGACGAAGCTGGCGCGCGCGCCCTGGTCGAGGGAAGCCCGTCGAGCACGTTCATCCGGCTTACGCGGCGTGGATCGTGGAGAATGCGAGCGATTAGTTAGCCCCGCGCGCGCCTGAGAGCGGCGTCGGTTTCGCTTGCCAGGACAGCGATCAGCTCGCCCGCCGGCATCTCCCGCGCCAGCGACGGTGCCTGGCCGCTCCACAACGGCATGAAATCGGTCGAGCCCTTGGCCTCCGCCGCAGCGCGCAGCGGGTAGGCGGCACCGGCGGCCAGCGGACAAGCCGGCGCGTC
>JBBRFO010000211.1:0-1739 GCA_038224135.1 Solirubrobacterales bacterium
GTCGGTGTTCGGCTACACCAACGCTTCGTGGACGCTGAAGGCCGACCTGACCAGCGAGTACGCCTGCCGCCTGCTCAACGCGATGGACGCCAAAGGCATGCGCCAGTGCACGCCCGTCCGCGGCGGCGCGGCGGTCGACCCGGCGCCGTTCCTCGATTTTTCAAGCGGCTATGTCGCCCGCGGCGTCGCGCGGTTCCCGAAGCAGGGTGTCGAGAAGCCGTGGCGGGTCGACCAGAATTACATGAAGGACGTGATGACCATCCGCTACGGCAAGGTCGACGACGGGCGGATGGCGTTCACGAACCCGGGGGTGCGGGAGCGGGTGGCGGCTTAGAGGCTCCCCCGGAAGCAATCTGGCGGAGTGAGCGGCGCGGCCTCGACATGCCCCGTATCGTTTCGCGTCGCGCCACTGAAACGGCTGTGGCCATAGGGCCACGGGCAGCGAAAACGTCCCCGTTGATGGCCCCTTTGCTGCACCTGCGAATTGATGCGCACGAGGCCCCGGCGGCAGATGTGCGGACCCGGGCCCGTTTCTCGTTCCACAGTAGAAAGAGTAGCTTATGCGTACGTTCGTCATTGCCGCCGCGCTTGGCGCGGCCGTCATCGCTGCGCCGGTCGCAGCGCAGGATGCCACCACCGCCACTGCCCCCGACGGCACTCGCGCCTTCGGGATCGAGCCGTACTTCGGCGTCGGCGGCGGCTACCACGACTTCGACAGCAAGCGGAACGAGGGCGTCTTCAACCAGCGCGGCAGTGCCCGTGCGCCGCTCATCGACGTGTTCGCGGGTGTCAACGTTCCGCTCGGGCCGCTCGTCGTCGGCGTCGAGGGTCAGGGTTCCAAGGGCTTCCAGGACATCGACTGGGAATATGGCGCGACCGGTCGCGTCGGCTTCCGTGCCGGTGAGAGCGGCCTGATCTACGCCCGTGCCGGCTACCGCTGGATCGAGGGCCGTCGCGGCTTCCGCAACGACCGCAACGAGATCTACGGCGTCGGCGTCGAGGTTGGCCCGAAGAGCATCGGGCTGGGCGGCCTGACCGGCAATTCGGGCGTGCGCCTGCGGCTGGCGGCGGACACCTACGACCTGCGCAGCATCCGTCCGTCGGCGGCGCTGGTCTTCCACTTCTAGACGAACTCTGTTCGTCATTCCGGCGAAGGCCGGAACCCAGTTGCGTCCGAGGCTCTGAACTCAGGGTTTGTGAAGCAACTGGGTTCCGGCCTTCGCCGGAATGACGACGTGACCGGTCTATACGTCGATCACCCAGGTCCGCGCACAGAACTCGCAGTCGACCCGGACTTTGCCGTCGTCGCCGCGCATCTCTGCCCGCTCGGCCTCGGGGAACTTGCCGAGCACCATCGCGATATGGGCAGGCGAGCAGCGGCAGCCGCGGCCTGGCACCGGGCCTTCGACCACGCGAACCTGTTCCACGTGGAACAGTCGCCACAACAGCGTCTCTGCGGTTAGTCCGGGGTCGGTGAGCTCGTCGTCGGATACGGTCGAGGCGAGCGCCATGACATGCTCCCAGTCCGGGTGGGCGCGGCCCTCCTCGATGGCGACCGACAGGCGCTCGCTGCCGATCTCGCTGCGCGCGAGGTGCTGGACAAGGATGCCGCCGGCGATCCAGCCGGCCTCGGCACTGCCGCCGATGGCGACCTTGACGAGCGTCGGCAGCTGCTCCGAGCCTTCGAAATAGCCGGTTATGGCGTCGCTGAGCGACTGGCCCTCCAGCGGCACGATGCC
>JBBRFO010000212.1:0-1707 GCA_038224135.1 Solirubrobacterales bacterium
ATCCGCGCGTCGAGCGCGTCGAGCCCGGAGCGGGCGATCTGCAGGGCCGAGGTCATTGGTGCTGCTCCCTAATTGTCGAGACGCATCAGGCGGGTGCCGCCCTCGTCCATGTCGCGGGCCATGCGCATCAGCTTCGCCGACGTGTCGAAGCCGCGGGACTGTTCGATCAGCTCGGCGAGGCTGTCGGCGCTGCGCACGTTGCTGCCTTCGAGTGCGCCGCTGCGCACCCGGACGGACGGGTCGGCGTCGAGGATGCGGCCGCCGAACAGGCCGTCGCCGCGCTTGGCAAGCGTGCCGGGCGGGGCGTCGACCAGCTTGATCCGGCCGACCGGCAGCCCGCTCGCGCTGACGCTGCCGTCGGCGGCGATGGTCAGCGCGGTGCCGGTCGGCACGGTGATCGGCCCGGCGTCGCCGAGCACCGCCAGCCCGTCGCCGGTCTCCAGCAGCCCGGTCGCGGTGACGCGCAGGTCGCCGCGGCGCGAATAGGCTTCGCCACCGTCGCGCGCCTGCACCGCGAGCCAGCCGCGCCCGTCGAGCGCCAGGTCGAGCGGCGCGCCGGTCACCGTCAACGGGCCGGCATCGAGCTGGGCGGTCGCGACGACGCTGTCGGCCTGCGCCCGCGTCGTCTCGTCGCCCGCCAGCCAGCGTGCCGACAGCGACGACAGCTCGCGGCGGAAGCCGGTGGTCTGGGCATTGGCGAGATTGTTCGCGGTCACCGCCTGCGCGGCCTGGGCCGAGCGCATCGCGGTGAGTGCGGAGTAGATCAGGCGGTCCATGGCGGACCGCGCTTTGCTTCCGTCATTCCGGCGAAGGCCGGAACCCAGTTACCCCAAGAGCTTGAGCTGCGGAGCCTGGAACGCAACTGGGTTCCGGCCTTCGCCGGAATGACGAGCAGGAAAACCACCGCCGTCACCCGCGGATGTTGATGATCGTGGTGAGCAGCGTCGAGCTCGTCTCGATCGCCTTGGCATTGGCCTGGAAATTGCGCTGCGCGGTGATCAGTCCGACCAGCTCCACGGTCAGGTCGACGTTCGAGCGCTCGAGGCTGCCCGACAGGACCTGGCCGAGCCCGTTCTTGCCGGCCTCGCCGGTCAGCGGCGGCCCAGCCTCGGGCGTGGTGACGTAATTGGCGTCGCCGACCTGCTTCAGCCCCTGCGGGTTGGAGAAGATCGCCATCGCGACCTTGCCGAGCACCTGGATCTCGCCGTTCGAGAAGCTCGCTTGGAGCTTGCCCGACGGGTCTACCGAGACGCTCTCAAGCTGTCCGGTCTGGAAGCCGTCCTGGGTGATCGTCGCGACGTTGAACGCGCCTGCCTGCTGGGTGGTGGCGATGCCGTGGTCCAGCGCGATGACCTGCGGGTCGCCGCCGCCGGCGGGCGTGAAGGCGTCGAACACGCTGGCCGCGGACGGCACGGTGAGGACACCGGCGGTGTCGAACTCCATCGCGATGCCGGGCGTACCCGATTGGGTCAGCTCGGTGTCGCCGACGAAGACATGGGCGGTCCACTTGTGCGTCGGGTCGGGCACCGTCGGCACCCCGGTCTTGACGTAGTAGATGGTCGCCGCGAGCGGGTTGCCGAGCGAATCGTACACCGTCGTCGACGTCGACTGGTTGAACGTCGCGGGGTCGGTGCGGTCGAAGACATAAGGGTTGGCGGGCGTGTAGATCGGCTTGGCCGGGATCACCACGGCGCTGGCCGGCAGGTT
>JBBRFO010000213.1:0-1656 GCA_038224135.1 Solirubrobacterales bacterium
CCTGCATTTGGCACGGAGGTGTCGCTCGACGTCAACACCGTCCTGATCGGGGGCCGCACCATCCGCGGCATTGTCGAGGGCGACGCCGTCCCGCAGCTCTTCCTGCCACAGCTCGCCCGTCTGTGGGAGGAAGGGCGCTTCCCCGTCGAGCGGATGATGACCTTCTACGACTTCGACCAGATCGAGCAGGCGGCCCATGACGCGGAAGAGGGTCGCGTGATCAAGTCCGTGCTCCGCATGGGCTAGGAGAAAAGGAGACGCAAGATGAGTGCAACGGAGACGACAACTCGCGACTTCCACCACTTCGTCGGCGGCGACTGGACGCCGGCGTCCGGCGGCGCCACGTTCGACGACTACGACCCCTTCACCGGCGACGTCGTCGCGCGGGTCGCGGCGGGCACGCGCGACGACGCGCGCCGCGCGGTCGAGGCGGCGGCGGAGGCGTTCCCTGGCTGGTGGAAGACGCCGCCCGCGGAGAAGCAGCGGATCTTCCTGAAGGCTGCGGACGTGCTCGAGAGCCGGGCGGACGACGTCGCGGGCTGGCTGACGCGCGAGACGGGCTCGACGTTCGGGTTCGCGATGTTCCAGCTGCACTTCGTCCCGGGGCTCCTCCGCCAAGCGGCGGCGCTCGCCTACGCGCCGATCGGCGAGGTGATCCCCTCGGACGTCGGGCAATTCTCGATGGGGCTGCGCCGTCCCGTCGGGGTTGTCGGCGCGATCGCCCCGTGGAACGCGGCGCTGATCCTCTCCGCCCGCTCGATCGCGGCGCCGCTCGCGCTCGGCAACGCGGTCGTGCTGAAGCCGTCCGAGCTGTCGCCGTACGCCGGCGGGCTGATCTGGGGCGAGATCTTCGCCGAGGCCGGGCTCCTGCCCGGAGTGCTGAACGTGATCACACACGCTCCCGGCGAGGCCGCTGCGATTGGCGATGAGCTCGTCGAGAACCCGGCGGTCCGCCGGATCAACTTCACCGGCTCGACCACGACGGGCCGGAAGCTCGCCGAGGCGGCAGGGCGCCAGCTGAAGCGCGTCGTGATGGAGCTCGGCGGCTACAACCCGCTGATCGTCCTCGCCGACGCCGACGTCGACTATGCGGTGAACGCGACCGCGTTCGGCGCGTTCCTGCACCAGGGCCAGATCTGCATGTCGACGCGGAAGATCATCGTCGAGCGGGGGATCGCGGACGAGTTCACGAAGAAGCTGGCCGAGAAGACGAAGACGCTGAAGGTCGGCGACCCGAACGAGCACGACACGATCATCGGGCCGCTGATCAACGAGAGCGCGCTCGACCTGGTCCGCGGCCGCGTCGAGGAGGCGGTGCGGAAGGGCGCGAAGCTGCTCGCGGGCGGCGAGGCGGTCGGCACGTGCTTCCAGGCGACCCTGCTCACGGACATCCCGGCGGAAAGCGACTTCGCCAGGCACGAGACGTTCGGGCCCGTCGCGTCGATCGAGATCGTCGACAGCGCGGACGAGGCGGTCGAGCGGGCGAACGCAACCGCCTACGGCCTCTCCTCGGGCATCATCACCCAGGACGCCGACCGCGGCCTCGCGCTCGCCCAGCGCATCGAGGCGGGCATCGTCCACGTCAACGACCAGACCGTCGGCGACGAGCCGCAGATGCCGTTCGGCGGAGTCAAGGACAGCGGCTTCGGCCGGTTC
>JBBRFO010000214.1:0-1602 GCA_038224135.1 Solirubrobacterales bacterium
TTCTTTTCAACCGGCGATGAGCTCGTCTCGATCGGGACGCCGCCCAAAGAAGGTCAAATCTACGACAGCAACCGCTACACGCTGTACGGCATGCTGGCGCGGCTCAATTGCGACGTCGTGGACCTCGGGGTCGTGGTCGACGACCCCGCGGCGATCGAGCGCGCATTCGTCGCGGCCGCCGCGACGGCCGACGTGGTCATCACGTCGGGCGGCGTCTCCGTCGGCGAGGCCGATTACGTCCGTGGCCTGCTGGCAAAGCTCGGCGACGTGCTGTTCTGGAAGATCGCGATGAAGCCCGGGCGCCCGCTGGCGTACGGCCGCGTCGGCGACGCGCATTTCTTCGGGCTTCCCGGCAATCCGGTGTCGGTGATGATGACGTTCTACCAGTTCGTGCGCGAGGCGCTGCTCGTCCTGCAGGGTCGGACCCCGGTGAGCGGCGTGCCGACGTTTCCGGCGCGGCTGGCCGGGCCGGTCAGCAAGATGGCCGGGCGTACCGAATTCCAGCGCGGCATCCTGACGCCCGGACAGGACGGCCCGACCGTAAGGACGACGGGAGGCCAAGGGTCCGGCATCCTCTCGTCGATGTCGCTTGCCAACTGCTTCATCGTGCTGCCGGCCGACGCCGGCAATCTCCCGGAAGGGACCCTCGTCGACGTTCAGTTGCTCGAGGGCCTTCTCTGACGCCGCGCGAGCTTCGCCGCGCAGGCCGGCAGGCCCGGCATCAGTAGTAGCGGGCAATCGGACCGCGTTCCAGCGCGGCAATGCGCCGCTCGAGTTCGAAGATGTCGGTCGACGTCGCCAGGTAAGCCTCGCGCCGTGCCTGGCCCAGACGCCAGAACCAGTCGTCGACCCGGTCCAGCAGCGACGGCGCGGCGACGCCATTCGTCGGAAGCTTGCCTGCGCCATTGGCACGCTTCGGACTGCGGTCGGGACCCGCCCTCGCCGCCCGCCCCAACGACTCGGCGACAAGGGTGTACAGCTGTCCAAAGGGACTGTTGTTGAAGTACTGCTCGGCCGACTGGGGCGTGGCGAGGCGATGGTTGGTCATGGCGATTCCGTCCTTGGCCCGAAGGCATTGTTTCCGGCGTGCGCACGAAGTTGTGCGTCGCACCATGCAAGTTAGGGTCGAGGCCTGGCTCAGTCCAATCACCCTTTTGGATCATGGACATAACGCTCGTCGAAGAGCCGACGTTGTCCTATTGCGCCGCACCAACAATCAGTGCATATTCAGTGCATTGCGGACTCAGTCATTGTCATGGAGCTATACCAGCTGAAGGGGTTCTCGGCCGTCGCGGAGCTCGGCCAGCTCACGCGCGCCGCCGAGCGGTTGCACATCAGCCAGCCGGCGCTGTCCGCGCAGATCAAGGCGCTCGAGGATGAACTCGCCGTCGCGCTCTTCGAGCGCAGCGCCGGCGGCATGGCGCTGACTGCAGCGGGCAGACGCCTGCTGCCGGAGGCTGAGCGCACGCTTCGAGCCGCCCAGGGGGTGCGCACGCAGGCGCTGGCCCTGCGCGGCGAGATCGCGGGGCGGGTGCGACTCGGGACCGTGGGCGACCCGGTTCTCACGCGCCTTGCCCAGGTACTGCGTGCGGCGGTCGACTG
>JBBRFO010000215.1:0-1592 GCA_038224135.1 Solirubrobacterales bacterium
ATCATGAGCGCACGGGTAAGCCCCAGTCCGAGCACGGCACCGACAAGCCAGGGGAGCCGGTGAAATTGGTCGTGGTGGTGGAGGACGTTGACGACGCTGCGCGTCAGAAGAATCGCGGCCAGGGCGGCGCCCTGCGACCCGACCGCGAGCACGACCGAGGTGATCATCGACCTTCTGTAGGGCTTCAGAGAGCCGACGAGCCGCAGGAATGTCTTGCGATTCTTGGGCGCGGGCGGCTGCGTCGGCATCAGCCGTTGAGGGTACCCGGGCGATGATCCGTCAGGATCGAGCCTCTTAGGGCCTATCCCGTTTGGGTGAGGGCGGCTCGGGCGGCGTGGGCTTTCTTGAAGGCGATCAGGGCGCTGCCGAGTTGGAGGAGCGCGAGGTGGTTCTCGGGTTTCTTCGACCAGCGGATCAGGAGTGCCCGGTTTCGGTTCAGCCATGAGTGGCAGGCTTCGACGACCCAACGGCGGGCACGCCAGCCGGGCGTGTGGAGTTTGAGCTCGATCTCCTCGCCGCGGGTGCGGATGTGCGGCGTGTAGTTCCGTTCGGCGACGAGCTCGCGCACGGTATCGTAGTCGTAGCCGCGGTCGAGGCACAACCCCTGCGGTCGCGTCTTGGTCGGCTTCGGCCGGTTGATCGGGATCGAGTCGAGCGTCTCGGCTAGGAGCTTGGAGTCGTGGCGGTTGGCGCCGTCATGCGCCAGCCCGATCGGGACCCCTGCTGCCTCGCAGAGAACCGAACGTTTCGCCCCTTTTTAGCTCTATCAGTCGGATTCGGCCCCGTCTTCTCGCCGCCGAGCGGCGCCTTCCCCAGCGCACCGTCGGCCGACAGCCAGGCCCAATCGATCCCGACGACCTCGTCGTAGTCGAGCAGCCCTTGCCGCCAGATCTCGTGGAACACCCCGGCCTGCTCCCACTCCTGAAACCGGCGGTGCGCCGCACTCGACGAACAGATCGATGTGTTCCTCAACGCGTTCCACTGCATCCCGGTTCGCAGCACCAACAAGATCGCGTCCATTGCTGAGCGGTCCGGCACCCGCGGCCGATGACACCCCAACGGGTGCGACGGCCGAGCCGGCAACAACGGCACGACCCGCTCCCACAGCCAGTCCGGCATCCGCCAACCATCGTCACTGTCAACCAGACCCATCCCCGAACCTCCTCGTCGATGACGAGGACCGACTTCGCCGCCAGCCACCCGGTCCCTTCAAACGGGATAGGCCCTTAGTGTTGGGCGAGCTCGTCCCTGATCAGCGAGACGGCGTCGGCGACGCGCGCACGATTCTCGGGCACGTTCAACCAGCTCGATGCGCCGGAGGGATGCGGCAGCGGAATCGCGACCGCGTCGCCGAGCTGATAGCGGCGGCCCACCGATTCGCTGACGCTGCGTGCGCCGATGAGGCGTCGTGCGGCGAGGCCGCCGACCGTGACGACGAGGCGCGGTTCGAGCAGCGCGAGCTCGCGCTCGCGCCAGAAGTCGCACAGGCGCTGCTCGGCGAGCGTCGGTGCGCGGTCGCCCCGGCCGGACGGCGCCCGGCCTGGATCACACCGCGTGACCGACGCGCAGTAGAAGGTGGCGTAGAACTCGTC
>JBBRFO010000216.1:0-1583 GCA_038224135.1 Solirubrobacterales bacterium
CCGAAAGCGCGCGTGGCGAGGCCGAGAAGCTCGTCGTCTATCTGCTCGACGACTTCTATCTCGAGCTCGAGCCGCTGGGACGTCTCGACATCGTGGCAGCGCTCGCCAAGCGCGCCGTCGACTATTACGCCGCGCTGCCGCCCGCGCTACGCAGCGTCGAAACCGACCGCAACCGTGCGCTCGCGCTGGTGCGCTACGGCGCCGCGCTGCGCAACCAGTCGCGTCTCGACGAGAGCGGGAGAGCCCTGTCGGACGCGGTCGGCGTCCTCGGCAAGCTGCGCGGCCAAGGCGATCAATCGGAAGCGACCACGATTGGGTTTGGCCTCGGACTCACGTCGCAGGCCCGCGTGGCGTCCAGCCAGAACAGGCTGCCGGAAGCGCTCGATCTCGGGCGCCGGGCCGTGGACGTGCTGAAGCCGCTGATGAGCGCGCCGTCGCCGTCGATTCAGGTGCGGTGAGCCTACGGCCTCGCGGCGACCTTTCTCGGCTTCGCGCAAGCGAGCGATAGCCAGAACGGGGCCGCCGTCAAGACGCTGGACGAGGCGCGCGAAGCCTACCGCAGCATCGACGCACTCAAGCTCGACGACCTGCCGGCGGCGACGGCGTACGCGGAGGCGTCTTCGTGGCAGATGTCCGCACTCCAGAATCTCGGGCGGCTCGGTGAGCTGAGGCAGGTTGGCGACGACGCGCTCAAGGTGACCCGCCATGTGCTCGAGCGGCGTCCCGGCGACATGTCGGCACTGCGGGCCGAGGGCTTGATACTCGATACGCTGTTGAGTGCCGAATGGATCGATCTGCACCTGCGCAAGGCGCTGGCAATGGCTCGCCAGGAAGTGCGCGACTGGGAAGCGATCGTCAGGCTCGATCCAAGCAACCAGATCGCCTGGAACAACCTGACCGGCGTGCATATTGGCGCCGGATTGATGCTGTTCAGCCTTGGCGAGGTCGCCGAAGCGCGCGAACAACTGCGCGCGGCGCTCGGCGTGGAAAAAACGGTCAAGGAATCCGGCATGATCGGCAACGTGCTGTCGCTGGCCGCCGGCTACCTCGCGAGGATTGACGCCGATGCGGGCGATCGCCAGGCAGCGGCGGACGCGTTGGCGTCCAATCTGCGGTTTGTCGCGCTGGCCATCCGCGACGTCCCGGAAAACTCTTTCGGCCGCGCGTATCTGCCCGAATTCCTGGGCTACTACGGTTACCCGACGTCAGGCCCAGGTTACGGCGCTTACGCGCTTCCGTACGCCGACGGCGATTATGAGGCGGTGCGCAAGATCGCTCGCGCGTCGGTGCGGCGTCTCGAGCAGATCAATAATCCCACCCCGACACAAAATGAGGGCAGAAATGCCGCGCTGGAGGTCGCGTACCGGACTGCCGCCGACGCATCGTATCGACTGAATGACTACGCGGCGGCGGACGCCGACATCCAGCGCGCGCTCGTGCTCCGAAAGGGGATTCCGACGCGCACGCTGTCGGACGAGCGCGACGCCGGCAGCCAGACGACGCTCGCTGCGATCATCGCTGCCCGCCTCGGCCGCGACGCCGACGCGCGCCGGCTGATCGCGCCCGTACTGGACCTGCAGCGC
>JBBRFO010000217.1:0-1576 GCA_038224135.1 Solirubrobacterales bacterium
CGATCCCGGGGTCTTCATCCGCTCCATGGCCAACCGTGGCGCGCTGGGCGGCCTCAGCGAGGCGGCGCTCCAGGCGGCACTGCTGATGGATGCGGCCGGACGCCAGGACATCCTGCTGGAGACGGTCGGCGTCGGCCAGGCGGAGGTCGACATCATCGATCACGCCGACACCGTCGTCCTCGTGCTGATGCCCGGATCCGGTGACTCGATCCAGGCGCTGAAGGCGGGCATCATGGAGATCCCGGACATCATCGTCGTCAACAAGGCCGATCACCCGCTGACCGAGACGATGGTCCGCGAGATCCGCGGCGTGCTGTCGCTCGGCATGCGCGGTCCCGACGAATGGCACGTCCCGATCGTCAAGACGCAGGCCGCGCACGGCATCGGCATCGCCGAGCTCGTCGAGCAGCTCGACAAGCACCGCGCGTTCATCGAGGCGCAGGGCACGCTGTCCGAGCGTCGCCGGCGCAACCTGCGCAGCGAGGTCCTGTCGCTCTGCACGTTCCGCCTGCGCCGCGAACTCGAGGCCAGGCTGACCGAGGACGAGACCTTCCAGACACTGCTCGATCAGGTCGTCGAGCGCCGGCTGGATCCGTCGAGTGCGGCAACCGAGATCCTCAGCCACTTCGCGCGCTGAGCCGGCAGGCAGGCGTCGATCCCGCGGTCGCAGTCAGCGAATCCGCGCCGGTGCGTCACCCGCGACGACGCTCCACGGCACGGGCCCGTGGATCGGCGAGACCTCGACGCCGTCGGCGACCCATGACGCCGCCAGCAGCCACACCGTGAGCAGCACGCCGGCCAGCGCCAGCGCGCCGCCGACCCGCGGCAACCGCAAGAGCGACGGGCCGACGAGCGCCGCCAGCAGCGGCAGGACGACCACCAGCGGCTCGCCGGGTGAGCGGCCCGCGAACGACGGCGCCAGCAGCACGGCGCTCAGCACTCCTGCAGCGGCGACCAGCGCCAGCAGCAGCGTCGCGGCCTCGGCGTCGGCGGCCTGCGGAAACGCTCGCGTCAGCCGCTCGCGGTGCCGGCGAACGGCGTGCCGGGCGGTCGTCCCCGTCAGCGCCAGCGCCGGGGCATAGAGCAGCGCGCCCAGCTGCGGATCGATCCAGATGCCGACCAGCCGCGGCCAGCGGCCGGCGTAGCCCTCGAGGCCGTGCGCGCCTGTCGGTGCGTGCGCCAGCGTCGACGCCGAGTAGGGCGTCAGCCCGCCGAACAGGCGGTGGTTGATCGTGATGTAGACGACGACGGACAGGAGCACGATCTCCATCGCGGCAAACGCCGCCCAGCCGCGGTGGTGCCGGCGCATCCAGCGGTACAGCGCGGCGGCCACGACGGTCGCCGGCAGCAGGCCGACCGGGCCGATCCACGGCACCAGCGCCAGCAGCGCCGCCGACCAGCCGGCCACCCGTCCCGGCGCCCCATCGCGCACGCGCAGCGCCAGCAGCGCCGCGCCGGCGAGCAGCGTCGCGACCGTCGCTGCGGGCGCGATCGTCGTCGCCGCGATCAGCGCCGGCGGCGACAGCCCGATCGCCAGCGCGCCGCGCGTCGCCCACGGCTCGGGAACGATTCTCCG
>JBBRFO010000218.1:0-1536 GCA_038224135.1 Solirubrobacterales bacterium
CGGGCGACCAGCACCGCAGCGAGGCCTTTGGCCGCATCGAGCAGCCCGCCGACGGTGCCTTCGGCCGGGCCGACACTCTTCCAAAGGTTGCTCCCGCCGAGCTTCCGCGAGCCGACGGTCCGCAGGTCGACGCCCCGAAGCCGGGCCACCCAGTACGGAAACGACACCGATCCCACGAGGTACGAGAGGGCGACGACCGTGGCCGCCAGCGGTGTCACGATGGTAAAGCTACGCGCATCTGTACCAACAGCGAACGCTCTGGCGCGATATGATGGGCGATGTCGGCGGCCCTTCGGGGTTCGCCGGCTTCGTCTTGTATGACCGAAAGCGGGGTGACCCAACAGACCGCATGTCCGAAGTGATCATCGGCGATGGCGAGTCCTTCGAGGCCGCCCTCCGCCGTTTCAACAAAAAGATCCAGCAAGCTGGGATCCTCGCTGAGGCACGCCGGCGTGAGTACTACGAGCGCCCGGCAGCGCGACGCAAGCGCAAGGAAGCGAAGCGTCGCAAGCGCTGAGGCGTCGGCCTCACCCAGCTCCCTGAAAGCGCGTCTCGACCGTGATGTCGTCACCGCCGTAAAAGCGCGTGACGGCCTGCGGCGTGACACCCTGCGCTTCGTGCTCGCGGCGGTGCGCTCGGAGCAGGATGTGCGGCGAGGCGCCGCCATCGACGACCTCGTCAAGAAAGGCGTCGACGACGCCGGACGCGCCGCCTGGCTGAGCGAGAACACGCCCGACAAGCTAACCGACGAGCTCGTGCTGGACGTGCTCAAGCGCCAGATCAAGATGCGGCGCGATTCGATCGACGCCTTCACCAAGGGCGGCCGCATCGAGCTCGCGGGCAACGAGAAGGCGCAGCTCGACGTGATCGCGAGCTACCTCCCCGTGCAGCTCGACGAGGCCGCGGTCGAGGTCGCGGTGCGCAAGGCGATCGCCGACACCGGCGCGGCCGGACCGAAGGACATGGGCAAGGTCATGAGCGCCGTCCGGGCCGAGCTCGGCGATCGCGCCGAAGGACGCGTGGTGTCCGCCGTCGCGCAACGGGTCCTCAAGGAGCGGGCGGGCGCATAGTGGCGCAAGCGCAGCAGATCACGATCCTGATCCCGGACCCTGACGAGATGATGTTCGTCACTGGCGACCACGAGACGAACATCGACCGCATCGAACGGGAGTTCGGCGTGAAGATCGTCTCGCGCGGCGCCGAGCTGCGCATCAGCGGCGACCCCGCGTCGGTGGCGCGGGTCGGCGATCTGGTCGGTGCGATGCGGACGCTGTCCAGCCGCGACGACAGCATGCGCAGGCCAGCCCTCGACCGCCTCATCGGTGCGGCGAAGGACGCGCCGGTCGCGTCACCGCAGCAGCTCCGCGATCACATCGCGACCACCGTCACGGGCAAACGGATCGTGCCGCAGTCCGAGAACCAACGCCGGTATGTCGAAGCGATCCGCAAGTACGACCTCGTGTTCGCGACAGGTCCGGCCGGCACCGGGAAGAGCTATCTGGCTGTTGCGATGGGCGTCGCGGCGCTGCGCGAGCG
>JBBRFO010000219.1:0-1532 GCA_038224135.1 Solirubrobacterales bacterium
GCTGCGCGCAGCTCAGCTCGGCGCGCTCGAGCACGAGCAGCCAGTTGACGAGCTGGAGCAAGAACACGCCGAGCACGGCGAGCGGCAAGGGATCGTGCAGCAGCGCTGCGAGGAGAACCGCTGGCGACAGGCTCTCGGGAAGGCCGACGGCGGCACGCTTCCAGAGCAGCTGCCCGGCCGTGTCGAGGACGATGGCGAGCGCGAGCCCGATCGCGACGCCGTGGCGCGAGACACGTGCGGCGAGCGTCGTGCGGCGTGGCTCCGGCGTCATGCGAGACGGCGCTGCGCCGCCCCGGTCGCGTGCGCTACGGCAGCCGGTACGTCAGGTGGCGACCGCCCGCGACGACCGTGTCGAGGCCGATCCAGCGACCATCGGCGTCGTACCAGACGTCGATGGGCCAGGCCACGCCGGTGATGCGGTAGCTCGTCGCCGCGACGGCGTGTCCGCGCACCAGCAGCTGGTCTTCGGAGAAACGCCGGACCTGGACGACCTCGAGCTTGCCGGTCTGCGCGTTGAGCAGGCGCGTCTGGAGGCGCATCGCCGGGTTCCAGTAGGCGAAGCTCATCAGGCAAGCGTCGCGGTCGGGCTTCGCGTCGGCGCCCCGCGGCGTCGGGGCGGCGATGCGCGGCTCGACCCGCACTTCGCTCGGCGTACCGTTGTCGTCTGTCCGGGCCGCGATCGACGTCAGGCAGTCGCCGCGCCAGCGCTCGCTTGCCTCGTGCCGGTAGCGGTAGGCGGTGAAGCCGAGCACGCGGACCTGAAAGCTCGCATCGCTGACCACCTGGCGCACGTCGCCCGACGACGAGACGGTGAAGCGATGCCGGCCGATCGGCTGGCCGTCGAGGTCGACGCTGAAGTCCCAGACATCGTCGCTCGGCTCCGCCGCGCTCGCGGCCGGCGGTGCGGCGAGGGACAGGCAGGAAATCAGGACGAGGGACGGTCGCACCATGTCGGCATCGCGGGTGGACACATCGTCGACGTCCCGGGGTTCGGCGCGGTCGCGCCTTCCCGACGTCTGCGTGACAGCCGCGTGCCCGGATGCTCATCGACAGGCGTGCTTCCCGATCCAACGAAAAGAGGCCCTTGTCGGACCGCTGCGGAGCCCGGCTCGCTTCGCGCGCAACCCCGTCGAGGCCAGGTGGCGCATCGGGCACGTTGGAGCGGGTGAGGGGAATCGAACCCCTGTATGAAGCTTGGGAAGCTGCCGTTCTGCCATTGAACTACACCCGCGCCGGCCCCGAATTCTATCGGCCCGGGACGGCCACGGAGCCGCCGGTCCACTCTTCCGCGCCCGGCGGCGACAGGTTCGGATGCGACTGAGGCAGATCAACCGACGCGCGCTCCTGGCCGGTTCTGATCAGGGTCGCCGATGACTCCGACCGCGCCCCCCATCCCGATCCGCTCGCTCAAGCACCGCTTCGTCGGCACGGCCGGCTGGGCGCTGGGCGGTCACTTCGGCGCGCAGGCTGTGCGCTTCGCGAGCAACCTCGTCCTGACGCGGTTGCTGGCGCCCGAGATGTTCGGCGTCATG
>JBBRFO010000220.1:0-1531 GCA_038224135.1 Solirubrobacterales bacterium
GTTGCGCGAGAAGGGCTTGCTCACGTAGCCGGCGGCCTGCAGTCGCGTCGTGTCCGGGTGATCGGCCTCGCCGGAGACGATGATCGTCGGGATCCGCGCCAGCTCGGGGGCGCCGAGCTGGCGGATGCGGAACTGATAGCCGTTGAGCTTGGGCATGGAGACGTCGAGCAGGATCGCAGCCGGCCGCAGCCCCTCGTGGAGCAGCCGCAGGCCCTCCTCGCCGTCGCCGACCTCCGTCACGTGATAGCCGTCGCTCTCGACCATGCGCCGCACGCTGCGCCGCACGCTGTCGTCGTCGTCGATGAGCAGCACCGTGCCCCTCTGCTCCGCGGCGCGCATGCGCCGGCTCGACGCGGTCGAGCGCTCGCTGCGCTCGGCGAACCCCTTTCGGGCCGCCGGATCGGGGCCGTCGTCGTCGGGTTTCTCGCTCATCACTCCCGGAGATCCATGCGAGCACCATCCAGGCGTGCGCGCAATTCTCTCGGCATGGACGCCTGCGCCAAATCAGCCGCTACTTCGGCGGCGGCAGGGTCTTGAAGCAGTCGTTGGCGTCCTTGGTCTGCGCCTCGCAAGCGCCGAGATCGGCCTGCTTCCCGTTGCACTTGAGCGTGGCGCCGGCGACGCACAGCATCGCGGCCTCCTCCTTCGACTTGCACGCGCTCGCCTGGAGCTGCTTGCAGAGCTCGGCGCAGGCCGGGATGCTCGCCGGATCGGTGGCGCAGCCCGGGACGGTGTTCACCTTGTTGCAGAAGTCGTCGCAGGTCATCGTCGCCGGGGCCGGCGTGGGCGTCGGCGCGGGCGCGGCGGTGGTCGGCCCGGGGGCGGCCGGGTCGTTGGGGGCCGGCTTCTGGATGCAGCCGAGGCCGAGGCCGAGGCCGAGAGTGGCAGCGATCACGGCCACGAGCGACAGGGAGTGCGGGCGCTTCATCGGCCCAGCTCATCACGAACGGCGGGAGCTGGCTATGCGCTCGCGACCGGCGCGCGATGGAGCGCGCGCAGCGCGGAGACGCGCTCGTACCAGGCGGACAGGCGCGGTCGCTCCATCAGCTCGCCGAAGGCGGGGAACTCGCGGATGCAGGTGAGCGCGCCGTGCGTCGCGACGTCGCCGAGCGTGGCCTCGGCGCCGCAGACGAAGGGGCCTTCGCCGAGCCAGCCCTCGAAGCGATCGATCTCGCGCGCGAGCCACGCGCGGCCGTCGGTCTGCTTGTGCTTGACGAGGATGCGCTTCGAGACCTCGTGCATGATCAGGGAGCCGCCTGCGCGCACCATCAGGTTCTGCAGCAGGCCGAAGTTCGAGGTGCGCGCGGTCACCTGCGCCGCCTTGAGCGCCTCGCCCCAGGTGCCGTAGATCACCGTCGGGATGGCGAAGATGAGCGCTTCGTCGACCCAGACCTCGATCTCCTCGGCTTTGGCCTGGAGCGCGGGATCGCTCGGAAGGAAGCGCACCGGGCCGGGGAAGCGCTCGTCGAGGAACTTCAGGATGGTGGTCGAGTCCCAGCGAATCTCGCCGTCGACGTCGATGACCGGCACC
>JBBRFO010000221.1:0-1530 GCA_038224135.1 Solirubrobacterales bacterium
GATGAAGACCATGCGACGGACGCCGGCTTCGTCCGCGGCGCGCAGCACGTTCTCGGTTCCACCGACGTTCACCGAGCGGATCGACCCACGGGCCGCCTGGATCGGGAGCGCCGCCGCCGCGTGCACGACAACGACGGCCCCTGCGACGAGTTTCCCGACGCCGTCGCGATCGCGGACGTCGCCGCGCAGCTCGTCGACGGAGCGCTCGAGCTCGGCGTCGTCCAGCGGGACGACGTCGAGAGTTCGTACGTCATGCCCGTCGGCGAGCAGCCGTCGAGCAAGGTGCAGGCCGAGAAAGCCCGCGCCGCCGGATCTGGACCAGAGCATCTAGCGGGGAACGCTACTCGCCGCAGGCGGCGTGGGCGCGGCCTGAACCGGCGGCTTCGCATCTACGAGCACCGCAGCGACCAACAGCACGGCCATGCCGACCATGCTCTCGCCGAGGAGACTGCCCCGCAGGCGCGGCAGCGCGCTTTCGCTGCCACGTGCAACCGCCGGCACGGCTACGAGCTTGTGCAACCCACCCCACGCAAAGGCGAGCGAGACAAGCCCGATCTTGACGAACAGCACCCGGCCGTATCCGGTCGTCCAGAGGTCATTCAGGTGCGGCAGCCGCAGGATGCTGAGGTAGACGCCCGCGAGCAAGAGTACGCCGACGCACACAGTCGCGAGCCGCGAGAACCCCAGGAACGCCGCCCGCCGCGCGTCTGGCATCAATGGCCAAACGACGACCACGAGCTGGATGAGGCCCCCGATCCAGAGACAGGCCGCCGAGAGATGCGCCCAATCGGCGAGCGCCGACTTCCACGACGAGCCGGCGTCGGCGGCGGAATGGCCCGACAACGAGAGCCCCGATGCAAACGCCAGGCCGACCAGGAATGCCGGCCAAAGTAAGACGGCGCGGTCCGTCAGCCACGCGAGGAACAGAAGAGCGGTCACGAGCGCGAAGCCGAGCGTCATCGCGATGAACGCCGTCCCGAACCGCGACCGCGCGATCGGCGAGAGGTCGCCGTAGAGCAGCCGACCGAAGGGAAGCTGCAACGCGTCCTCGGCTCGAAGGATGAACGCTGCGATCCCGACGTTGAGCGTCATCAGCGCGCCGATCCCCGTCACGGCGTAGAACCGCTGCTCTGCGCGGGCGGGCAGCCGGTCACGCAGCACCAGGAGCCTGAAGCCCAGGCCACCGACGAGCAACGCCAGCGCGAGGAAGTACAGCCAGCGCACGACGTGCTCGCTCCTCGTCGGCCCCGATGCACCGAACGCCTCGGTCGGGGGCGGTGCGAGCGCGCGAACGCCGAACGTGAACACACCCGACACGACGTGCCCATCCCCGGACATCGCGTGCCAGCGCACTGTGTACGCGCCCTTCGGCAGGCGTGGAAGCCACGCCGTCAGGTAGCGACCCTTTTGGATCACGACTCGCTTCACGCCAACGCTCCCGCTGGACGAATAGAGCTGCACGGAGCCGGGCAGCTGTTGCACGTACTGGTCGAAGCGCAGCACGATCTTCTGGGGCGACGACGGGAGCCG